>DCGB01000109.1:4263-8378 GCA_002314515.1 Solobacterium sp. UBA1789 | reverse complement strand
ATCATGGGCAATAAACATATAAGTTAAGCCTTTTTCTTCCTTAAACTTATTCATCAGATTTAAAACCTGAGCACGAATAGAAACATCCAAAGCAGAAATCGGTTCATCTGCAATAATAAACTGTGGCTGCATAACCATCGCACGGGCAATGCCAATACGCTGTCTTTGACCACCGGAAAATTCATGTGGATAACGGGACTTGTGTTCTGGTAATAAGCCTACAGAAGACAATGCTTCATCAACTTGTCTTTCACGATCAGCTTCATCCTTATATAAGTGGAAGTTATATAAACCTTCAGAAACACAATAATCAATTGTAGCACGCTCATTTAAGGAAGCAGCAGGATCCTGGAAAATCATCTGAATATTACGAACAACATATTTCTTATCTTCTTTAGATAATTTGCCATCGATACGTTTACCGTTATACCAGATTTCACCCTTGGAAATATCATTTAAACGCATGATAGCACGGCCAATAGTTGTCTTACCAGAACCTGATTCGCCTACCAAACCAAAGGTTTCACCCTTGTAAATCTGGAAACTGGCATCCTTAACAGCTCTAAAAGCCTTCTTGCCATTATAGAAAGTGACATCCAGATCTTTGACATCGACTAATACTTCTTTATTGTCTCTGGCCATAGACGCCTCCTTTCTTGGTCATATTGATCATACGCTCATGAAGCGTCCTGATAACCTCTGGCGGATCTACTTTTGGTGCACGCGGATCCAGTAACCAGGTCTTAGCCCAATGAGTATCTGATATCGGGAAAATTGGCGGTTCCTTCAGGAAGTCAATTTTTAATGAATAGTTGCTGCGAGGGGCAAAGGCATCACCCTTAACTCTTTCAAATAATGAAGGTGGTGTACCTCTGATAGCGAATAATTCCTCACCCTTTAGACCAAGCTGTGGCAAAGAAGACAATAAGCCCCAGGTATATGGATGACGGGAATCATAGAAAATATCCTCAACTGTACCATATTCAATAATCTGACCAGCATACATAACTGCAACATAGTCAGCAACATTGGCAACAACACCCAAGTCATGGGTAATATAGATAGTTGTGAAATCATATTCCTTAGCCAGATCTTTGATTAAACGAATAATCTGAGCCTGAATAGTAACATCCAAAGCAGTAGTTGGTTCATCACAAATCAGAATCTTTGGATGACAAGCCAAAGCAATCGCAATAACGATACGCTGACGCATACCACCGGAATACATGAATGGATATTCATCATAACGTCTTTCAGCATCATGAATACCAACCTTCTCCATCAGTTCAATGGCTTCTTTCTTAGCCTCTTCCTTGGACTTACCCTGATGTTTGATGATAACTTCTGAAATCTGATAGCCAATGGTTCTAACCGGATTTAAAGAAGTCATTGGATCCTGGAAAACAGTTGCAATCTTCTTACCACGAATCTCTTCCCAGCCCTTGTCATCTTTGATATCCATCAGATTACGTCCTTCAAACCAGATCTCACCCTTAGATACTTCACCATTGATATCCAGCATACCAGTAAAAGTCTTGGTAAAAACAGACTTACCAGAACCAGATTCACCAACAATGGCAACGACCTTATGTTCCTCAAAATCCAGAGAAATATTACGAATAGCCGTCAATACACGGTCACGAACTTTAAATTTAACTTCCAGGTCTTTAACAGACAAAATAACATTATTTTTTTCCATAAAGACTCCTTAAATCATATGTGTACGTGGATCAGAGGCATCAGCTAAAGCCTGACCAACTATATATAAAGAAACGGAAATGATTGCTGAAGTAGCAACCGGAATCCAGAACAGATAAGATGCCGAAGTCATAAATGGTGAATATTTCTGAATCATACGACCAAGTGAAGCCTGTGTTTCATCAAGACCAACACCCATGAAAGATAAGGCAACTTCATAAGAAATGAAAGATGGGACATCACGGGAAACCGAAGTAATAATAACCGAAACCAGATAAGGAAGGATATTATTTAAAATTATCTTATTTATCGGTGTACCCAGACACTTGGAAGCCAGATTATATTCACGGTCACGGATAATCATAACCTGAACACGAATGAAATAAGCAGAACCAACCCAGGAAGTGATACATAAGGCAAAAATCAGTTGGGCCTTACCGCCACCTAAGGCATAGACCATTATCATGGCAATAAGTGTCGTTGGAATGTTGGACAAGACATTATAAACCTCAATCATAAAGACATCCAGTTTCTTGGAAAAGCCCCAGAACATACCAACAATAATACCAACAAGCTCAGTCAGGAATGTTGCAGCCAAAGCAATAAATAAAGAATTACGGGTACCTGACCACAAAGCATCAAATAGAGAATTACCCTTATCATCCGTACCAAAAATATAACCATTGGTACCCGGACGCAGGAAATGCATAGATTTATTGTTGATATTTGGTGCCTTTAGATGATCATAACCGGAAAACATTGGCTGAATAAAGGCAAATAACATGACAACAACTGCAATTACCAGCATCAGTATTGCAATCTTATTGGAAAAGAATCTTCTGAATACTGATCCCCAATAAGAATATTTAGGGGCAGCAATATGTTCAGAAGCTGAATCATCGGCAATCTGAAATTCAAATAAAGAAGGATCATTTAAATCGATAACTGCTTCTTCTTTAACATCTTCAACAGTAACGATCTTATTTTTTTTCTTAAACATCAGTCTTTTCCTCCTTTCTTTGCAGCCAACTGAATTCTAGGATCAACAAGGGTCATTAAAATATCACCCAATAAAACCGAGAATATTGATAAAGCAGCAAATATAAAAGTCAAAGTAATGACCATATTGTTGTTCATCTTATTAATTGCATCCGGTAACATTTTGCCCATACCAGGAATGGCAAAAGCACTTTCAGTAATAAGGGCACCAGAAATGCATAAGACAACCGAACTTGGAATACCATTGATAATTGGAATGATGGCATTCTTTAAAATATGCTTGGAGAAAATCTCTCTTTGTGATAAGCCCTTGGCTCTGGCAAATTTGACATAATCAGCATTAGCCTGGTCTATCATATAACGACGTGTCCAAGTCATCAGACCCGGCATATTTAATATAGCCAGAATAACGATTGGAATAATGTATGACTTAATACTGGTGAAACCCAGTTGCGGGAACTTATCAGGGAAACCTAATTTGGTTCCAAATTCACGAATAAAGAAAATTAAAGCCAAAGAAGGCATAGCTATTACAAAGTTAATAAAGACAACACAAAGCTTATCAACAAATTTGTCTTTATTGCGGGACATGGCAATACCAGCCGGGATACCAAAGACATAGGCAAGAATAAGAGAAATGATGCCAAAGATGTACGAAGTACCAACCATTGATGGTGAATCATAGTAAGAATCACAATCAGCATAGTTATCAGTAAATTTCTTCTGATCCAAATGGTCAATAACACTCTTATAAGACGCTGTATGGAGATTCAAAGGTGATTCCATTGTGATGCCTGTAGCAAAAGTCTGAGAAATCATCTTTTGGGCACCCTGGCCTTCATTGATGACATCAATAGTTGGAACACCAGACTTGGTAGGATAAGAAACGCCAAAATTCATTGTAATAAAGTTCTGATGAATAAATGGCAGTGAACTATCAAAGTAAATCAAATATTTATGTTCACATCCCGAGCACATAATGGCTGGGACGTTGTTTTCGTCTTTGCCAAGATATATTTTTCTTTCTAAATCAGGATTATTTTCATCCTGAATGGCATTTGGCGTATCAATGTTGATTAAATTTATCCAGAAACGGCCAACCAGTTCGAAGATATTATAATCACGATAAGCAAAAGCCGTACCATTGCGCAGGTACTCAATTGTATAACCCTTTTTTTCATATTCAGCCAGGACGCGCTCATTTTCGGCTGAATTATTAATTACGCAGGCATCATAGTCGCTGGCTTCGTTTTTACACATTTCAGGTAAGCGAACAAAATCCAGGTAGCCTAAATCATCAAATCTGTTATATCGATAGATTGTTTTATTATCGCCTGTCATTTTACGATAACCGGTATCGAGGTCTAAAACCTTGTTTCGCGGAATCAGGGTAAAAATCATGACGATTACAATAGAGA
>DCGB01000109.1:0-4219 GCA_002314515.1 Solobacterium sp. UBA1789 | reverse complement strand
GAAAAAATATATTTTTTCATAAAAATACCTCACTGATCTCTATAAACCGACAAAAGTTGGGAAATAGCATCCTATTTCCCAACTTATAATTGAAAGATTAATTATCTAACAATAATGCTTATTTACCACCGTTATCAAAGATAGCCTTAGCTGCATCGTACTGTTCTCTTGAAACGATGTCTTCCTGTAACTGCATACCCTTTAACTTATACTGAGATACACCAGTAGAATATGGAGCAGTGAAAGGAACAACGTGAGTAACACGTGCAGATCTGGTCTGCTGAGATGTAGGGATATATAATGCATGTGCTAACAAGTAAGCATCAGCCTTAGCGAATGCTTCATAACGAGCATCAAGATCACCCTTGATTTCGTCAGCAGCAAGGTATAATGCATCGTACTCTTTGAAGCCTAATTCTTCCTTGAGTTCATCATCAGTACCATAGTCATCCGGTGAGAACAACTGGTCTGTTAAACCACAAGAATGCATGTAATAACCATTTTCAGAGTTATAGATTTCAGTGAATGTCTTAGGGTCAACATAGTCTGGGCCCCATCCAGTGAATGTAGAAATATCATAGTCAGCATCTGACCACAAATCAGTGTAGTATGCGATATTCTGAACTGTATCAGAATCTCTCATAACTAATTCGATAATGATCTGACCATCAGTATTTTCTTCAATAGACTGCTTCATAGACTGAGCCTGTTTAGTAAGTCTATCAGAAGTTTCGATGACTAGCATGTCAACGTGAACTGGGAATTCAATACCATCAGCCTTAGCAGCTTCGATATAAGCAAGAGCGTTGTCTTTGCTTAACCATGGCCACTGACCATCAGTTAAGTTAACTTCTTCACCAGTTAATTCCTTATATGCTTCTTCAACTAAATCAACATATAATGTGCCATCAGAACTTGTAACCAGGTTTGGAACACCATTCATGTTTCTGATAGTACCCTGAGCAACTAATGTTGGAGCAGATACTTCAAGATATGACTGAACATCGAAGGCAGCCTTAATAGCCTTACGGAAGTTTTCATTTCTGATAGCAGCCTGAGTATTAGCCTTTAATGTTTCATCTTCAGCATAGTTAGTGTTTTCATAAGTTACACGGTTGTAGTTGAAGACAACACCGAATGCATAACAGTTAGGTAAACTTTCAGTTACATAACCATCATACTTAGTGTACATAGCATTAAAGATTTCTTCACCCCAGTTAGTAGCTAAACCAGAAGCAGCATAGATGTTCTGTTCAAAACCACGGATAACTGAGAATGGATCTGAACCATCATCATAAATAACAGTAACCTTATCAAAGTTTACATTAGCAGCATCCCAGTAAGCAGCATTCTTAGTTAAAACTGTAGAAGACTTAACATCGAATGATGAAAGAATGAATGCACCATTATAAAGAATTGAATCAGGAACTGGCTGACCAAATGTACAAGCATTAACATCTGGAGTACCAATCTTACAACCATCACCCTTAGTCTCTAAGAAAGTTCTGTTTACAGGGTAGAATGTTGTATATTCAACCATTGTGTAGAAGTAAGGAACAGCACTGTCTAATGTGTAAACAACTGTATATTCATCCTTAGCTTCGATACCGACATTAGCCCAAGCCTCATCGGAATAATCGCCACCATTCATGTAATCGTTGAAACCTTTTACATTAGTAGCAACATAAGCTGTACCTGACTGGAATTCAGCAGCATGTCTTAAACCAGTAACGAAATCTTCGGCAACAACCTCACCATATTCTTCACCAGTAGAAGTAACCCACTTAATACCCTTCTTCAGATTGAATGTCCAAACTGTAGAATCTGCGTTAGCACTCCAGCTTTCAGCCAATGAACCAACATAGTTACCATAGTTGTCACATTCAACTAAACCATCAACGAAGTTAACGTTGATTTCATGGTCAGTAGCAAGTGCAGTAGTAACATAGTCCATGTTTGCGATTTCTGAACTGTCAGCATAAGTGTACTCGTTTGTGTTTGCTAGCTTCAAAGTACTGATATCAACAGCACTTGCATCATATGTAGGTTCTTCTTCACCACCATCAGCTGTTTCTTCAGCCTTACAAGCAGCAAGAGTGAAAGCCATAAGAAGAGCTAGAAGCAACACTAATAACTTTTTCATTTTTTTCCTCCTTTTTTCTATCAGGACATTTACACAACAAAAACAATTGAGCAAAGTCCTAGATATAATCAATTTTAGTTGATTGTCAAAAAATTATCAATTAATTTTCACATTATTATCACAATTCATATATCCATAAAAAAACAGCCCTTTCACAGGCTGTTATTTCTAACGCATATAATATGGTTTTACAAAGGCTGGAACACCATTTTCATAAATCACAACCGGTGAACCAACAATTAATGGTTCCAGATAGTCATAACCCTCTTTGGTAATACCAGCATAATTTGGTAAAATCCAGGAACTTGGGAAATTCTTAACCTTATTGGCAACCTCAGAGGCATCAACTGCTATAAAATCAACATCATACTGTTCCTGATCCTTACGAACAAGACCAACCATCTTGCCTGTAAATTCCTTATCAACTGAACGCATGTGTGCAGACATACCTAATTCAAATGATTCATTGACATCAACCAGAGACTGACCACTGGCAAAGCATCTTTGAGCAGAACATAAATCCTGAACCTTGCCACGTGGAGCAACACCTGCATCCAGAATCATTGATAAGACTGCCTGACCAGCACCACCAAGAATAACATGACCAAAGCCATCATTCTTAGCCTCGCCAGCTGCAACATAAGTGCCATCAGCATAACGGATACCCTCAGAAACAACGATATAGCACTTATTCTTGGCTTCAACATGCTTCTTAACTTCTCTTAAGAACAGTTCCTTATCAAAAACAACTTCCGGAAGACATATAACATCGACAACACCACTCAAACAGGCAGAAGCAGCCAGCCAGCCGGCATCACGACCCATAGTCTCCAGGACAAAGACCTCCTGACGGGTATAAACATTGACATCCAGCCAGGTATGTAAAGCTGTTGTAGCAATAAATTTTGCTGAAGAAGCAAAACCTGGGCAATGGTCAATAATCTGCAAGTCATTATCAACAGTCTTTGGACAACCTACAAAACGATGTTTAGTAATATTATGTTCTTTTGCATACTGACTTAAGGCAGCAACTGTATCCATGGAATCATTACCACCAGTATAGAACATTGTTTCAATATCGTATTTTTCCAGAATTTCAAATAATTTTTCAAAATCAGCAATATTATCTCTCTTCAGCTTATAACGGCATGAACCAAGAGCAGAAGAAGGTGTCTGCTTTAAAATAATATTTTCTTCATCAGACATTTCTGTTAAATCAACGAAATGTTCCTTTAAAATACCTTCAATACCATTTAAGCCACCATAAACCTTATCATAATAAGGATTCATCTGATTAGCCTTAACGATACCGGCAACAGTTGCGTTAATAACAGCTGTTGGACCACCACTCTGGGCAACTAAGCAATTAGACATATTGATACACTCCTTTTTTTATTATTATAGCACTATTTTTTAGCCTCATTTTCAATCATTGCCTCTTCCCATTTTTCTTCCAAGGCATGAATTTTATTATGAATATCATCTATTTCCTCATCCAGCTCCTGCATCTTGGCAGAATCCTGATAATATTCCGGCTCAAAACGCAATTCTCTTTTTTCTTCCAGTAAGTCTTCCATCTGTGAAATTTCTTCTTCCAGTTTCTTCAGATTATACTTTGGACGGGCTTTGACTTCTTTTAATTCGGTCTTTGTCTTATCTTCCTTAACTTTGATTTCTTCTTTTTTCCTGGTATCGATATAATCTTTATAACCATCGGTATATAAAGTTGTTTTCCTGTTTTCAATCACCAGGCAGGAAGTGGCAATCTCCTTAATAAAATAACGGTCATGAGAAACAAAGAGAATAGTTCCCTCATAATCTTTTAAGGCATTCTCCAGAGCCTCTTTAGAAACAATATCCAAATGATTGGTAGGTTCATCCAGTATTAATAGATTGGCCTTTTTCATCATTAGCTTTGCCAAAGATAAGCGAACCTTCTCACCACCTGATAAGACGCGAACTTCCTTAAAAACCTCATCAGCACTAAATAGAAAAGTACCAAGTATTGATCGAACCTGAAACAGCTGCAATTCCGGATAATCATTCCATAATTCTTCCAGTACAGTGTTATCAGAA
>DCGB01000128.1 GCA_002314515.1 Solobacterium sp. UBA1789 | reverse complement strand
CGTCGCTACTTATAGATATTATAATTGATTTTTCCAAATAAACCAAGGTAAAAATGATTATTAATCTATATGTCATGACGTTTACGTCGCTACTTATAGATATTACATTAATGATTTATCACCATAAGTCATCTCTATCAATCCTGCTGAAATTCCACTTTTTTTATTTTCTACGCTGTATAAGATTTGAAACTCCTGCCGTGTTATAATTTTCTTATGATAAGTACTAGTATTTTTCAAGACTATCAGCTTTTGGATGCTGGTGATAAAGAAAAACTTGAATCCTGGAATGGTATCATTCTTAGAAGACCCGATCCCATGGCTCTTTGGCCAAAACTCAAACCGGATATCTGGGATAGTGCCATGGCCTATTATCACCGTTCCAATAAGGGTGGTGGCTATTGGGAATATAAAAAGAAATTACCTGAAGCCTGGAAAGTTCAATTTCAGGACCTGACTTTTAAAGTCTCCCCAACCAATTTTAAACACACAGGCTTATTCCCTGAACAGGCAGCCAACTGGGAATATATCAATAAACTTATAAACAATCAAAAGGATGTCAAAGTCCTCAATCTTTTTGCCTACACCGGTGGAGCTACGATGGCCGCTTCTAAGGCTGGAGCTGAAGAAGTAGTTCATGTCGATGCTGCTAAAGGTATGATTGAATGGGCTAAAGAAAACAGGGACCTATCAGGTTTAACAGATAAAAAAATCCGCTTCATTGTTGATGACTGCCTGAAGTTTATGCAAAGAGAAATAAGAAGAGGTCACAAATATGAAGGTATCATCATGGACCCTCCATCCTATGGAAGAGGACCCGATAATGAATTATTCAAATTTGAAGAAAAAATTGGACCCCTTGTTGACTGTGCTATCGAACTGTTATCAGATAAAGCTCTTTTCCTTATTATAAATACTTATACAACAGGCTATTCCCAGACTGTTATTGCCAATCTTTTAAGAAGTAAGTTTAAAGATAAAGGTCATATTGAAGCCGATGAAATCGGCATCCCTATCATCGATACTGACTACTATCTGCCATGTGGCTTTACCACAAGATGGACAAAATGAAAATCATCTATGAAGACAACCACCTTTTAGTTGTCGAAAAACCCTGCAATATTCCCATGCAAGAAGATGCCTCTAAAGACAAAGATCTTTTGACCATGGCCAAAGAATATCTCAAGGAAAAATATCAGAAACCCGGCAATGTCTATCTGGGTCTGGTTCATCGTCTTGATCGACCGGTCAGTGGTGTCTGTGTATTTGCCAAAACATCCAAGGCTGCTGCCCGTTTAAGCAAAATGATTTTAGATAAAGAAGCCTTCAAAAAAGAATACCTGGCCATTGTTGAATATAATGATCTGGCTAGCGAAGGTCATTTGGTTGATAAATTATTAAAAGACCCTAAAACCAATACAGTTAAAGTTGATCCCAGGGGTAAGGAAGCCATCCTTGATTATCAGATAATTGATATCAAAGATAACCTGGCCTTAGTCCACATTGATTTAAAAACCGGAAGATCTCATCAGATCAGAGTCCAGTTTTCATCCCGTGGCCATGCCCTGTTAAATGACCAACGTTACAATAAAAATGCTATTAAGGGAAGACAGCTCTGTCTTCATTCCTATAAACTCAGTTTTAAACATCCGGTTAGTCAGGAGAACCTGAGCTTCACCTGCGAAGCTCCCTTTGTAAAGAAAGGAAAAATATGCCTAAAGTAAAAAGAAAACTCAATGGTAAATTTATCGCCTTATTAGTCTTTGTCATCCTTGTTGTCTTATCTCTTTATAAGATACCCCGCTTTATTGACCAGAATAAGTTAAAAGATCTGGGTTATTCCAAAGAAGCTATTAAAGCCATTTATCAGCTTAAGCTTAAGAATACCATATTGGAAAAAGAAGCCTATTCAGACTATCTGAATGCAGAAATAGTCAAAGAAGACTTCAAAAAAGAATATCTGGACCTCTATTTAAAAAGAAACAGTCTAAATGAAGATGACTTCTATCTCTATGAAAGACTAAAGAGTCTAAAAGGCTATAGTGATGAAGAAATGATTAGCCTCTTCAGTGAGTTGACAAACACCGAACTGATTCCCCTTTGTGTCTTTGATAAAGTTGATATCAACAGCTATATTGAAGACTGCAAAAACCATCCTGACAATAACAGCAGCTACTTCATCTTAAGCAACGACTATCTTCATCCTTATGAAAACAGCGAAGCTGTCAAAGATAAAAGCAGTATTGAAGCCTTCATATCTACTAAATTTACTCTGGAACAATATATACCAGAAAAACTGGTTACCATCTCACGTCAGAATGCGGTTGATAACTGTCAGCTTCAAAGTCAGGCGTTGGAAGCCTTCAGTGAACTCTGTGCTGACTTAAGAAAAGAAAATCCTGGTATCTATGCCGTTGATGCCTATCGTTCCTATGATGATCAGGCTGATTATGCCAAAGTTAAAATGGATGCAGTCAAAGCCGGCTACTATGACGCTCAAAGCGGACTGGGCGTCTATGTTGTTTCTGCTGAAAATGAAAGTGTATCCCTTTTCAAACAGACAACAGCTTATAAATGGCTGAATGAACATGCCCATGAATATGGCTTTATCTTCCGCTATCCCGAAGGAAAAGAAGCTGTCACCGGATCTATTGCCGTCAATAATTATCTGCGTTTTGTTGGCAAAGACCTGGCTTTAAAAATTAAAGACAGTGGTCTATCATTTGATGAATATTATATGTTATATCTCTATTGATGAGCGATAGCTTCTTCACCAAAGAAATAAATCAGATAATCATTAATATTTAAATCTTCCTGATATAAGGCGCCAGTAATGGTGCCTTTTTCAACAAAGACAAAAGCCGGATATGTTTCAAAATCAAAATTATAAATAACTTTAGGCAGATCTGAATCCGAAGTTGTTACAACTGCATCAATTTGTCTTTCCAGACCCTCATAGAAAAAGATTGAAGAATGGGAACCCTCAGATAAAACCGCAATGACTTCCAGATTCTTATTTTCACTGATAAAAGTATTTAAATCATCAACTTTTTGCTGGTCATCTTCCCCATCCAGCATCAGATAATAGAAGATGACATTCTTATCCTGATAGAAACTAAGGTCGCTTATGTTATATAAATCATTATTATGGAAAATATAAGTATCGCTGTAATCAACTTTCTTACCGATATTATTCAATAAAAGACTCTTATTATCTGAACTCAGACTATCCACAAAAGCCTGATCATCAATACTTAAATCATCATAAAGCGCATAACGGTCTCTCAATAAATTTCGAACATCCTGACCATTTTCATCCAGAAGATCAATGTTATCAATACTTCGAATTATGGCATAGTCATCATAGGTCAAAGAAGCAGAAGTGGCGAAAAACAGGATACCATTACGATAAATAAAGAAAGAAGGATAATAAAGAGGATGCAGAGAATCAACATATTCCTTTAAATTATCATCATGAGGAATAATGATGATATTATCGGGAATTTCCATCTCTATTTCTTCATAAAATGTTTTGATTTCTTCCTTATCACCAACATTGAAATATTGAATAAAAACCACATCATCCATATCTTCCAGATCCGGATTATTATTCTTTGTCTGATCCTGACAATGGGTACACCAGTTGGCAACAGCTTCCAATATGACTGTCTTATCCTTTAAATCATTGAAATTAAGAATACTTCCATCATAGGTCTCTACTTCCAGATCCTCAGGCAGCTTTTCACCAATCATCTTGAGATAATTGTTTTCAACTGTATCATAACCATTAGCTTTGAATAAGACATCCTGCACATCTTCTTTAAGATAATCAAAAAGATATAAATCATTGACCGGTTCAATATAAGTTATTTCTTCATTTGTCTTTGTGCATGAACACAAAACTAAACATAATAATACCAATACTAATTTTTTCATTCACTTACCAATAATTTATAAATAGCTTCTCTGCTGTTTTCCATATCCTGATAACCCAATTGATACAATTCCTCAAGATCCTCAGGCTTACCTCTTAATCTTGAAACATTGATTGTCTTTGTCGGATAGCGATAGAAGGCCTTACCCTCCTTTTCCAATGTTTTAATGATATCAATCTCTTTTCGATAATTTAGTGGTCTTTTCTGATAATCTTTGGCAATCTGTGGATGTTTACGATAATATCTGGACATCAGCCAGACAACAAAGGCATTAGATGGTTTACGCACATAACCAAGGGGCTTAGTAGTAATAACCAGATGGACATCATTTTCATCTCTGATAGCCTGTTCAATCGGAATCATCTCCAGAATACCGCCATCAAGTAAAAGTTTCTCACCCTTTTTAACGATTCTGCCAATAATCGGTAAAGAACAGGCTGCCTTCAACATATCATTGTCAATATCTTTTACATGATGATATTCGGTTTTGGAAATATTCAGATCATATAATCCAATATATCCATTGATATCAGAAACAATATTCTTAACATCATAATTATATTTATCTTCCATAATCTGCTTAAAAAGATAATCATAGCCAACAATCTGACCCTCACGTAATATAGAACGCAGGCCAATTACTTCCCTGGAAACAATTTCTCTGACGGAGAGATTATGAAGATAGGTCTTATCTTTTAATAAATAAGAACACAGATGAACAGCACCTGTTGAAATACCATATGCATTAGAAAAATCAATACCCTCGTCAATCAGCCAGGATAGACAACCAGCGGTATAGGCACCCCGCATGCCACCGCCTTCCAGGACCAGTGATACTTTCTTTTTCATATCTATTTTCATCTCCCTATGTAATAATAATTCTATGAGAAAACAATTCAGAATATATATTAATGCCCCCATTACTTTAGCTTTTGTTGGCATCTGTTCTTTGGCTCTTATTTTAGCCTATATCAGCAATGGTTTAACAACTGATCTCTTTTTTTCTACCTATAATTCTTCTCTACTTAATATACTTACCTATGTCCGCCTTATTTGCCATGTCTTTGGACATGTTGACTTTAATCATTTTATCAGCAATATTCTCTATATTCTCCTATTAGGACCAATACTTGAAGAAAAATATCATCAGAAATTAATCAATGTCATCTTTGTCACCGCCTTGGTAACCGGTATTTT
Organism: Solobacterium sp. UBA1789; assembly: GCA_002314515.1. Classification (GTDB taxonomy): domain Bacteria; phylum Bacillota_I; class Bacilli_A; order Erysipelotrichales; family Erysipelotrichaceae; genus Colivicinus. The sequence goes on along the minus strand of DCGB01000128.1, from coordinate 4,792 downwards.
CCACAATATCTTTTTTCCTAATACTATTTTATTAGGAGCCAGTGGTGTTGTCTTTGCCTTTATATTACTGGCCAGTGTTACCGGTGGCAAGGAAGGCATTCCAATTACACTGATACTGGTAGCCATCTTCTGGCTGGGCAGTGAAATCTATAGTGGCCTCTTTTCCCTTGACAACATTTCTCAGATTACCCATATCATCGGTGGTATTTCCGGAGCTGTTATGGGACTGATTTATCGTCAATAACTACTTGTGATAATAGCGATAATAGGCTTCATCTTTCTGATCATCAATGCTTATATCATTATCCTGATAGATATAGAAAACTGTATCTTTAAACAGTTGAATGAATTCATCAATATTCAGACTATAGGATGAACCCTGATTGCGGATATAAATACGTTCGTTTTTATAATAAAATTGTTCCTTGCGACCATTTACCAGAAGCTGGCCGTTTTTTAAATAATCAAGGGCCTCAGCCAGACTTCTAAGCTTCTCCATACATCTTCCTCAAATCATAGACAAAAACACATTTTTCCCTATCACCCTGCCAATACAGTTCATGGTTCTCAGGAATCGCAATTATTTCCTTTTCCAGACCACCTAAGGCCTTTAAAGTCTTATAAGAAGGAATATTATCAGGATTACAGGTGATAATCAATTCATCAATATTAAATTCATTATAGGCAATTTCAAACAATAATTGACAGGCCCGATAGGCATAATGATTACCCCGATAAGCTGTATCGATATGATAACCAATATGGCCATAGTAATACATACGCTCATCAATCTTTAAACGTAAATCACATTCACCAACTTTGATATCTGAACCATGTAAATAAATACTATAAAAAACGGTCGGAATACCATCATAGGCCATCAATTCTGAAAGACGATAACGCTCTTTCAAATCAACGATTGGACCATAGCGATAATCATCATTGGCACTTTTTAACAACTTCGAGAAAATCTTTTTCATCCATCGCTCCCTCGTGTATCTTCTCTTCATTCAGATAAAAAGAAGGAACATAATAATAATCATAAGAATCAGCCAGGTCTTTTTCCTCATCCTCATAGATGATGCGGACATTGACATCCTCTGGCAAACCATATTTATTTAAATAGCCAAAAGCCCTTTGACAATATGGACAGGTCCTCAGGGCAAAAATCTTTAATTCTTTCATAATGAATATTTATTATCATCAATGCTCAAATGAGCTTCATAGAAACACTTTACAGCATTTATCATTGTCTCTACATCCTTAGAACCAGCTGTTTCATATGGCGAATGCATAGCCAATTGAGCTAAACCAATATCCAAAGACAGGATTGAAACATGGGAATTGGAAATATTACCCAAAGTTGAACCACCGCGAATATCCGAGCGATTAGTAAAAACCTGATACAATAAACCCTTCTTATCCAACAGATCCTTAAATAAGGCAAAACCCAATGCATCAGAAGTATAAGACTGATTGGCATTATATTTGATAACCAGACCCTTATTAAGTTCCGGCTTATTCAAAGGATCAGCCAGCTCCGGATGATTTGGATGCAAGGCATGGGCATTATCACAGGAAAGATTCATTGACTTATATAATAATGAATGATAATCAAGTTTTAAAGACTGACAGATTCTCTTAATAACAAGCTGTAGGAAATCACTATCTGCACCCTGGCGGGTTAAAGAACCAACTTCTTCATTATCAAAAGAAGCATAGATATTGATATTATCATCATTAAAAGTATTCACAAAACCCAATAAAGTTGTTATTGAACACTCCAGATCATCAAGATGATAAGAAGAAATAAATTCGCCATCCTCACCCCACTTTAAAGCTGACATCAAAGGATAAAGATATAAATCAAAACTCATAATACTATCTTTGGAAATATCTAATTTCTTAGCCAGATAATCTTCCAGAGAAAAATTCTTATTTAAAGAAACAAGAGGCAGCAAATCAACCTGCGGATTATACTTAATACCATCATTTGCTGCTCTATTCATATGTGGGGCAACTGAAGGAATCAGGGCAAAAGCCTCCTTTGAATCAAATAATTCTATCTTTAATTTATCATCATCCTTGACAATAACTCTTCCTGCTAAGGCTAAAGGACGATCAAACCAGGGGCTCATTAAAATGCCACCATAGATTTCAACATTCAATTGAACACTATCACCCTTTTTAATCATAGCCTGAGGTTTAAGCTTTAGGCATGGACAATCAGTATGTGATGAAGTCAGATGCAAGGAAACATCATTAAGTTTCTTGCCAACATTAAAGGCAATAATCGAACTGCCATTACGACAGACATAATACTTGCCACCTTTTTTAAGCTTAAATTCCTGACCTTCATTTAATTCCAGATAGTCATTTTCTTCAAGATAATCCGAAATAGTATCAACAGCATTAAAAGCTGTTGGACTCTTTTCAATAAAATTTAAAACCTTATTAAGCATTATCTACCTCCAGAAATTCATTAATTCCTCTATTTATCTGTTCATATACTTTTTCAAAATCACCATCTGGCCAAGGATCAACAATTACCTCATTCAGCAACATCCTGACCTTATTTTCCTTATCTTCAATAATTCTATTAAAATAATCTCTATTATCTTCAGCCATGATGAAATAGATATCAACATCATTATATTCTTCAGGTTTTACCATCCTGGAATTATGCAAAGTATAAGGCACCTGATGTCTATCCAGACATTCTTTGGAAAGATAATACATATCTTTGCCATAATTGTTGAAACGGACGGCTCTGGATTCGCAGGAATATTTATTTTCCAGTCCTCTTTTTTTAATAATGTCTTTAAACATGAATTCGGCCATGGCACTGCGACAGATGTTGCCGGCACAGATGAATACAATTTTTTTCATAGACACACCTCAGTAATATTATAACTCATTGACAGAATGATGACATTCATCTATTATATAAATATGAATATTCATTCATATGAGGAGATTAGAATATGAAAAAAACTTATAAGATTGATGTTGATTGTGCAAACTGTGCCCGCAAAATGGAAGAAGCAGCCAATAAAACTAAAGGCGTTAAAGAAGCTGTTGTCAATTTCATGGGCCTAAAAATGACTGTTGAATTTGAAGAAAATGTTGATGAAATGACAGTCATGAAAGAAGTATTAAAAAACTGTAAGATCGTCGAAGATGATTGTGAGATCTTTTTCTAATGAATAAAAGACAAAAAAAGATACTATTGCGTATTGGCATATCTGCTATATTTACTGTTTTATATGTTGCGCTTGAACCCACAGGAATACTGGGAATCATTATCTACCTTTTAGCCTATGGCATCATTGGCTACGATATTTTAAGAAAAGCCTTCAAAGGTCTGATCAACAGAGAAGTCTTTGATGAAAACTTCCTGATGGCCATTGCCACCATTGGTGCTATTGGGTTGGGAGAATATTCCGAAGGTATCATGGTTATGATGTTCTATCAGATTGGTGAATTATTCCAGTCAGTTGCCGTCAGACGCTCAAGACAGAATATTACAAAATTAATGGACATCAGACCCGACTATGCCTGGATCTATGATTCAAATAACGAACTCATTAAAACTGATCCATCAGAACTGAAGATTGGTGATAAAATCATCGTCAAAGTTGGTGACAAGATTCCTGTTGATGGCAAAGTCCTGAATGGCCAAAGTATGTTAAATACTTCAGCTTTGACTGGTGAAACCAAACCAAAAGAAGTCTATGAGGGTGATGAAGTCATTTCCGGCTGCATCAATATGTCAGCACCTTTGACAATTGAAACAACCCGTCTTTATGAAGATTCAACTGTTTCCAGAATATTAGATTTAGTTGAAAATGCTGCCAGTGCCAAATCCAAGAGTGAAAATTTCATTTCCAAATTTGCCCACTACTATACACCTATTGTTGTCTATTCAGCACTAGTCATCTGCCTACTGCCACCACTGATTAATATCATCTGTGGTAATCCATCTAACTTTACATCCTGGCTCTATCGGGCCTTTACTTTCCTGGTTATCTCCTGCCCTTGTGCTTTGGTTATTTCTATACCTTTATCTTTCTTTGGTGCCATTGGTGGAGCTTCCAGAAAAGGTATTCTGATTAAGGGATCCAACTATGTTGAAAATCTGGCAAAAACCAGATGCGTTGCTTTCGATAAAACCGGTACCATGACCAAGGGTGTCTTTGTAGTAACCGGCTTGCATCATGTGCCAATCAGTGAGAAATATGTTCTCAAGATTGCGGCTCATGCGGAACTGTTTTCCAACCACCCTATTGCCAAATCTATTATCAGAGCCCATGGCAAAACCATTGATAAGAACCTGATTCAATCTATCAAAGAATATCCAGGTAAGGGTATTATTGCCATGATTGATAATAAGGAAGTTATCTTAGGCAATGAAAAATTCTTTGAAGAACAGAATATTGACTACATTCCATGTCGTTCCCCGGGAACCATTGTCCATGTTGCTGAAGAAAAAGAATATATGGGACATATTGTCATTACTGATGTCATCAAGCCAACTTCAGCCCAAACCATCAATGATTTAAAAGACAATAATATTTATACTGCCATGTTGACTGGCGATAGTAAAAAGATAGCTGAACAGGTTGCCAAAGAAATAAATATTGATAAACTTTATGCCGAATTGCTGCCAGAAGATAAGGTCAACATCGTTGAAGATCTGATAAAGAATTATGACAATAAGTTAATGTTTGTCGGTGATGGAATCAATGATGCCCCAGTAATAGCTAGAAGTGATATTGGTATTGCAATGGGT
>DCGB01000060.1:4562-6835 GCA_002314515.1 Solobacterium sp. UBA1789 | reverse complement strand
GTAATAACTGCTTCAGAAACTGTTTCACCAAGATAACTTTCAGCATATTTCTTCAAATGCTGAAGAATCATAGCAGAAATTTCCTGTGGTGTATATTTCTTGCCCTGAACATCTACTTTTTCATTAGTACCCATCTTACGCTTAATAGATGAAATTGTGTCCTTATTTGTAACAACCTGACGCTTAGCAGCTTCACCGACAACGATTTCGCCATCTTTGAATGATACTACTGATGGAGTTGTACGATTACCTTCGGCATTTGTAATAACTTTAGCCTCATTGCCTTCCATAACGGAAACGCAGGAATTTGTTGTACCTAAATCAATACCAATAATTTTACTCATATGTTTATCCTCCTCTATTCGCTGATTTTTACGACGCTGGCCCTTAAGACCCGGTCTTTCAACATATAACCTTTTTGTAAAACTTCTATAACCATACCGCTTTCAACACCCTCTTTTTTCTCCATCATTATTGACTGATGATATTTGGGATCGAATTTCTGATTCAGACAATCAATTTCTTCAACTCCTTCATTTTTAAGGGAAGTAATCAACTGATCATAAATCATTTTGACGCCGGTATAGAACTGATCTTCTTTATTTTCAAACGCACCAAGAGCTCTTTCGAAATTATCAATAACCGGTAATATTTCTAAGGCAAAACTCTGAATACGATATTTTTTAATATTGTCTGTTTCACTCTGCAATCGCTTACGGGTATTTTCGGTATCCGCATAAGCTAAGGCATAGGCATTTTTTAATTTTGCGACTTCCTTTTCCAGTTCTTCAATTTTTAATTTATCCTCATCAAGAAGTTCAGTAATCTTTTCTTCTTCTTCTTCAACTACTTCTTCATTGACTTCTTTGTTTTCTTTTTTCTTCTTTGACATAAACACCTCTATTTATACATATCTTCTATTTCCTTGCGAATCAGATCCAGTAAGGTAATTACCCTGTTATATGGCATGCGTCTTGGACCAACAACCATGATACGAGCATTATCTTCTTTAGATACCTTAACCTGAGAAGTTATAATAGCCAGATCATCTTTCCACACCAGTTCAGTTCCCTTTGGCGTAATGGCCATAATATCATCTTCATTATGAGAATCCGTGATAGCTCTAATCTGACTTGGATCATCGAAGATACGAACCAGATCCTGCAGCTTGGATAATTCCGAGAATTCCGGCTGATACATAACCTTGGATGCACCTGAGAAATACAGAGTTTCTGATGCGAACTTGGCAAAGGCTCCAACAAAGGCTCTAAACAATAATTCATGTTGCTTAACTGATTGAGCCAGTATCGGCTGTAAGGCAGCTAGTTTTTCCGGCAGATCACCAATCAGGGTACCCTTTAGGCGATCATTCAGGATGTCGGCACATTTCTTGATATCTTCAGAAGTTACTTCTTCCTGGAAATTAAAGGTTTTGTTTTCGGTATGTCCAGTATTGGTAATAAAGATGCATACTGCTGTTCTATTATCTAGTGGAATAACCTGCAGATGCTGCAAAGTCTGGTGATTGGCATCTGGACCCAGCATACCTGATGTCAGATTCGTCATATCAGAAATCATTCTGCATGATTCTCTGATGGCATCTTCGACATTGATGGATTCATTATTACCGAAGATGTTGGCAACGGCATATTTGACATCATCATCCATATCCTTATTCAATAAATTCTCACAATAGAATTTATAACCCTTATTGGAAGGAATTCGTCCGGCAGAAGTATGAGGCTTTTCCAGATAACCCATTTGTTCCAGCAAGGCCATATCATTACGAATTGTTGCGCTGGAATAAGGCAAACCATATTTGTCAACTAAGGTTTTAGATCCCACTGGTTCGGCAGTAGTAACAAACTCATCAACGATAGCTTTGAGGATTTCAATCATGCGTCCTGTTAACATCTTTAGCACTCCTTTCCTTCTACTGCTAATAATATACCGCCAATAAAAACTTAAGTCAATAAAAAATTAGCACTTTTTTATATCAAGTGCTAATTTCTCGTTTTTTACCATAATATAGAAGCTTGGCAATGCCATATCTTCTTTCTTTTATTAAATACAGATCCATATATTCTTCTTTTAAGACTGTATCTTTAAATACTTCAACAACCACCCTGCCCTCACTGTTTAAATGATCATTCAGCATTTCCATTAAGATATCATAATCTTCAAATTTATAAGGCGGATCAATAAAAACATAATCTAATTCTTTAAGTTTTTTTAAACAGTCACGCCAATCAAGCTGATAAACCAGGGCATTT
>DCGB01000060.1:4372-4553 GCA_002314515.1 Solobacterium sp. UBA1789 | reverse complement strand
CTTTTGCAAGATTTGTTTTAATTATTCTATACGCATCTCTGTTATTATCATTAAAAATAACTGTCTTAACACCACGCGATAAGGCCTCAATACCAATAGCGCCACTGCCAGAAAAAAGGTCCAGAAAAACCGCATCACTATAACAGTTTAAAGAAGAAAACAGGGCTTCTCTAACCATATC
>DCGB01000060.1:832-4339 GCA_002314515.1 Solobacterium sp. UBA1789 | reverse complement strand
CCTTCCAGAGTATCAAGAATAGTTCGCTTATATTTTCCACCGCAGACTCTAATCATTTAACCTCCGATATGCACATACTTCAGCTTCCACCAGGGCTAAACCAATATATGATGCCATTAAAGATGTACCACCAGAAGAAATAAACAGTAAAGGAACACCAGTTAAAGGAATCAGACCAGAAATACCACCAACATTAAAAATAATATGTAGGGTAAAATAGATAAAAACACCCAAACAGACAATTTTAGAACGATTACTTTCTAAAATTGTTGACCACTTTACCAGAGGATACAGTAATAAGCCATAGAAAAGCACCAGGAACAATAAACCAATAATTCCAAGTTCTTCAACAATGACAGGCAAAATAAAGTCAGTAGAAGGATTAGGGAAATTCATATATTTATGAATGGAATTACCCAAGCCAACACCAAAGAAACCACCTGAGGCCAGTGTAACCATGGACATAATCAGGTGATAGCCATCATCATACTGATATTCAAAAGGATCAGCCGAAACCAGTACACGGGCAATCTTATAGGAATAAGGCATTTTCTTTAAAAGCCAGGTACCGATTGGACTCAAAATAACAAGAACTGCAATAATACCAAAAAAAAGGACAAATTTTAAATTTTTATGTAATTTACGCAATTGTCGATATGGCAGAATCAATATGCAGCAATAGGCAATGCCAGCCAAAACGACAGCTGAACCAAAGTCCTTTTGCAGCATAATGATAATAATGATAAAAATACCAACCATCCAGGCAAATCTTTTAACATAGGAAAGATTTTCTTCGCCTCTATCTTCACTCAATAATTCAGCAGCCAGAAAGACAGTAAAGACTTTTGCCAGTTCTGATGGCTGAAGACTTAATGAACCCAGTCTGATCCAGGCATAGGCGCCATTGGCTGGGGCAAATAAACGGCATAACAACAAAAGGAAAATAACACCGCCATATAAGACATTAATAGTAAATAAAGAAAATTTTCTTTTTTGCAAGAGATAGGAATGAATGACTCTTAAAACAAAAAAGAACAATATTAAAGAAACAGCGACAATAATCAATTGTTTAATAATGGCCTTCGTTAAATAATTCGGATCACCAGCCGCATTACCCATTTCTGCTGAAACGATCATAATAGTACCAAAAACCGTTAAGACTAAAGCAGAAACAAATAAGAGTCGATCGAAATAACGGGGGAATAAATAAAAAGACCTTTTTGTTTTCGACATAAAAGTATTTTACCATGTTTTATCTTTCATAATGAGCTATAATATCCTTATGCTTATCAATAACAAGACAATCATCAAAGATAATGATTCTTTAATCAGAGAAAAGTCTAACGATGTTCCCCTTCCTTTATCGAAAGAAGATGAAGAACTTTTGATGTCCATGTGGGAATATGTCGATAAATCAACTAATGCGGAAATAGCTCAGGCTGAAGATTTAAGGCCAGCTGTTGGTATTTCAGCTATTCAGGTTGGTATTCCTAAAAAAATGACAGCTGTTATTTTAAAGAATGCCCAGGGCGATAAAATTCATTCTTATGCTCTGGTAAACCCTAAAATTGTTTCTCAATCTGTTGAATTGGCCTATTTAGGAAGTGGTGAAGGCTGTCTGTCAGTTCCAAGTGATCATGAAGGATATGTCTATCGTCCTGCCCGCATTAAAGTAAAAGGCTATGATCTTCTGACAAAACAGAATGTTGAAATAAGGGCCACCAATTACTTTGCCATTGTCCTGCAGCATGAATTAGATCATTTCAAGGGAACGCTTTATTATGATCATATCAATAAGGTAAATCCCTTTGTTGAAGACCCCAATGCCATCTGCATTGAATAAATTTAAAAAAGCTATATAATAAGTTTGTAGTTATATTGATTATATAATCTATATTTTCAGGAGGATTTTTGTGAGCGAAAATAACCATGTTTATGGTGCGAATTATAATGCTAAAAGCGATACCCTTGTTTATGCCCTTGGCGGATTAGGCGAAATCGGCAAAAACATGTATTGTTTTGAACACGATGATGAAATAATCGTCGTTGATGCCGGCATTAAATTTCCCGATGACGAATTACTTGGCGTTGAATATGTCATTCCAGATTATACGCACCTGATTAAAAATAAAGATAAAATCAAGGCTTTGATTATTACCCATGGTCATGAAGATCATATTGGTGGCATTCCTTTTTTATTACTGGCCTGTCCTATCAAAAAAATCTATGCTCCACGTTTTGCCAAGGCCTTAATTGAAAAAAAACTGGGTGAAAGAAAACGTCTTGCGAATACCCAGATTACGGAGATTAATGAAGATTCAAGAATAGAAACTCAACATTTCCGTATAGGTTTCTTTAATACAGTTCATTCTATTCCTGATAGTTTAGGAGTTTTAATCAATACGCCAAATGGTCGTATCGTTGAAACCGGCGATTTCAAATTTGACCTGACACCTGTTGGCATCAACGCTGACTATCAGAAGATGGCATATATCGGTGCAGCTGGTGTATCTCTTTTAATGTCTGATTCTACCAATTCGGAAGTTAATGGTTTTTCAATTTCGGAAAGAGAAGTTGCCAAATCAATCAATGATATTACCCGTAAGACTCCTGGTCGCCTTCTGATTTCAACTTTTGCCTCCAATGTTCATCGTTTGGCTCAGATAATCAAGGCTGCCAAAGAAAATAATCGTAAGGTTGTTATTTTTGGTCGTTCAATGGAAAATGTCGTTGAAATTGGTCTTAGAATGGGTACTATTGATGTTTCTGCAGATACTTTTATTTCTCCTGAAATCATTAATACAATTCCTGCCAATGAATTATGTATAATCTGTACCGGTTCCCAGGGTGAAGCATTAGCTGCTCTCTCAAGAATTGCCAATGGTACTCATAAATATGTCCGCATTATTCCTGGTGATACGGTTGTCTTTTCTTCCAATGCCATTCCTGGTAATGCCGTATCAGTATCTGGAATTGTTAATCAGCTGGTAAGAAGTGGTGCCAAAGTTCTGGCTAATACAACCTTAGCTTCCCTGCATACAACTGGCCATGCATCAAGAGAAGAACAGAAGCTGATGCTGCAATTGATTAAACCAAAATATTTTATGCCGGTACATGGTGAATATAAGATGTTGAAGATGCATGCCGATTCGGCTATCGAAACCGGTGTTGATAAGGAAAACTGCTTTATCTGTGCCAATGGAGATGCCCTTGTTCTAAGAGATGGCGAAGTATTCCGTTCCAATGTCCGTATCCAGACTGATGCGATTTATGTTGATGGCAATGATATTTCCGGCCTTTCAACTTCAGTTTTAAAAGATCGTAAGATATTAGCTGATAACGGTATGGTTGCCGTCATCCTTTGTATTGACTCCAGAACCAATAAGATACTCTGTAAACCTGGTATCGTATCCAGAGGATTTGTTTACATTAAAGAGAATCAGACAATGATAAAGGAAGCTGAAAATATTGTTTATGATGCCATCAGACAGTTAATGAGACAGAAAT
>DCGB01000060.1:321-819 GCA_002314515.1 Solobacterium sp. UBA1789 | reverse complement strand
AATGACATCAAAAACTGTATTCGTTCAACTCTGGAACCATACCTTTTTGAAAAAACTTCCCGTAACCCAATAGTTATTCCAGTCATTCTCAATCATAAGGATGCGGTAAAAAAGAAAGCTTAATACAATAGACCTCCTGGAGGTCTATTACTTTGATATGTGGTAACGCTTTCACTTTCAAATATATATATGTTATTATTTAAAGGTACATATGTACTAAAAAAGGAGATAAAATGAAAAAACTGATTCTTGTACTTTTAACAGTACTAATGGCTTTCTCTTTAGTTGCCTGTGGTGCAAAAGAAGAAGAGCCTGCTGCTAACACTGATGAAGAAACTGTTATCGATTTAACAAAAGATCCAGAATCTTATACTGGAACTGTAACAGTTTACTCTCCTCATGATGATGATCCGCTTGCTGCTGGTATCGCTGGTTTTGAAGCTAAGTATCCTAACGTTAAGGTTGAAAAGGTTGCTGATGGTACTTCTAACCTTGTTG
>DCGB01000060.1:0-307 GCA_002314515.1 Solobacterium sp. UBA1789 | reverse complement strand
CAAGATTGCTGCTGAATCTGCAAACCCTGTTTGTGATGTATTATGGGGTGGTGGTGCTGATACTTTGGCTGCTTATAAAGAATACTTCCAGCCATATAAGCCTACTTGCATCGATTTAATTGAACCTTCTCTTGTTGACCNNTGAATATTACTGGATCGGTGAATCACCTCTTCCAATGACTTTCATCGTTAATACAGATTTAGTTGCTGAAGAAGATATTCCTCATTCCTGGAAAGAATTATTAGACTGGGATGTTGAAAAGTATGGTAAGATCGCTATCGCTGATCCTGCTTCTTCAGGTTCTGC
>DCGB01000103.1:6900-14020 GCA_002314515.1 Solobacterium sp. UBA1789 | reverse complement strand
ACTCTTTGAGCCTCACCACCTGATAGGGTTGGTGCACTCTGCCCTAATTCAATATAACCCAGACCAACATCATATAAGGTCTGCAGCTTATCTGCTATTTTTCGATGATTCTTAAAGAATTCCAAGGCCTCTTTAACATTCATCTTTAAGACATCATAGATTGATTTGCCCTTATATTTAACTTCAAGTGTTTCCTTGTTGTAACGTTGTCCATGACATTCTTCACATTCAACATAGACATCTGGCACAAACAACATGCTTATTTTCTTAACACCATCACCCTGGCAGGCTTCACATCGACCACCATTGACATTAAAAGAGAAACGGCCCTTATCGTAACCGCGTTCCTTGGCATCTGGTGTTGAAGCAAACAAATCACGAATATCATCAAAAACACCCGTATATGTTGCCGGATTGGAACGTGGTGTTCGACCAATAGGATCCTGAGAAATACAAACCAGCTTATCAATATTTTTTAAGCCCCTTATTTCCTTATGAGCACCCGGTTTTGACCTGACTAATTCCAATGATTTACGTAAACCCTGACAAAGAATATCATTGACCAGTGTTGACTTGCCAGAACCGCTGACACCCGTAACACAGATAAATTTTCCCAAAGGGAATTTAACATCGATATTCTTCAGATTGTGTTCGCTGGCACCAATTACTTCCAGGTATTTCTTATTGCCCTCACGTCTTTTTGTCGGCAAAGGAATAGACTTCTTTCCACTGAGATAGAGGCCGGTGATACTCTTTTCATCCTTCAATATTTCCTCAGGTGTACCAAAAAACATGACCTGACCACCATCTTTACCGGCACCTGGACCAATATCCAGGATATAGTCAGCAGCCATCATTGTTTCCTCGTCATGTTCAACAACAATAACTGTATTCCCTAAATCACGCATACGCTTTAGAGTTGCAATTAGCTTATCATTATCCCGCTGATGCAAACCAATTGAAGGCTCATCCAAAACATACAAGACGCCAGTCAGTGTCGAACCGATCTGAGTAGCCAAACGGATACGCTGAGCCTCACCACCGGATAGAGATCCGGCATTACGGTCCATCGTAACATATTCCAAACCAACATCAATCAGAAACTTCAATCTTGATCTGAGCTCTTTAATCAGTAAACCGGCTATTTCCCTTTGGGTTGGTGTCAATTCAACATTTCCCAAAAAATTATAGGCCTCTTCAATTGACATCCGGGTAAATTCATAAATATTCTTATCACCGATTTTAACTGCTAAAACCTTTTCATTCAAACGGGCACCATGACATTTTTCACAGACAGTTTCATACATAAAAGAGCGATACCATTCTTTTGACATAGCCGAACTTGTCTCTTCATAACGTCTTTCAATCAGCGTCTTAATGCCCTCAATATAATTGTTTTTTGTATAATGATTGCCACTGTTTGAAGCAATTTCATAGGCAATTGGCTCATCAGAACCATAGAGAATGATATCCATTTCTCTTTTTGTCATTTTATTTAATGGTTTATCTAATGAAATGCGATAATGTTTTAAAAGAGCCAGGAAATTCTGCCATTCAATATTGCCACTATCAACAATATTTTTATAATAACGAATACCGCCTTCCCTGATAGACTTAGTCTTATCAGGCATCAGATAATCCAGATCTACAGCCAATGTTATACCCAGACCCTTGCACTCATCACAGGCACCCAAAGGAGAGTTGAAAGAAAACAGTCGTGGTTCCAGCTTAGGAACAGTAAAACCACAGTCCGGGCAGGCAAAAATTGAAGAAAGAGCCTCTTTTTTATCACCATTTTTAATAACACAAGTGCCTTCTGTCATCTTTAGAGCCAGTTCCAAAGAATCGTTTAAGCGGGTTTCAATACCCTCTTTTTTAATCAGACGATCAACAATTACTTCAATGTTGTGACGCTTGTTTTTATCCAAATCGATATTTTCATCCAGCATTCTGATTTCATTATCGACATAGACTCGTAAGTAACCATCCTTTTTTAATTGTTCAAAAAGTTCCTTAAAACTACCCTTGCGATCAACAACAATATTGGCCAGAATCTCCAAACGGGAATTGTCCGGATAATCAAGAATATGTTCAACCATACTCTGTACTGTCATAGCCTCAATTGGCTTATGATGAACAGGACAATAGGCTACACCACAGCGGGCATATAAAAGACGGAGATAATCATAGATCTCAGTTATCGTACCAACTGTTGAACGGGGATTATTGTTGGTGGTTTTCTGATCAATGGCAATTGAAGGTGATAAGCCTTCAATCAAATCAACATCCGGCTTTTCAATGCCACCTAAAAACTGACGGGCATAAGATGATAATGATTCAACATAACGACGCTGGCCCTCAGCATAAATGGTATCAAAGGCCAAAGATGTCTTACCAGAACCAGATAGGCCAGTCATGACAATCAGCTTATCACGTGGAAGATCAATATCAATATTCTTGAGATTATTTACTCGAGCTCCTCTAATTACAATCGTATCGTTTTTCATTTTCTCTCACCCTTAACAAAATCATAAGAAGCAGCAACTTCGGAAATAAAATAAAGGGAACCGCAAACCAGAACATTATCATAGGACTTAATAGCTTCACTTATTGCATGAGCCCAGTCATTATCTGTTATATCAGCCAGTTCAATAATATCCTGCTGTTTCAAAGCTTCGTGATATTCAAAAGTAGTCAAAATCAGACAGTCACAGTTCTTTTTTAACATCTCCAGCATCTTTTTATGTTCTTTACGCTTTAATGCTGAAAAGACAATACACTTAGATCCAGAAAGACATTTATAGGATTCAACCAGGGCCGCAACGCCATGGATATTATGAGCACCATCTAAAATTACCCGTGGATTTTCTCTAACAATCTGAAAACGGCCAGCCCATAATGTCTTACTCAACGCATCATTGGCCTTTTGTTTATCAATCTTCATATCACAGATCTTTGCCAGCTGTTCAAAAGCACATAAGGCCAAAGAAGCATTATGTAACTGATATTTGGCATAAGACAATATCTGATATTCTTCGCCATTATACAGGAAATGACGATTACCCAGATCCTGATATTCGCCTAATTCAAAGTATGAACTATTTAAACGTCGACAGTAGTCCTTAACAATTTCTTTTAAATTATCATTCAAATGACCTATCAGCACATGAGAATTATTCTTGATGATGCCACATTTTTCACCACAGATTTCCTCTAAAGTATTACCCAAACGATCCATATGATCATAGCCAATTGTGGTAATAATACTCAATAAAGGATAATTGCAGACATTAGTTGAATCCAAACGGCCACCTAGGCCAACTTCAATAATCGCATAATCAATCTTTTCTTCTTTGAAATACTGGCACATAATCAGATAATCCATTTCAAACATACCCAAATGCTTATCAACAAAGAAGTCATAATGTTCATTAAGAATTCTCAAAAAAGCCTCTTCTTTGATATTTTCACCATTCAGGCGAATACGATCCAAATGGGTCAGAAAATGTGGTGACTGCAAAGTACCAACCTTATAGCCCTGTGACATTAATAAATCACGTAAAAATGTTACTGTTGAACCCTTCCCATCAGTACCAGCAACATGAATCATCTTAAAATCATCCTGCGGATTACCGATTTCTTCAACAACCTTTTTAAAGTCAGTAAAAGACAGCTCACCCTTATGCTGAGCCATTATCCAATTAAGAGCTTCATCAATATTCTTGAACATACAATTCATTATATAATATTAACGTGATTCTTTTAAAAAATGATTGGGATGATATTTTAATAGATGAATTTAATTCGTCATGGTATCAGAATTTAAGAAAATTTCTTGATGAAGAATACCATAATCAGACTATCTATCCCCTGCCGCAAAATATCTATACTGCCCTGAAATTAACTTCTTATCAAAACACAAAAGTCGTTATTCTGGGACAAGACCCCTACCACGAAGAAGGACAGGCTCATGGTCTATCTTTTTCTGTTAACAAAGGTATTGCCATACCACCTTCTTTACAGAATATCTATAAGGAACTTTATAATGATCTGCACATCGAAGCGCCAAAGCATGGGTATCTTGTCGATTGGGCCAATCAGGGAGTCTTACTTTTAAATAGTGTTTTAACCGTCAGAGCACATCAGGCCAATTCACATAAAAACAAGGGCTGGGAAAGGCTTACTGATGCCATAATTTCTCATTTAAATGATAAAAAAGAACCTGTAGTCTTCATTCTCTGGGGACGCAATGCCAGAGATAAGAAATATCTGATTACCAATCCAAGGCACCTGATCATTGAATCTGCTCACCCTTCACCGCTTAGTGCCTATAATGGTTTCTTTGGCTCAAGACCTTTCTCAAGAACCAATGATTTTTTAATCAAAAAGAATTTAAGTCCTATAGACTGGCAAATTAAAGGATAGATTACTCTATCCTTTTACTTATTTGAATTAATATATTCCTGAACTTCACCTTCCAGAATACAGAAAGGAAGCGGACCATTCTTTAAAATATAATCATAATATGTGACACTATCAAATTTATCACCCAAAGCTTCTTCCGTTCTTGTCCGCAGATCATCATAATAAGTAATGCCCAAACCATAAGAACAGTACATACCTGGCATAGCTGTTAATATCTCTCTAAATGTAGCACCATAACCATTGGAGTCGCCAAAGATACCAATTTCATCCATAAAGTTTTCAATATCTTCATTGGTCCAGCCATAATAATTAATGCCCATATCAATGATTGAATAGATTTTGAAATAGTAGGTTTCATTATAATACATGGCAAATGCGGTATCGGCATTTTTAAAATTTAAGAGATTCATGCATTCCTTTTGAGCAGTAACGGCATAACCTTCAGTATAACCAATAAAGCTGATAACCGAACGGACTGGATGGAAATCAGTATTCATGAAATAAATATTCTGATATAAATGACCAGGGAAGCCCTCATGAGCCAGGACAAAATAAGTAGGAAATAAAGAACCACTGCTTAAGACTTCCGGATTAACTTTAATGGTATTGCGATTTAAATCATCAATCGGACCATTGGCATAATAAGCTCTGACACTGCTTTGAACGACTGTTGGATCAAGCTCAGAAACAGCATAATCAACTTCGGCAAGTTGAGGATAGATGCTGGACATATTAGTCCGCAGGAATTCCAGCATTTCTTCAAAATCAGCAGCTGGCATATTATCCGGATACTCCCCATCGTTATAACGGGCAAATTCGCCATAAATCTTTTCATCATATAGACAAGTAAAAAACTGGGCAACGTCATAGTCTGCTGAATCCTTCAGTTTTGTAAAGACAGTATCAATATTTTCATTATTGGAACCATTCAGCATATATAAGAGTTCTGCATATTCTTTGGAATATTTATATAATGCTGCATCTTCATCGCTTATTTTGCCATAATAATTTGGCAGGGTTTCACCAGCCAGCTGATATGCAGGAATAACCTCGTTGATAACAATTTCCTTATTCTGTGCCTTATAGGCAGTCTTTTCTTCAGCAGTCAGGAAATCAAGTTTATCAATTTCTCTATCAAAAGAGGCAATAAGTTCATTATCTTCAATCTTAGAAACAAAATTGTTGATAAATTCCAGTTCATAATCTATGCAATAGTCTGTTGCATAGATTCCATTAGCACCCTGCTTTTCAGCATAAACCAGGGCATCATTGATATAACGATCAACATCACCCAATAGAACGATATAATCATCAACTGACTCTTTATCATAGAAACCAAATTCGGTAAAAATCGTAATCAGATTACCAAACAGGTCCTCAGAGACTGAAAGCAAAGGAAAGATATCTTCATAAAAATAAGATGCCAGAGTTTCATACATCGAATATTCCATGGTTTCATAATCATACTGCTGACGATAAGAAAGGCTGTCATAATCAAAAGATTTCAGTTTTTTTAAAAGTTCAATCTCATCTGTCATATCATGTAAATTACCATAGTTGAGTTCGCCTAATTCAATCTCTGGCTTTTCAAGGCCATATTTCTTATAGTCCATGACCGTATTATGCATACTCACATAGGAATAAGTGACATAATAGTCAAAGAATTCATCGAGAACCGCATTAAATTCTTCATTATCAACAGTGTTGTCGACATTCTTTTCTCTAACGGTAAAATTCTTTAACTCATTGATGTAATCCTGACCCTGGTATTTACTATAGTTGATACCAGCTTCTGTATTTTCCTGTGTGCAGCCACCAAGGAGTAAGAGAATAAGTAATAAACAAAGTAGCTTTTTCATATAAAGACCTCATTATTTCTTGCTTTATTATATAATAATCTTATGTTTGTACCCAATATGACTCTGAAACAAATGATTGATTTTAAGCCTAATGATGAAGATATGGCCATGTTGCCTCTTGATGTTGTCACCTGGCTTAGAATATCAATAGTGTCACTTTATAAAGAAGATAACTATACTTTCATCTATCATCTGTTTGAAGATGAACTGGTAAAAGATTATTTAAAAGATATCAATAAAACTGTTATCTATGATTTTGATGGACACAATACCCGACAGGAACGCTTTGTCTCCGTCTTTGAAAACTATGGTCTGGTCAACAGCGATAGAATGATTGCTTATCTGAAAGAAAGAATGGAAGACTATGGTCATGAGGCTGATGTGCTCATTGACATCTATACCCATGATAATCACAGTTATCGTCTGTCAAATCTTGATGGCATTGTCAAAAGTGAAGAAATGAAGAATTAAGTGGTGAGATTATTGACCCACTTTTCTTTTTTAACCAGATGGAAAGACAAAAAGATCTTTAAGGCATCAGTTGACTGAGAAATGGCATAAATCAAAAGACAAGGAAGCGATAGATAATAGGTCAGGAATACTGTCAAAGGAATATTCAGCATCCACATAAAACCTGAATCCATAAACATGGTATTTTTGGTATCGCCACCTGCTCTTAAGACAAAGTAACACTCACAATTGACAGTATTCAGCCAGAAAATGCAACTGAGAATGCGCATAAAACCCTTGGCATAGGAAATTGCCTGCAAAGAAACACCTGAATAAATATAAGGCATCAAAAAAGAAATACCAAACATCATTACACAGAAACAAAC
>DCGB01000103.1:6610-6862 GCA_002314515.1 Solobacterium sp. UBA1789 | reverse complement strand
GCCATTTTCTTTAGCTGTCTTTAAATCACCAGCACCAAGTTTGCGGCCAATCAAAAAAGTTGTAGCAGCAGCCAGACCATCAAAAAGAATATAGAAAAGATCAGAAACCATCATTGCCATACTATAGGCCGTATTATAAACAGCCCCTTTGGATGAATAACACTTCAATAGAACCGTATTTCCACAGGTAAAAAGGATCTCGTTGATCAATAAAGGCAGAGCTCTGATAATAATTCTCTTAGCCAAAGACCA
>DCGB01000103.1:0-6586 GCA_002314515.1 Solobacterium sp. UBA1789 | reverse complement strand
GAAAACATCAATAATCCTGGTCTTAAAAGGAATATCCAGTTTGGCTAAAACACATAAGTAAATAGACATTTCAATAAGACGGGCCAGTAAAGTTGCCAAAGCTGCACCCTCAACACCCATGGCTGGCAGACCTAATTTGCCAAAAATCAGCAAATAATCCAGCAAACAGTTTAATAAGATGCTGGTCATCGAAACAAATAAAGGCAAACGATTTTCACCTATTGCCCTTAAGCAGGATGAAATACTCAATATTATGGCAATTGGCAGATATGAAAAACTTGCTATCCGCAAATAAGCTGCACCAGCTTCAATAATCGAAGCGTCATTAATAATAAAAGAAATGATATTTTCAGGAAAAAGATAGGCCAAAACAAAGAAAACAGTGATTAAAGAAAAAGAACTGCTAAGTGAAAAACGAAAAGATTCTTTCATCTTGGTCTGATTTTCCGCACCATAGTACTGTGCCAGGAAAATAACACTGGAAGCAACCAGGGCATTGGTGGCAAACTGGGCAATTGAATAATAACGATTGGCACAGGAAACACCACTAAGGAAGACATCGCCCAGACGGGATACCATAATATTATCAACAAGGTTGACACTGGCAACAATCAGCTGCTGCAGCATTGCCGGAATTGCCAGAACCATAAAAGAATTTCTAAATGCCTTATCCGCCAGCATTTCCTTAAAATAACTTAGGACCATGTTACTATCTTACTCAAATGTCTGCATTACTTCAATAAAAAAGAATGCCTATTCAGCATTCTCTTCATCTTTTACATATTTGATAACCAGATGACGTTTGGTGCCTTCGCCAATTGAAGTAGTCTGAATGCCCTTCATTTCCTGAAGATACTGATGGATAACCTTACGCTCATCATTTGGCATTGGATCCAATTCGGCATCAACATGACTCTTTAGTACTTCTCTGGCAACTCTTTGGGCAATGGACTTTACCTTGCGATAGCGGTCTTCCTTATAGTGGTTGACATCAATTACAACATTAATGCGATGTTTGAAAGTTGCGTTGACAGCAGCCTTTAAAACTGTTGAAATAGCTCTCAGTGTCTGACCGTTTTTGCCAATAATAATGGCATTGTTTTCAGCATCCAGAATAACCCGGAAGAGATTATCACGCTTGTCGTCTTTACGCTGATTTTCTTCAACAACGATCTCAATGGAAACGCCCTGATTGAGTTCGGTAAAATAAGCACCTAGATAGTCGAAAATAAATTCCTTAACATCCTTGTCGGTATAAGCTTCAATTGTAACAGAATCACCAATATGGAAAAGGTGGCCTGTTTTTTCTTCAAGAATTCGATATGTAATATCACTTACTTCAACTTCCTGAGTTTCAGCAATATTATTTAATATTTCTTCTAATGATTTACCGGTATACTGTTTCATAATCTGCTCCTACTTTTTGACCACTACCTCAATCAATAAAGTCTTGGCGATATTGATCAGAGAATAAATACAATAATATAAAGCTAAGGCAGTTGGCCAATTTAACATGATAAAGGCAATAAAAACAACCATTGTATAAGTCATCATCTGATTAGGATCTTCAACCTTTTCATAATGACGATGATGCAAATCAGCTTCTTTCTTAGCCTTACGCTGCTGCAAATAGCGTGGGAAAGCCATAGAAACAAACTGAGAAATTACCATAACAACATAAACAATAATCAATGGAATAGTGAAAGTCTTAATGGCTTCCATTGGATGCATAGACAAATTGGCACCAAAGAAAGTACCATTTGCGACAGCATAAGACCTTCTGACAGCTGTATACATTGAAATCAGAATAGGCAATTGAATAAAGCTGGCAAGCAGTGAAGAAGTCGGGTTGATATTATTCTTGGCATAAACCTGCTGCATTTCAGCATTCATTCTTGTACGGGATGTTGCATCATTACGACCCTCGTACTTACTTTGAATCTTTTGAATTTCCGGCTGCAGCTGCTGCATCTTCTGCATCGCAACATTAGAACGGAAAGTTAAAGCCAGAATAACGGCATTCAAAGTAATCGCAACAACGGCAATACCAAAACCAACACCGATATATTGAGACAAATAGTTGATAGCCTGTGCCAGAGGATAAGTTAGGATCGCTGTAAATAAGCCCTCGGCAACCGCATCAGAAAATGGTGTATCCAGAGAAATGTATACTGTTTCAGTAGTACTTTTAGCAGAACAGCCGCATAACAGTAAAAGGACTGCTGCAATCGTCAATACACCTAAAAAACGCTTTTTACTCATGACGAACTCCTTAATCATACTTTTCTATTATAGCTTTTTTAAAAAGCTTTTCCAAATCCTTTTGATTATCATCAAAAGACTTTTTCAAATATCCATTACGAACAACAATAATCAAATCAAAAGGATAGTTATCAAAATCAACAAGACTCAGGACCATCATTCTAAGCTGACGCTTTATTTTATTTCTGACAACCGCATTTCCCAGTTTTTTGGATACTGATATACCAGCCCGGCAATGGTCGAGCTTTTTTCTTAAATAATAGACCGTAAAAGAGGAATTAATGAGACGATGGTGACCGGCAATGATATTGCCGAATTCCTCATTTTTACGGACTCTAAATTCTTTCTTCATAATAAAACAAAAGCCACTGATGTGACTTTATTAAGCAGATAATACCTTTCTACCCTTGGCACGGCGTCTTGCAAGAACCTTGCGTCCACCGACTGTCTTCATACGAGCTCTAAAGCCGTGAGTATTCTGGTGCTTTCTCTTACTTGGTTGATAAGTTCTCTTCATACTAAAGCTACCTCTTTTCTACAAATTCACTTATAATCATACTCATAATAAGTCTGATTGTCAATCAAAGAGTGCGCAGTTATTTGTTCAAACTGCTAAGGAAATCACCAGCACTTTGAATCAATGTATTCAGAAGTTCATCGCCATCATTATCTTCGCCCTTTAGCAGACTGAGAACCTCTTTTTTAGTCTTTGTATCTGCCTGACGATATAATTCAATAATTTTCTTTTCTGCTGAGCTTAATTTCATTGAAGTTGAAGTCTTCTTTGTTTTTGTACTTATTAAAGAAGACTGACTGACGCCGCAGATTTTGGCAATCTGTTTCAATACTGCCTGTGTAAGTTCTTTTTCTCCCCTTTCAGCCAAAGAGATGTCATTGGCAGAAAGACCCTTGATTTTTTTAGCCAACTGTTCCTGGGTTAAGCCTGCCTTGGTTCGAGCTTCTTTTATCAATGTTCCTACACTTTTTTTAGCCATTTTTCACCTCAATAGTTTTCCTGATCTTATGGGCAATAATCCAGGCTGATGAACCAGTTGAAATAGAAATACCATCTTTGGTTTCAAGAACCTGTAATTTACCCCATTCATTGATCTTGTCATAATCAAGCTCTTCCTGATTATTTAAAGTGATATTCAAACGCAAATAAGCAGTAGACACCATAACAATATTTTCTTTACCACCAACAGACTCAATGATGTCATCAGCCAGTTTTTTCAAACGACCAGAAGCAATAAAATCATAAGCCAGGAAACGATGATAAATAAGCGACAGCAGGAAACAGCAGGCAGCTGCAACCGCACCAACAGCCAGTATTTTAATCAAAGTATCATAATAAAGAGTATTACGAATATTAATGATAAAATCCGGGAAAGAACCAGGCATAGCTGAAATTATTGAAGTCGTACCAACGCTGGAACCCAGATAAATACCAAAATAAGCCAGAAAATAATAGACAGCCGCAACCACTAACAGATATAAAAGCAGTAAGAATGGTGTTGTAAAAGCCATCAATATTTCAAATGGCAAAGGATTGCCGGCAATAATTGACAGCAATGAAGCAAGAATCATTACTGGCATCAGCCTGTGTCTTTCTTTTTTGTCAGAAATGCCTGTCATAATGCCAAAATATAGGGCTGGAATCATGAAAAAGTTAATGACATAATATGCTGTAATAAAACGTCCACAGCCATAATACAAGGCATTGTTTTCCTGAATATAGGCAAAAATTGAAACATCACCCAAAATAGCCTGACCAGCCAGATTGGTAAAACTGCCACCCAAGGATGTATACCAGAATGGATAACGAATCAAAGAACCCAAACCCAATAGAGAAAGGAAACGATCCAAAAAACCATATAAGGCCAATCCCAAAGGATCCAGCAAATCAGAGGCAATAAAATTTATAGCCAGCTGGAGATATTTGTAGAAAATCGGATATACAAAGCTGGCAGTCAAACCAGCAGCACAACATAAAAGAATATTTAAAACCAGCCCCTCACTATCCGGACTCATAAAACCAAAAATATCATAATCGCCACGATGACGTGAGCGGATAAAAGAAAGGCGAGTTAAATAGGCAACAACAATAGAAGCTGGTAAGCCAAATTCCAGAGGGCTTTTACCCAAGTTGGTCAAAGAAAAAACCGAAGCAGCACTGCCAGCACCAACATAAGCCTGAGAAGTCAAAGAAGAATCCGCAAAAATTGCTGTCATGGCTAAAAAAGAAAAATAACCAACCAGAGCCAAAAGAATCGGATAAGCACCATTGGCCTTCTTGCAGACCATATTCAGCATAAACAACAAAGGCAGATTAATAATGATTATCTGACCAAGGCTTAAACAGAATTTTGAAAAAATAGCCGAAAAAGAAGACGAGAATGTATAAAATATATTGACACTTTCATTTTGAAGCAAAAAACCTATCGCAATTAAAACAAAACCGAAATAGGCAGCCCTAATTGGTGTTTTCGCGTTTTCATATAAATTCATCATGCGTTTCATAGTCCTATTTTACTATAAAAATCATATAATAAGGACATGATTAAGGCCAATATTGAAAAAGAGTATAAAGTGCTCATCACCAAAGAAGAATACGACAGGATCATAGATAACTACCATCTAAGTCCTAAAAGACAGATAAACTACTACTATAATTCTGACAAAAAAGGCATAGCCCTCAGAACCCGCTATGTCGATGACCGTTATCTGTTTACCCTCAAAGACAAAAACAAAGAATTTCCTGATGAATATGAATTCGAAATCAGAGACAATACACTGGATGATCCTAGGATTATTGAAATATTTGACCACTTTCAGATAATAAAAGTCAGCTATATTGGTGAACTTATAACCGACCGCAGTATCATAGCCATGAAATATGGCGAAATCTGCATCGACCATTCATATTATTTAAATACTGAAGATTATGAAATTGAATATGAACTGTATGACGCCAATACAGGCGATCGAAGTGAACTGGTAAGTTTTTTAAAAACCAATAATATTGCCGATATTGACAACAAACATGGCAAATTCTATCGTTTTGCGAATTTAATAAACAATAATAAACTATAATACTTATAGAAAGAGGTTAATATGGAAACAAAAGAATTCAAAAAAAAATATAATATTGAACGTCATAATACCGATTGTGTCAAATGGGATTCTCATCTTGAACACGAAGATGATATTTCTATGTGGATTGCCGACATGGACTTTAAACTGCCTGATAAGTTTAATCAGGCTCTTGCCAATAGAATGCTGCATGGAAACTTTGGTTATACGATGTTGCCAGCTGATTATTATGACAAAATGATTCAATGGAATCTTAAGCGTAATAATTTGCAGATAAATAAAGACTGGGTCCGTTTTGCCAGTGGTGCCGTTACTGGATTATGTCAGCTCATTTATATCTTAACCAAAGAAAATGATGGCATCATGATCAATACTCCAGTCTATCATCCATTTAAAAATTCAATATTGGGATGTAAACGTAAACCGGTTATTTCCAAACTTATCAACAATAATGGTTACTTTACCATGAATTATAAGGACATCGAAAGCAAGATCATTAAAAATGATGTCAAAATGTTTATCTTTTGTACACCACATAATCCAATTGGCCGTGTCTGGACAAAAAAAGAAATTGAAACACTCCTGGCTATCTGTAAAAAGCACAATGTCATCGTTGTATCCGACCAGGTTCATTCTGATCTGATCATGGAAGGACATAAATTTGTTCCGACGCTGTCTTTCAAAAAATATCAGAATATTGTCATTGCCCTGGATGCTGTATCAAAATCCTTCAGCGTACCAGCCTTTGCCCATACTCATGTCATTATTCCAAATAAAAAGATTCGCGATAAATTTGATGCCTACCAGGCTGCACATCACATTAGCGTAAATGCTATTAGTGCCCTACCAACCTATTATGGCTATCAGTATTGTGAAGAATGGATGGATGATGTCGTAAAGGTTATCAAAGAAAACTATGATTACCTGGTAAACCGCCTAAAAAACTATTGTACATTCTGTCCAATGGAAGGTACTTATCTGGTATTTGCTGACTTCAAAGATAATACAAAAGGCAAAACAGCTGAAATGTTCCTCAAAGAAGATTGCCATATCATTGTCAATGCCGGTGAGATTTTCGGTAAAGGCTATGAAAGCTGGGCTCGTATCAACATTGCCACACCAATGGAAAATGTTGTTGAAGCCTGCAACCGCATCGAAAAAGCTATTAAAGGTATCAAATAAGATACCTTAACTGCAGCGGTATCGAAGTGGTTGTAACGAGAACGACTCG
>DCGB01000066.1:4813-5850 GCA_002314515.1 Solobacterium sp. UBA1789 | reverse complement strand
TGCTGAAAGATTGTATAATAAGATAGTGGAGTTAAAAAATGTTCAAGAATCTTAACGAATTGATTTCTTTTATTGCGATTGTTATCATTTTCTATTTTTCCATTAAATTTTTTATTGGATCATTTTTTACCAATCAGAAAAATACTTCTAACGAATCCTTTATTAGTCTTCTAAGGAATTATCGCGATAATCAGGAGGAATAGATTTGGATTCAGATAGATTATTTATTCTTGTTTTTGTTTGTGTATTTCTTTTAATCAGCATTATTCTTTTAATAATTATTCGTCATCAGAATAAAGAATTGAAGGAATTTGTTTTAAAGGAACTAAATAATAAAAAATTACAGGATTTACAAAGTGATAATATTCTTAATCAGAATATGGCCGATATCAAAGCTGCATTAAATAAGGACTTAAATGAATTTAATTCCCGTTTAAATAACGACCTGAATCATTACAGTTACAATACATTAAACCGTATAAGTGTTATCGAAGAAAAACTCAAAAACGAATTGTTTGAGAATAAAAATGAAATCAATGAACGTTTAAGCAGAATTGATAGTGCTCAAAAAGATTTAAACAGTTTAAGCAATGATATTTTATCTTTACAGTCTATTCTTCAGGATAAAAAAACCCGTGGTGTTTTTGGTGAAATTGAACTTTATTCTTTACTAGATTCGGTCTATGGCAACAGCAAGCTTTATGAACGTCAATATCGTTTATCAAATGGCTGTATTGCCGATGCTTATATATATTGCGGAGGAGAAGGGCAGAATATCTGTGTTGATTCAAAATTTCCTTTAGAAAATTATAATCGAATCTTTAGTGAAACAGATGCTCAAAAAGCTCGGGTTGCCTTTAAACGCGATATTGTCAAACATATAAATGATATTGCCGATAAATATATCATCCCAGGTGAAACTGCATCTATGGCCTATATGTTTGTACCTGCTGAAGCTGTTTTTGCGGAAATATATGCATCTTATGAGGATGTTATCAGATATTCATATGAAAAGAAAGTTTATATAGTTTCTCCCA
>DCGB01000066.1:3959-4800 GCA_002314515.1 Solobacterium sp. UBA1789 | reverse complement strand
ATCCGTTCTATATATCTTTCATTTCAGAAAAACCAGAAAACTGAACAGATTGAAAAACTCTTAAATGAATTATCAATTGAATTCAATCGCTTAAACGAAAGAAGGGAAGCTTTACAAAGAGACTTTGAAAAGATTATACCGGATTTTGAAAGAGTGGCAACAAGTTCAAATAAAATTATAAAAAAGTTCGCTCATATCAATAATGGCGAACTTAATGAAGAAGATTAACGGATCTCTAAACCAATTTTACGTTTAACCTTAGCCAATGTCTTATTTGCAATGATATTGGCTTTTTTAGCGCCTTCTTCCATGATTTTATCTGAGGCACCAGAATTAATGATTTCATTATATTTGTTTTGTATTTCTGTTAATTTATCGGCTACGACATCACCAACATAATTCTTTAATGCGCCATAACCCTGACCATTGAATTCATCAACAATATTCTGCATTTCCCGTCCAGTGATTGCGGCGGCAATTTCAATAAGATTATAAAGACCTGGCTGATTTACTTTATCTAATTGAATAATACCAATTGAGTCAGTAACAGCTGACATGATTTTTTTCTTAGCCAATTTAGGATCATCAAGTAAATAGATACAGCCCTTATCAGAATGTTCAGATTTAGACATTTTCTTACTCGGGTCAGATAATGACATGATGCGGGCACCAACTTTAGTAACTAAAGGTTCCGGTACAACAAAAGTTGGGCTGTATTTGTTATTAAAACGATTCGCAATATCACGAGTCAGCTCAACATGCTGAACCTGGTCCTCGCCAACAGGTACATAGTCGGCATTATACAAGAGAATATCAGCGGCCATTAAACAAGGATAAGTAT
>DCGB01000066.1:1017-3911 GCA_002314515.1 Solobacterium sp. UBA1789 | reverse complement strand
TAGTTTTATCTTTAAATTGAGTCATTCGATTTAATTCGCCCATATAGGTATAACAGGCCAGAATATAACCAAGTTCGGCATGAGCCTGAACATCAGTCTGCAGGAAGATGGTTGCTTTCTCGGGGTCTAATCCGCTGGCAAGATATAAGGCAACGGCATCTTTTAAATTTTTACGTAATTCTTTAGGATCCTGATAAACCGTAATGCAATGAAGATTAGCAATGAAAAAGATAACTTCATAATCATCCTGATATTTAACAAAATTTCTTAAGGCACCAATATAATTACCTAAAGTCAGCTGGCCGGTTGGTTTAATTGCAGATAACATTCTTTTCATATAGATTCCTCCAAAAAATAAAAAAAGCACCATTGGGACGATATTATCGTGGTGCCACCCAAATTCGCTTAAAAGCCTCTTCACGTTAACGCTGTGCCGCGATATCCAGTTCGTCTTTATCACTATAACTAATTTCACCATACTTAGTTTCTCTTCTTGATAGTTGGATAAGACTACAAATGAAATAATACATCATAGTCATTTTTACTGCAATAAATTGTTTTATAATTATATAGTGATAGTTTTATATACCGCCAATGGCTGTCCATCCTGTCGTAAGGCTAAAAAATGGTTTAAAGATCATAATATTTCTTTTATTGAAAAGAATATTTTTTCTGTTATCTTAAAGGACAAAGAAATTCTCTATTTATTAAAAAGGACAGAAAATGGTACTGATGATATCATTTCCAAAAGATCAAAAGTTATACAGGAAGCTCAGATTGACTTTGAATCCATGTCCATCAATGAACTCATTACTTTCGTCAGAAATAATCCGTCCTGTTTAAAAAGACCTATCATCATTTCTGATAAAGAAATGCAGATTGGTTATGATAATGAAGAAATTGAAGCATTTATACCAAGAATCAATGAATTTAAATGTGAAAAAGAAAAGTGCCCACATTATTATAATTGTGGTTATGTCCGGGAGGAATCATGACGAGAGTTTTATTAGGCTTATCAGGTGGTGTTGATTCTGCTGTTGCTGCATACATGTTAAAAAAGCAGGGCTATGATGTAACATGCTGTTTTATGCGCAACTGGGACTCGGTTTTGAATAATGATACTTTAGGCAATGACACTTTATTTGATGATATCTGTCCTCAGGAGCAGGACTATAATGATGCAAAAAAGGTTGCAGACAGCTTAGGACTGGAACTCTTACGCATTGATTTTATTAAAGAATACTGGGATGATGTTTTTGCCAACTTTATTTCTGAATATAAAAAGGGCAGAACTCCAAACCCTGATATCCTGTGTAATAAATATATTAAATTTGACTGTTTTTTAAGATTTGCGGAAGAAAAAGGTTTTGATTTTATTGCCACTGGCCACTATTTTAAAAGAATTAATGATAAATTTTACAAGGCAGATGATCGCAATAAAGATCAGTCTTATTTTTTATGTCAGGTTAGTGCTGCTTCTTTAAAAAAATGCCTTTTTCCTTTGGGCGAAATTGATAAAAATGAAGTAAGAAAAATGGCCCAGGATTTAAATCTTTCTATCGCTGATAAAAAAGACTCAACCGGTATCTGTTTTATTGGTGAACGTAATTTCAGGCAATTTCTTAAAAACTATATTCCGATGAAAAAAGGCAAGATTATCGATATTGATAATATGGAAATAGTAGGTGAACATGAAGGTGTTTATTACTACACTATTGGCCAAAGGAAGGGCTTTGGTGTAGGTGGTAATCGTGGTCCATACTATTGTGTTGGCAAAAATGTTGAAAAAAACTATTTATATCTGACATCCATCAGCAATGAATCTTATCTGTATTCTGATTCTGCCATCATTAATGATATTAACTGGATAAAAAAACCGGATTATGATGATCTTGATATTACCTGTAAATTCCGTTATCGTCAGAATGATAACAATGTTCATTTACACATCAATAATGATAATAGCGTTCTTTTGACTTATCATCAGGGTATTAAAGCTGTTACACCGGGACAGCAGGCAGTTTTTTATCTGAATGATGAATTACTGGGTGGCGGTGTTATTGATGAAGTTTTATCAAATGGTTCAAATTTAATGGCTCAATTCGACAAACGGGTCTTAAGGAAATTTAATGACTGAAATAATTAAAGGTCGTTTTAAAAACATAATTTATCATACTGACAGCTACATGGTTGCCCGATTTTTATCTGATGATGATTTAATTACTGTAACAGGAGCTTATTTTGACATTGACTATCAGCTTAAATATCAGCTGGAAGGAGAATATGTTGACCATCCTAAATATGGTTTTCAGTTTTCCTGCATAGCCATTAAACACTGTCTGCCTGACCACGAAGAAGAAATTATCAATTTTTTATCTTCACCGGTTTTTAATGGTATCGGACACAAAACAGCATTAAAAATTTATGAGGTACTAGGTGATAATACAGTCGATGCCCTGGTTGAAAATGCTGATATTATTGATGAAGTAAATATTTCCAGTAAACAGAAAGAATCAATAAAAAAAGGTATTAATGCCTATCGCGAGAATAATCAGGAAGGTATTCTTATCCTATTGGGATTTGGATTTAATGGAAGGGAAGCACGTTTTCTTTATGAAAGATATCATGATGATGCGGTTTTGATATTACAGGAAAATCCTTTTATTTTTTATCATGAGAACACTTTTATTTCCTTTGATCGAATTGTAGAATGTGCCAAAAATATTGAATTTGAAAACAAACTTCAAAAATATCAGGTAGCTTTATTAATTAATCTATTTAAAAATTACTGTTTTAAAATGGGTGATATTTATATAGATTATCAGAATCTTTTAGAAATATATAATCAGCGTTATACCAATTTTGATGATATTTTAAATGAATGTCTGGAAAAC
>DCGB01000066.1:0-988 GCA_002314515.1 Solobacterium sp. UBA1789 | reverse complement strand
GGAATGATCACTACTATCTTAAACAGGATTATGAAGATGAACAATGGATAGCTGATCGCCTATTATCATTTTCGGAAGGATTATGTCCAGGTGAAGATGAAATAAGTCTTGCGATTAAAAATAACGAATTAACTGATCATATTACCTATGATGACTGTCAGATAGAAGCCTTATTTAAATTTTATCGACAGAATGTTTCTTTGATATTAGGTGGTCCTGGTACTGGCAAGACGACAATGATAAGAGCGATTATTTCCACTTTTAAGGAAATATATCCATTTCACAATATCATTGTCTGTGCACCAACTGGCCGTGCTGCCAAAAGAATAAATGAACTCTGCGATGTTGAATCAAAAACTATCCATTCTTTATTACGCTGGAATCTGGAAGATAATTCTTTTGGTTTTAATGAAGACAATCCTATTGTTTATGATGCAATCATTATCGATGAGTTTTCGATGGTTGATACCAATCTTTTTGCAGCCTTATTAAAAGCGGCTTCCTATTGCAAGAAGTTATTGATTCTTGGCGACTATAATCAGCTGCCATCAATCAGGCCTGGTAATCTGATAAGGGATCTGATTAAAAGCGATATCTTTGATATTACCTATCTTGATGTCAATCNNTCGTCAGAATAAGGGCTCCCATATCATTGACTTATCACAATATATTATTTCAAATACAGATTCTGATTTTGATTTTAATGATGATGTCATTTTTTATGACATTAATGATTTAGGTCGTAATGATCTGATATCTTTTATCAGTAAAGATTTAAGCGAAGGTTATGAACTGGATGATATTGAAGTATTATCACCGATGTATCGTGGTGAATTTGGTATCGATAATCTTAATGCATCTTTACAGAATGCTTTTAATCCGCCTGCTAAAAACAAGAATGAGAAAAGAAGTGGTACAACAATTTTCAGAGAAGGCGACAAGGTCATTCAGCTTAAAAATCGGCCAAATGATGATGTTTATAATGGCG
>DCGB01000002.1:528-3450 GCA_002314515.1 Solobacterium sp. UBA1789 | reverse complement strand
GCTTCAATCTGACGAATACGTTCTCTGGTTACATCAAATTCCTTACCAACCTCTTCCAAAGTACGGGTACGGCCATCTTCCAAGCCAAAGCGTAAACGTAAAACCTTTTCTTCTCTTTCGGTCAAAGACTGCAAAACCAGATTGATTTCATCTTTTAATAACTGAATATTGGCATACTGGTCTGGTGACATAGCTTCCTTATCCTCAATGAAATCACCTAAATGCGAATCATCTTCTTCACCAATTGGTGTTTCCAAAGAAACCGGATCCAGGGCAATCTTTTGAATCTCTCTGACCTTGTCAGCAGTCATACCGTTACCCATTTGTTCAGCTATTTCTTCTGCCGAAGGGTCTCTACCCAATTCCTGAACAAGCTGGCGCTGAATTCTTGTCATTTTATTAATTGTCTCAACCATATGTACCGGAATACGAATAGTTCTGGCCTGGTCAGCAATCGCACGAGTAATAGCCTGTCTGATCCACCAGGTTGCATAGGTCGAAAACTTAAAGCCCTTGTGATAATCAAACTTGTCAACTGCCTTTATTAAACCCATATTACCCTCCTGAATCAGATCCAGGAACAACATACCACGGCCGGTATACTTTTTGGCAATAGCGACAACCAGACGCAGATTAGCAGAAATCAGCTGATTCTTAGCCTCCTGATCACCATCTTCTATACGCTTTGCAAGAACAACTTCTTCGTCAGCCTTCAACAAAGGTACTCGTCCGATTTCCTTAAGATACATCTTAACCAGATCAGATACCTTGTTATAAGTTGAAACCGCATCATAATTGATGACGATATTTTTTTCATCATCATCGTCAATGTCTTCATCAGCCAGATAATCATCATCATCAAGCTGTTCCATGCTTTCACTGTTTTCATGNNCCAATAACATCGATATTGTTATCTGACAGCCATTCATAGAATTCTTCCATATCCTCATCAGACATCTCAAAACGATCGAGAGCCTGAACGACATCTTTCTGAATGATATCTTCACCACCTTCAAAAAGACGTAAAATGTCAGATTTAAGATCATCAATATCGTTATATTTTTTATTCAATATCGAATTATTGTTACTGCTTTCTTTGATTGGAGCTTTGTTTGTTTTTTTATCACTTTTCGTTCTTGGCATTTTCTTCTCCTAACTCTTTTAATAATTGCAGATATTCATTCAGATATGTCTGACTTTGAGCAGGATCAACACTTTCATATGTTTTAATCCTTTCCTTAAGTGCAGATAACTTCTGTAACTTAATCTCTCTTTTAACCTTAGATATTGCTCATTTGAGCTGCGCCTCATCATAAGTGGAAGGCAGTGATTCAATAGTTGAAAGCGAGACAATCAGTTCTTTAATATTCTTATTTTCTACTTCATCGAATAGACGTGATAATGAGCAGCTTCCATAACGGCGATATTCATCAATAATCAGCATTGCCAGATCCTGATTACTTTCCATCAGAAGACAACCAAGTTCTTTCTGATATAAGTCTTTAGCCTTATTTGAAAGAGATATCTGTGACAATATAATATATTCTGCTCTGGTTAAACCATCAATAGTGTAATTGTTAAAAATTACCTTATTATTATACTCTTTTTTTCTATCTTCACTTTGTCTTTTACGTATTTTAGTCAGTTCATAGACTTCATTTAAATAATTATCCTTATCATAATCATCCTTCAACAGGTCAATCAGAGAAAAGAGCTTCATAGCCATTTTTTTACGATCCTGATAGTTCTCCAGATTATAATTCTTTTGATAGAAACTTATCACATAATCCAGGAAAGTGACTCTTTTGCCCGATAGATCTCTCAAAGCATTCTTGCCGAATTCATTGACTATTTCATCAGGATCCTTTTCCGTTCTATTGTCAATAACCATGACATTCAAACCGCGAGACATGCACAATTCACCAATTTTCAGATTGGCAGCCTGACCAGCCTTATCACCATCATATGATAATACAATAGTCTTACTCAAACTTTGTAATAAATCCAGCTGTTCATTCGTGCAGGCAGTTCCTAATGTTGCAACAACATTTTCAATACCACAGCGATCATACGCAATAACATCCATAACGCCTTCACAAACAATAACAGAACCAAGCTGCTTGGCAAGTTCCTTAGCCCGATGATAGTTATAGATGACATGGCCCTTATTATATACTGGCGTATCAGCTGAATTGATATATTTGGAATTGGAATTACCACGAAAATCTCGGGCTGTATAAGCGATAGTGTCACCATTGATATTTTCTATTGGAAATAAAATTCGATTATAAAAGATGTCATTCATGCCTCGATCAGACATCCTGGCAACATAGGCACTAATCATATCTTCATCAGAAAAACCCTGTTTATTTAAATATTTATATAAACCAGAATCACCAGGATCATAGCCTATATTAAACTTCCTGATCTGTTCCTCTTCCAAACCTCTGTTCAGCAGATATTCCTTGGCATCCAAACCACTTTTGGTTGCCAGTAAAAGATAAGAAGCATAGTCGCGCATTGAATTAAGCAGATCATAATATTTCTGATTTTTATCAATTTTCTTTGGCTTTAATGGTTCATCAATTTCCAGCGGTTTACCGATAATATCAGCAACCTCTACCACCGCTTCCTGAAAGCTGACTTTTTTGAAATTACGAACAAAACTAAAAACATTACCACCACTGCCGCAGACAAAACACTTATAAATCTGCTTGTCCTCGGAAATAGATAAAGAAGGATCATGATCATCATGAAAAGGACAAAGCGCAGTAAAACCCTTCCCTTTTTTAACCAAGGGAATATAATGACCAATTACTTCGCTGATGGAAGCCGAATTTCTGATATCATTGATTACTTCTTCAGTTAAGCGCATTAAAATTTAGTACGTTCTTTAATATATTCTTTTAATTCAGAAATTTT
>DCGB01000002.1:178-446 GCA_002314515.1 Solobacterium sp. UBA1789 | reverse complement strand
CACAGAATGGTGTACCGATGGCATCATTACGACGATAACGCTTGCCAATTGTACCTGCCTCATCAAAATCACAGCTGAAATCATCACAAAGATCAAGATAAAGCTCACGAGCCTGATCAGATAATTTCTTGACTAAAGGCAAAACAGCAACCTTGATTGGTGCAATAGCTGGATGGAGATGCATTACAACACGTTCATCATTTTCCATTTTTTCAACATCATAGGCATCACATAATGACATTAACATCAGTCTTTCAACACCTACTGA
>DCGB01000002.1:0-146 GCA_002314515.1 Solobacterium sp. UBA1789 | reverse complement strand
AGGCTCAACACAGTATGGTGTATAGACTTCATTAGTCTGCGGATCGCGATATACCAGGTCCTTACCGGAATATGTTGAATGTTGAGACAAATCATAGTCAGTACGATCGGCTATGCCCCAAACCTCACCCCAGTCAGTGAATGGGA
>DCGB01000125.1:5169-8609 GCA_002314515.1 Solobacterium sp. UBA1789 | reverse complement strand
CATCGCCACCAATCACGACGAGCGCATCAATTCCATGCTTCTGCATGTTTTCGTAGGCTTTCTTACGGCCTTCTGGAGTCTTGAACTCCATCGAACGGGCCGTCTTGAGAATAGTACCTCCACGAGAAATGATATTACTTACGTTCGAGGTATCGAACTCTGAAATACAGTCTTCGATCAAGCCCTGGTAACCACGACGGATTCCATAGACACGCAACCCACTGTAAATGGCTGCTCGAGTCACCGCACGAATAGCGGCATTCATACCTGGGGCATCACCGCCCGATGTTAATATTGCAATATTTCTCAACATATTTATATCCTCTTGTTTTCTCCACTTAGTACATAGTCATCACTTAATATCCTGATACGCTCCAATAGACGCTTGGCATGCATCAAAGAACCGCTTTCGCCCTTTAAGGCATAGATTTTTTCCAGAGAAGCCCGATCAAGATTTGATGTGAATACCGTCAGCAAATGATGTTCAAGACGATAATCCAGGATATTAAAAAGCAGGTCATCCCGTGAATAGGCGGAAATACCCTCAGCACCGATATCATCAATAAAGAGATAATCACCCTCTTTGATT
Source organism: Solobacterium sp. UBA1789 (assembly GCA_002314515.1). Taxonomy (GTDB): domain Bacteria; phylum Bacillota_I; class Bacilli_A; order Erysipelotrichales; family Erysipelotrichaceae; genus Colivicinus. Next base: position 8,020 of record DCGB01000125.1, on the reverse strand, counting down.
TTTCTGATCAGACGCTCATACGCAAGTGAATCATTAATAATCAGTTTACGCATATTATTGACAAAATCATTAACCTTAATAAAAGAAACACTTTTCTTTTTCATATTTAAGGAATTAGCCAAAGCTATACATAAATAGGTTTTTCCAACTCCCATCTGGCCATGAATATATAGGCCCTTTTGTCTCTTTCCTTCCAGAATATCAGCCAGTTCGATATATAATCCTTTAGAAGAATTTTCTTCAACATTGATATTTTCTAAACTTAATTCACAAAGCTGCTCAGGAATATCACAATAGATAAAGGCTGAACGCAATTGTTTAGCCTCCCTGTCTTTAAGAAAGAAAGGACAATAACTGATTTCGTTGACAATCAGGCCATCATAATATAAGGATATTCTCTCACCAGCCTTTTTCTGCCGACAAAAAGACAGGCCCTGACAGTCTTTACATAATCTGTAAGAATCTTCACAGTTTTTAAAGATACGATAGTTGTCCTGATAAAACTGCTTACTGATTTTGTTGTTTTTGATAAATTCTGCTAAGTAATCCATCATTTACCCCTTTTCGCCATCAGTTCATTAAAACGTTTTTCATCATAAGATGGGTTATTACTGTCATCATAAACCGGTAATTCATCTTTTTTTGGCTGATTTTGACCCAAAAAAGCCAAAGCAGTCTGGGCATCACTTACATTATTGCGATGTAAATCACTGGCAGCCGGATAAAGATATGAATCAAAAAGATGATTATTACAGTTATTCAATGTGTATTCCAGTAATACATTGATAACCGGAATTGGCAGATGATAGTCATTAGCCAAACGATAGATGGTATTTTTATCATATGGTGAAACTTCCTTACCATCCTGCTTATTCATTAAAAAGAGCTGGCAAGGGACATTATAGTCACCGTCTTCAAGCTTTGAATAATCATTACGGGACTGCATACAGAGTTTCTTCAAAAGCTTCAAATCAAATTCTTCCTCATTCAATCTGGCAACTTTAGGGATAAAAGATCGCATTTTATCATAACTGATATTATATAAATCAGCCAGAACTGCAATCTGATATAGAATTTCATCATTACGAAAACGTAAAGGCAGAAGATTAACCGAAATATCCTTTAAGAAAACATTGATATCAAAAAATGTATTAAATTCATAATGTTTCTTGATCTTTTTCTTTAGATAAATTTCATTATCTCCAGACCACTTGTCCAATTCATCAAGTGGCATCTTATAAGAAATATCCTCATATGAACTATCATTAAATGAATGATAATTGTCCGCCAGTAAAGACTGGTAATACATACCGCTGGTTTTCAAAATAAAATCACGGACAAAAAGATCATCATCAACAAACTCCCTAAAAGTCAAAGGATTCAGTAAGACAAAAACAAAAGCTCTTTGACTTTTCAAGGTTCTAAGCAAACGATATATATTCAATTTCTTAATCGATTCTTCAAAACTATCAATGGAAATATTTAAAGAATTCAATAAAACATTCAACTCGTCAGGACTGTTATTTGTCCCCTTCAAAGAAAGATACTGATAAAGATATAAAGCATCATTACCGATTAACGGCTCATATAAAAGCAGCAAAGCTTTATAACGCTCTACACTGATATCAATATCCGCTTTTATACAAAATAAATCCTTACCTAACATAACTATCCAGCCAGATATCTATACTATCATATAAATCAGCCAAAGACTTATCATTACTGATAAAATCATCAGCCCGCTTTATTTTTTCTTCTAAAGGTAACTGTGAAGAAAGACGTCTCAAAGCATCTTCTCTCTTCATACCCCTTTCAATTAACCTGTCAATCGTTTTATCCTTATCAAGGCCAATCAAAAGACTGCGATCAAAATATTTTTCCAGTTTTGATTCAAACAACAAAGGAACCTCGGCAAAAAACAAGTCATGTTCCTCAGCCTGTTTTAACATTTCTTTGATTATCAGCGGATGCAGCAGAGATTCCAGTTCTTCCTTCTTCTTTTTATCAGAAAAAACCAGCTTTGCCAATAATGTTTTATCCAATATATCATCAACATAAACTTCTGGAAAATATTTTCTTATCAACAAGTCACCAGCCTGATTATTTTCTAGAAGACGGCGATTCTCCTCATCACAATCAAAGACATAGTAACCAAGCTGTCTTAAATAAATACTGCATGTTGACTTGCCGGCCCCAATTGTGCCTGTAATCGCAATCCTTGTCTTCAATTTCTGACAGACAGGACAATAATAAGTTCCCCGTCCTCCGACTCTGATTTTTTTAATCGGATGATCAAGTGGACATAAGTACTTAGTATGACAAAGCAATTCAAGCTGGAAACGACCGCTCACTCCTAAAGAAGAAGTATAGGAACGAATGGTAGTACCACCGGCACTAATAGCTTTTTTTAATACCATCCGGGTATTATCAATAATCCTCATAATATCATCATCATTAAGCAGATAAACTCTACTTAGAGGATGGAGTTTACTGAGATAGGCAATCTCATCCGCATAGATATTGCCAATGCCAGCCACAAAAGACTGATCAAGTAAAACCTCCTTTAAAGGATGATGATTATCTTTAAAATATTTTCTAACATAATCCAGATTAAACTCATCCCAGAATGGTTCTGGACCCAAATCCTTAAAAATCCGATAATCACCTTTTTCTATCAGCTCCATTCTTCCGAATTTACGAACATCATGATAGCGAAGCTGTCTGCCATCCGAAAGCGTAAAAATTACATGAGTATGCTTATCTATTTCGTCATTTTTACCCAGGATATAAAATTTTCCTTCCATTCGCAAATGACAGACCAGAGTCAAATCATCCATTTCAAATAAAAGAT
>DCGB01000125.1:1220-5161 GCA_002314515.1 Solobacterium sp. UBA1789 | reverse complement strand
AAGATATTTTCCTCTTCTTTTAAAACAGCGAAAATGCTGATTCATCAGATTATTTTTAAATGTCAAAACATCACCAACAATAATCCTTGGATAAATAATATTGATATCAGCAATAAACAGGTCTTTGATACTTAAAGATAATGTATCCAAAACCGTCTGGACTTCTGGTAATTCAGGCATTATTTGGCCTCGTACCAGTCTTTTCCGACAGCAGTTGAAACCGCAAGTTCAACATCCAATTTATAGGCATTAGTCATACAGTCATGAATGATTTCCAACATCTTATCTTTTTCATTTTCTTTGACATCGAATATCAGTTCATCATGAACCTGAAGAATCAGTCTTGATTCCAGTTTTTCATCTTTTATACGCTTGCTTACTGCCAGCATAGCCAGCTTAATCAAATCAGCAGCCGAACCCTGTATTGGTGAATTCATTGCTGCTCTTTTGGCAAATTCTCTAACCTGATGCTTAGGATCATTAATCTCATTAATATAACGACGACGATTTAAAATTGTTTTAACATAGGCATTTTTCTGACAGAAAGCGATTGAAGAATCCAGATACTCCTTAATCTTAGGATAAGTCAGGAAATAATCATCGATAAAACGCTTAGCCTGGGCAAATGACAAAGATGTCTGATTTGCCAGACCAAATTCCGATATACCATAGACAACACCAAAATTAACAGCCTTGGCATTACGTCTAACCTGTGCTGTAACTTCTTCCTTATTCAGTCTGAAAACATCCATTGCTGTCTTGGTATGAATATCAATCCCCTGCTTAAAAGTATCCAACATCTTATCTTCTTTAGCCAAAGCAGCCAGAACACGCAACTCTATCTGTGAATAATCACAGGAAATCAAATAATCATTAGTTGGCTTAAAAGCCTTTCTTATCTCGCGAGCCTCATCATCCTTAACCGAAATATTCTGCAGATTTGGATCATAAGAAGAAAGACGTCCGGTTGCTGTAATTGTTTGTGAAAATACCGTATGAATCCTGCCATCAGCTGAAATATATTTTTTCAGACCTTCGGCATAGGTTGAATATAATTTTGAATATTTACGATATTCCAGTATTAAAGAAACAATCGGATGATAGTCATTCAGTTTTTCTAAGACTTCAGCACCGGTAGAACCTTTTTTTAAATCAGGGAGATCTAATTTATCATATAAAATCTCTTTCAGCTGCAAAGGAGAATTAATATTAAATTCTTCACCTGCCAAATCATGGATATTTTTTGAAAGCTTATCGATCTTTTCTTTTGTTAAGGCTGCGATTTCATCAAGTTCTCTGATATCACAAATAATACCTTCTTTTTCCATTTCATATAAGACATTGGCCAAAGGCAGTTCAACATTCTGATATAGATCAAAGACTTCTCTTTCTTTTAACTGTTTCCTGATAAGCGGTAACAAGCTATATAAATCAGCAGCTAATTCATAAATATAAGTCATACGCTTTTCAGCAGCAATCAAAACCGGCTTTTTTTCTGTACCATAGACATCTTTAAAGGCAACAGATAAATTCAAGGCATGATTATTTAATAAAGCTGCTAAATCTGCATTATTGTTATCGCACAAATAAGCCATCAGCATCAAATCATCTGTCCGATCAGAAAGCTGAATACCATAACGTCCCAAACCATGTAAAAGTGCCTTTTTATCATAGACAGTTTTCGGCTTATCATTACTTAAAAAATCTAAGGAATCCTTATCGTTCAAAAGATCTTCAAAGTCAATATATTCCTCTTTTTTATCATTGATAAAACAGGCACCAAAAAATTCTCTTTCATAATAAGAAAATTCATTGGAATCAAAAATAATCAAAGGATCATCAAACAGTTCAGCTGATATCTTTGATACTTTATGACCATTGATTTTACTTTCCTTTGGCTTTTGAATCAAAGAACGCATTTCATATTTGGCAAAAAAGGCATTACGCGTTTCTTCATTGATATTTAAAATCAGATCATTTTCATCAGAATTGGGAATCTCATAATCTGTCTTAATCGTTGCCAGTATCTTAGACAGGATACAGGATTCTTTATCATTTAAAAGTTTTTCTTTTAATTTGCCCTTGATTTCATCAATATGTTCATAGAGATTTTCAATATTGTCATATTCCTGCAGAAGCTTAACCGCTGTCTTATCACCTACGCCATCAACGCCTTTGATATTATCGGATTTATCACCAGCCAGGGCTTTATATTCAATAATCTGTTTTGGAGATAATCCATATTCTTCCTTAAGAGCAGCAATATCCATTTTTGTTAAATCACTGACACCCTTTTTCATAACATAGACACTGGTGGTTTCATCAATCAGCTGTAATAAGTCACGATCAGAAGAAAGAATGCAGGTTTCCATCTGATATTTCTTGGCCAAAGTACCAATGATATCATCGGCCTCAATTTCATCATATTCAAAATAAGGAATATTATAGGCCTCCAGCATTTCTCTGGCCAAGGCAAACTGAGGAATCAGTTCAGGTGGTGTTTCCTTACGACCACCCTTATAATCATCATATAATTTATGACGGAAAGTATTTTTACCCTTATCAAAAGCGACCGCACAATAATCAGGTCCAATCATTTTTAAAGCCTTATTCAGCATACCGGCAAAGGCATAGACAGCATTGGTATACTGACCGTCGGACGTTTTTAAAATGCTGCCATAAGCAGTTGCATAAAAAGCTCTAAATAAGACGGAATTACCATCAATCAGTAATATTCTCATTAACTGCCTCCGTACTTCCAGATGTCAAAGCTGTCGAAGCCAGATTCTCCAAAACACTCAAATTTTCATACATCAGTGACAGATAATCCTTATTATCTGAAAGCTGTGATACTGATAATGAAGAAATATTTGATAAATTGACCCTCTTTAAACTAAGTTCGCTTTCAAGTTGGGAAAACAGTGACATCATTTCGCTTGAAAGATTTGGTTCATAGGCAATATATTGAACACCATCATCAATAATACGCTGCTTAATAATTGCCAGCTGTTCTTCATTAGGCAAAGCTCCATATTTGGATAAACAAACCGGATAAACCTGGAAGCCATAGGCTTTTTGCCAGCTGCCAAAAGAAGCAGTCATCGAAACAAACTTAATAGTCGTATTGGCATTCTTTAATCTGGTTGCCAGATTCTGATATGCCGCATCCAAAGAAATCAGGTCATTCATCAAAGACTCATAATTTTCCTTAAAATAAGCAGACTGCTCAACGTAGTTGCTGGAAAGGACATTATAAACATCTTTTGCCATCGACAACATGCCAATTGGATCCAGCCAAAGGAAAAGATCATCGTGATAAGTATCAATATTATCAAAAGCTGTGCCATTATAGTATGGCTCTTCAATATAATTCGGATTGCCATCAACATAGACCAGACGATAACGCTGGAAATGATAGATTGCATTTAATGTTGAAAGGTCAACATCAGTGTATTCGTATTTATTCAGCTGTTCTTTATAGATATCCAGATAAGGTTCCAGATCGCCAAGATGAAAAAGGAAAATTGAATCATCCAGAATCTCATCATAATCATCGACAATATTAGCCGTTTGAACCAATGAAGAATTCTGAATCGAAATGGTATTAACAAAAGAACCACCTATTCTATTCAATAGATAGCCTATCGGATAAATGGTATAGCTTGTATAATACTTCACTGACGAAGAACAGGAAATAAGAACAAAGAAAACACTGAATAATAGTAATATTTTTTTAAGAATTCTCATATTTAAATTGTACTACAAGAATAATAAGGCTTTATGATTTTTTCATTAAGCGCAGATAATAAATAGGCTGTCCCAAATCCGAAAATTTCTTTTCATACGCCGTCATTGGCTCACTTCTTTTAATATGATGATAATCCTCATCCTGTTGAACGATCACAAAAGGAGATTCTTTGATATATTCCAGCGTATCGTTG
>DCGB01000125.1:0-1202 GCA_002314515.1 Solobacterium sp. UBA1789 | reverse complement strand
TCACTCTTAAAAATGATATCACCATCATCTTTTAAAACCTCATTGTAAAGTTTTAGAAAAGTCGGATAAGTCAGGCGACGCTTGTGGTGGTGTTTTTTAGGCCACGGATCAGAAAATGGCAGATATATACGGCTTAACGATTTTTTATCAAAAATATTCAACAGCTCGTTGGCATCAATATGTAAAATCTTCAGATTTTTAATATCCTTTTCTTTAGCTTTGATAATAGCCTTTGCCACACAGGTTTCATCCTTTTCTAAACCGATATAAAAGATATTTGGATTATCAAAAGCCGAATTAACAATAAAATCACCCATTCCCATACCGATTTCCAGATAAACAGGCTTATCAATATCCAAAGAATCCAGGTTATCAATCAGATAGTCCTTTTCTTCCAAAAGAAAGGGCCCTACCCATTTTTTCTTTCGCATGCGCATATTAACACCCCTTAAAAAGCCTTCCATTTGGAAGGCTAATAATTAATTTTTCTTTTTGAAGAAACGAATTTCACCTTTTTTATGTTCTTCAGGCTTTACTTCTTCTTCCTTTGCAGGTTCTTCTTTCTTTGTTTCTTTCTTTTCCGGCTTAGGCAACAATTCCTTAGCAGAAACATTGACACGACCCTTTTCGTCGATTTCCATGACCTTGACCTTAATCATATCGCCAATCTTCAGAACATCTTCAGGCTTATCAACGCGTTCATGAGAAATCTTTGAAACATGTAACAAAGCATCCTGGCCCTTAAATAATTCAACAAAGGCACCAAATTTCTCTAATCTGACAACCTTGGCATCATAGATTTCACCAATTTTAGCTTCCTTGGTAATCTCGTCGATAATGCCCTTGGCTTTGTCAATCATTTCCTTATCCATATGGTAAATAACAACCTTACCATCATCTTCAATGTCAATCTTAACATTGTCACAGTCTTCAATTATCTGATTGATAGTCTTACCACCTGTACCGATAACTTCACGGATCTTGTCAACCGGGATAGAGAAAGTCAGCATCTTTGGAGCATACTTGGAAACTTCCTTACGTGGTTCACTGATGGCAGTAAGCATATTATCCAGAATCTCTAAACGACCCTTTCTGGCCTGAGCTAAAGCTTCCTTGAAGACCTGACGGGAAATACCTAAACACTTAATATCCATCTGTAAGGCAGTGATACCATCTTTTGTACCAGCAACCTTAAAGTCCAT
>DCGB01000078.1:9500-11886 GCA_002314515.1 Solobacterium sp. UBA1789 | reverse complement strand
ATGAATCAAGTCAGTTACTGGAAGTATCCAGGATAATATCTTTGAAACAGATTGGCTTATCAATTGACGAAATAAAGAAAATCATTATTGATGGTGATGATTTTAATACTGTATTGGTAAAAAAGAAAAATGAAATCGAAAATACTATTCTTGAACATACTTATCAGCTCTCTAAAATCAACTATCTATTAAAGGAGAAGAGTATGAAAGAAGAAATTTTTGAAAAGATTGTTCCAGCCTGTTATGTCTATTATCAGGAGGGTATTATTGAAGAATATTCCAGATTATCTGAAATTATTTTGTCATCTGGTGCAGAATGCCTGGCGTTAAATCCTGATATCAAATGTATTGAACCGGAGTACTGTTATGTCAACTATCTGGATGGCGAATATAAAGAAAAGAATATCAAAGTCAGATATGCTCAAGCTGTTATCAAAGGTGATAAGGCATTTAAGGAATCTGCCAATATCAAGTTTATGGATATTCCTGATACCAAATGTGTCTGTTTATATCACAAGGGATCATATGAAGAAATAGGGAAATCCTACAGTAAGATTCTCAAATATATTGAAGACAATAAATTTGAAATTAGCGACTATATCAGAGAATGTTATATAGATGGCATTTGGAATAAGGAAAATGAAAATGATTATCTGACAGAAATACAGGTGCCTATTAAATAAATTGACAGATAGTGGCATTAAAAAGAAAATGAAGTAAATTTTTATTGTTAAGAATATTACCCTAATGATATCTGCGATAATAAAAAAGTAGAAAGGTTTAAAAATTATATGGGTAATATTTTTTCTTTTCCATGGGAGGATGAATTAATCATTTTCCTGCAGAATCATTTAGGTGATTTTGCTTATAAATATCTTCAGTTCATGACTAATTTTTCGGATGAAATCGTTTTAATATGTATCGTTGGCTATATCACCTGGTGTTATGATCGAAAATTTGGCATGCGCTTAATTATGTATATTTCATTATCAGCTACAGTGTTCCCGTTATTTAAAAACGTTGTCAAAAGAATTCGTCCTTATATGGTTAATTCGGATATTAAATGTATTAAACAGGCTTATGATGGCGATCCTAACAGCATATCTCAACAGGGATTTTCTTTTCCTTCCGGTCATGCAGTAAATGCTACTGCTGTATATGTGCCTTTATATAAAAAGTATGCATATCCTGTAATTCGAATCCTGTCCGTTATTATCATTGTTTCTGTGGCAGTTTCGCGTATTGCCTTGGGTGTTCATTATCCAACCGATGTTCTGGCTGGTTTACTGATTGGTCTTGTTGTAACAACATCCTATGATAAGCTTTCTGCCAGATATGGCGAAAATCGTTGTGTAATTGCTTTTTTGCTTATAGCTTTGCTTGGTTTTTTGTATTGCAAATCAGATGATTTTTATTCCGGTTATGGCATGATAATTGGGAGTTTTCTGGCTATAAAGTTTGCTGAAAAGTATGTTGAATTTGAACCATCACACGGTATTCTGGAAACAATTGCCAGAGTTGCTGGTGGCCTATTGGTCTTTGTAGTTATGAATAAAATATTGAAAATGCCATTCAGCGATGAGTTTTTAAGCAGTCCAACATTGGCACAGTATATTGTTCGTTGTATCCGTTATGCAATGCTTATATTTGTTGATTTAGGACTTTATCCTATCTGTTTTAAATATCTGAAATTTAAAAAACAGTAATTATCAGTTTCAGTTATAACAAAAGGAAGTGCTGTTTGACACTTCCTTTTTCTTAACCTTCTTTTGTCTTTAGATATTTCTTTTCATAATAGATGAAATAGATGGTATTAACAATGATGCCAAAGACAGTTGCCGATGGTGTGGCAATGGCTATACCTGTCAGATTGGCATTTGGCCGAGTTGACATGAAATAGGAAAGAGGCAGTCTTACCAGGAAAGACTGGCATAGACCCTGTACCATGACAAAGAAAGACTTTGAATGGCCATTGAAATAGCCGATATAAGAAAACATGACAGAAGTTAAGACAGCTTCTGGGGCAAAGCCTCTCAGATATTCAAAAGCCCGGGCAATGACCTCTGGATCATCAGTAAATATAGATGCCAGGAGATCGCCTTTGAAATAGGCAGCAACGGAAATGAAGACACCAATTGAAGCGCCTAGCAACATGCCACTAATCATAGCCTTCTTAGCTCTATCCTCACGGCCAGCACCGACATTCTGTGAAACAAAGGATGCCATTGACTGCATGATAGAACTTGGAATCAGCATGACAAACTGGGTAATCTTTTGGGCAATACCATAGCCTGAAGATGCCGATAAACCAAAGCGATTGACAAAAACGGTAATAGCCAGGAAAGAAAAACTGGTTAAAAAATTCTGCAGAGCTAATGGTGAACCT
>DCGB01000078.1:7678-9476 GCA_002314515.1 Solobacterium sp. UBA1789 | reverse complement strand
ATTTTTATAAAATCAACGACATTGGAATTATAGGAAATATCCTTAATATTAAATTCAAATGGCAGTTCCTGTTTTCTGATAACAGCAATAGATAGGATAACAGAAATAGCCTGAGCAGCAATAGTAGCTATGGCAGCACCAGCAACATTCATCTTTAATACCGCAACCAGTAAAAGATCACCAAAGATATTGCAGATACAGGCAATACCAACAAAAAGTAAAGGCAGCTGGGAATTACCTAAGCCTCTGAAGATACCGGAAATCAGATTATAGAAGATGACAAAAACCAGACCAACACCACAGATACGCAAATAAGTAACAGTTAGAGGAAGTGCCTCTTCTGGTGTACTCAATAACAGGGCAATGTTTCTGGCAAAGACAAAAACCAGTACGCTTAAGACAACAGCTAAAACAAAAAAGAACCAGATAGCAGAACCAATCAGCTTTGATATCTTTTCTGGCTTGCGATCACCTAAATTGCGGGCTATCAAAACAGTTACACCAGTTGTCAGGGCAAAAAGAATATTGGTAATAGTATTCATGATGTTGGCACCATTGGCAACGCCAGCAATACCGGCAGTAGTACCGAACTTACCAACAATCAAAAGGTCTACGGCTGAATACATAGCCTGTAGAACCAGCGAACAAAAGACCGGGAACATGAATGCTAATAGCTTTTTTGTTATATTACCACTGGTAAAATCCTGTTTGTCGTTCATATCTGCCTCCTAAAAATATGAAAACTCTCAATAGAGAGTCTTTAATTATATATGTGTTTATTGTAGCATTTTTCTTTACAAATAGGATTTATTTTATTAGAATTTGTTTGTTTGATAAACTAACAAAATAAAAGGAGGACCCATGACAAGAAAAAATGGTGATGTTTTAGGTAGTGAGAAAATCAGTACACTGATTCCACGAATGGCTGTTCCGACAATTATTGCTCAGCTGATTACAACTTTCTACAATCTGGTTGATACTTTCTTTGTTTCCAAATTAGGCACCAATGCTACTGCGGCAGTTGGTGTTAACAATTCGATGGAACGTTTTATCATGTTGTTTGCCACTTTGATTGGTGCTGGTGCTTCTGCTTATATTTCTGTTCAACTGGGTAGGGGCAAGAAAGAAGAAGCGGATCGTACGATGTCAACTTCTTTGATTGTTGGTCTGCTGATAGGTGTAGTTGTTGCGGTTTTAGGTAAACTCTTCCTTTCACCTTTAGTAGACTTTTTGGGCGCAACACCTGAATGTAAACAGTATTCCATGCAATATGGTGATTATGTATTGATTGCTGCCCCATTTATCATTTCAAGTATGATTCTGAATATGATTTTAAGAAGCGAGGGTAGTTCAACTTTTGCCATGATTGGTATGGGCTTTGGCGGCATTTTGAACTGTTTTTTGGATCCTTTGTTTATTTTTAAATTTAATCTTGGTGTTCAGGGTGCTTCAATGGCGACGGCTATTTCTAAATTTGTCAGTTTTGCCATCCTGATGTATCCCTATATTCGTAAACATACAGTTGTTGATTTTTCTATTAAACACTTTAAACTGGTGCGGGAAGACGCCTATCATGTTATCAGCATTGGTATGTCTTCTTTTATGAGAACTATCTTTTCGGTTATTGCCACGGTAATGATTAATCGTATTGCCGGTTCTTATTCAACAGCGGCTCTGGCAGCTATTTCTGTTTCGACACGGGTTATGATGTTTCCGTTTTCAGCAGTTTTAGGTTTTTCAATGGGCTTTCAGCCGGTTTGCGGTTATAACTGGGGTGCTAAAAAATATGACAGAGTTA
>DCGB01000078.1:6968-7576 GCA_002314515.1 Solobacterium sp. UBA1789 | reverse complement strand
TTTTTGCCCGACCTTTAGTAGGCTTGTTTAATGCAGAAAAGGATCTGGAAATCTATCGATTAGGTTCTTTAGCTATGCGGGCTGAGGCAGCATTATTGCCTATGCATGCAACAGGCGCTATTGTTACCATGTTTTATTCAGCCATTGGAAAACCAGGTCACGCCTTGTCTTTATCGACTGCCCGCCAGGGTACCTGTTTTTTGCCACTATTGTTTATCCTTCCAGCTTTGCTGGGTGTTGAGGGTCTTTGTATCTGTCAGGGTGCGGCGGATGTTTTATCGGGTTTAATCATTATTCCAATGTATTTTAAAGCTAGAAGAATTATTGAAAGCAGGCTTGTCAATGAATAATATTGAAATTAAAAACGAATTTGAAAATACTCATCATTTACTAAGAAAAATATATTCCAGCAGAAGCACCTATACCCGTTGTCTGTTTATTATTCATCATCGTAAACAGGTATCACAGAAACAGATTGTTGAACATTTGAATCTTCAGCGGGCAACAGTATCAGAACTTCTTAATAAAATGGAAGCAGATGATTTGATTAACAGAGAAGTTATCAGTGATGATAAGCGTTGTAAAATGCTTTCATTAACAAAAAAAGG
>DCGB01000078.1:6357-6954 GCA_002314515.1 Solobacterium sp. UBA1789 | reverse complement strand
GAAGAAGCCTATCGGTGGGAAAAAGCAAAATTTGATAAGGAAGATCTCTTTGGCTGTTTAAATGAGGAAGAAAAGGCAGTTTTTGTTTCCTGCCTACAAAAAATTCAAAGCAGTTGGCTGGAAATGCTTACAAAATAGCAGTTTGCCGACACTTTGTAATAATATATTCTGCATTAAAAAATGAAATAAATTTTTACCTGAAAAACTGATTATTATTATGTAAGGTGGTCTCAAAAAATTGAGACCACCTTTTCTATTCGTATTGTAAGGCGTTAATTGGGTTAAGTTTAGCTGCCTTATTGGCTGGATAATATCCAAAGAAGATACCAATGCCAATAGAAAATATAACCGCAATAACAATAGAGGAGACATTAGGGCTTCCTCTAAAGCCAAGAATATTTGAACCGATAACGCCGAGTATCAGGCCAGATATGATGCCGATTATGCCGCCAATCAGGCATACAGTGACTGCTTCAATAATAAACTGCAGACGGATGTTGTTGTTGGTAGCTCCAAGAGCCTTTCGTATACCTATTTCTTTTGTTCGCTCGGAAATTGATACCAGCATGATATTCATAACGCCGATACCGCCGACCA
>DCGB01000078.1:4812-6273 GCA_002314515.1 Solobacterium sp. UBA1789 | reverse complement strand
TTGTTTCTAACATATCTTCCATATTGCTGACACTGACGGTATAGGAGTCGTTTTGGGTATAGAAGGATTCGAAGAAAGATTGGGTCGCATCAAGAAACCAGCTTGTATCAATATCGGCCTTGGAAACAACGGTAAAAGAGGAATAACCATCATTGCCGTGATTCAGATATTTAGCTGTACTGACTGGCAGATATAGGGCAGTGCTAACAGTACTGCTACTATTTTCTTCACTATTACTTTCATCGTGATAGATACCAATGATAACCAGTTCCTGATAATGGCTATTAATATTGACAACAATACTATCACCAACGGCTGTCAGTATATTTAATCCATAGTCTTCAACAAAACTATCGGAGACAACACAGAATTTCTTTTTATTGCCGATATCTTCATCATTGATAAAGCGTCCTGTCAGCATCTGCAGTTCTTCTGATGTTTCATATGCCGCATTGACACCTTGCATTGAAACGCTGGCTGAATATTCGCCATTGTTTAATGTGGCACTTCCAAGATTCTCGCTCAATAGAATATAGTCGATATAATCACCATAAGCCTGCTTATATTCTTCGATCATTTCTGTTGAAAGCAGATCATTTTCACTATATGAAGAGCGCATAAACATTCTGAAACTGTTGTCATCATCTTTGTTGCTTAGACTAACGGTCATATTGGTAATGCCAAAGGAAGATAGCGAATTAGTAATTGAACCAGATAGGCTGGAACCAACTGTGGTAATGGCAATAACGGAGGCAATGCCAATGATAATGCCCAACATTGTCAAGAAAGTTCGCATCTTATTAGCTCTTAAATTGGTCAGCGCCATAATGATGTTATCAACAATACTGGTCATTTTTACCTCTCCTTTCATTGACTATCTGGCCATCGGAAAGAGTAAGGATGCGGTCACATTCTTCAGCCAGTTTGTTATTGTGTGTAATTAATACAATGGTAATATCATCTTCTTTATGTAATTTATGGAAGATGTCCATGACAGTACGGGAAGTTTTGGAATCCAGGGCACCTGTTGGTTCATCGGCTAAAATAATTGAAGGATTAGTTGCCAAAGCACGTGCAATGGCAATACGCTGTTTCTGGCCGCCTGACAATTCATTGGGCTGATGATTTTTTCTTTCTAGCATGTCGACTTTTTCCAAAAGTTCATTGCTGCGTCTATGTCTTTCTTCTTTACTTGCCTTGGCATAGATAAGAGGAAGTTCAACATTCTTATAAGCATTCATTCTGGCAATGAGGTTAAAGTTTTGAAAGACGAAACCTATTTTTTTGTTTCTTATTTCCGATAATTTATGATCCTTTATTGCTAAGATATCAATACCATCCAATATATATTCGCCACTTGTTGGTTTATCAAGGGCACCAATGATATTCATTAGTGTTGATTTGCCGCTTCCTGATTCACCAACAATGGCTACAAATTCACCTTTATTTATTTCAAGATTA
>DCGB01000078.1:0-4756 GCA_002314515.1 Solobacterium sp. UBA1789 | reverse complement strand
CAATATAGAAGGATTTTTTAATATCTTTTAAGACAATAAGTGGTTCTGCCTTATTCATTTATATCCTCCTTAGAATCCGCCACCAGGGGCATTACCACCACTAGGTGCATTACCACCACTTGGCATACTTCCACCACTTGGCATGACTCCACCAAAGCCGTTGAATTCTTCATTTTCTTTTATTTCAAATTCTGTTGTAACTTCAGCTTCTTCAGCATTGGCGCTGGCTCTGACTTTCATGCCTTCTTTAAGATCGTCGCCAAATATTTCAATGTAGTAACCGTTATTTTCGCCACATGTTATTTCAAGTTCTTCAAATTCACCATTCTCATTTTCGACATAAATTATCTGACTTCCATCATCTTTTGTTTCAATGGCATCAATAGGAACTGAGAAATTATTGTTCATTTGTGTGACAATTATTGTTACCTCAGCTGACATACCAATCAGGAGTTTTGAGACATCTTCGCTGGTAACTTCAACTTCAATTTCAAAACCGCTAGAGCCCATAGAACCGTTGGCAACGGGAGAAATCTGTGAAACAATTCCTTCATAGACATTGTCAGATGCATCGGTTTCAATTAGTGCTTTTTGACCCAGTTCGACTTTGAAAATATCATATTCGTCAATAGTTAAGGAAATCTTCAGCTTGGATGTATCTTGAATAGTAGCCAGAGTACCATTGGCTTGGGATCCAAGAACGGCATTCATACTGGTAATCTGTCCTGCTGATTTGGCTGTCAGCTTATAATCGTCAAGACTATCATAAAGATCATCCAGATTATCATTATTGACACCTTCACTTAGCTGGTCATAGGCATCATCGACTTTTTCTTTTGCTGAATTTAATTGATTATTCAGATTATCATAAGTGCTTTGGGCATTTTCATATTCTTTTTTTAATTGTTCAAAATTGGCGGCACTTTTGATGGTATTCAGATTGTCTTCTGCTGTTTTTAATTCTGTTTTCAAACTTTCAAAATTATTGCTTTCTGTACAGGATGGATCTAAATTACCATTAGATATATTACAGCCCTTATTCAATAATCTTTCTGTTTCTTCAATATATTCCTTATAGGCCTGATCATAAGCTTTCTGATATGTTTCAACTTTCTGTAACGCTTCTTCATAGGCTGTTTTGGCCTTGCTTAATGTCAGGGAACTGTCGTTTAGCTGGCTTTTGATACTGTTTTTACTGGAAACAGCAGAATCATAATTATCCTGAAGCTTTTCTTCAGATGCGCTGACCTGGTCTTCGAGCTTGCTGATTTGCTTATTGATATTACTCTTATCAAGTTCAATGATTACATCGCCTTCTTCAACATAGTCACCGACATTATAGTTGATTTTTGATATCTGATAATTGCCATTGGCTGATACTGTTGAAGTATTTTGTGATTCAATGGTTCCTGAAGAGACGATTGTTTCCTGCAGAGCCGTTTTGCTTAGGGTAACAGTTCGAATATAGGTAATGTTTGTAACATTGTCTTTTTTGTTTTTTCTAACAATGATTATGGATACAGTTAATGCAATCACCAGAATAACGATAATAATGCTGATAATTATTTTTTTGCTTTTTGATAAGTTCTTGATTTTTTTCATATGACCTCCGATATACCCGCTTATCGTAGCAGAGAAAAATGAAAAATATCTGAACTCTATCTGAATAAAAAAAGTTCTATCTCTAGAACTTTTCAAGTTTCAACAAGCCGTTATAGTAATTGCCCAGGGTGGCAATATAGAGATTGCCTTTGGAATCACCACAGATACCGTGGACATCAAATGGTCTGAAGATGAAAACAAATTCAGCAATCTTCTGATAATTATAATCAAAGATTGTAAAGCCCGTATCCAGTTCACCAACAACAATATAGTCATCAGTGATCCAGACTTCTGATNNTGATGGTCGTGCGAGGTTTTCATCAAGAATTTTTAATATATTGCCTTCGGTATCAAATATCTGAACTCTTTCATTTTCACGGTCACAAATCCAAAGCCTATTTAACTTATCCATCTGTATACAATGGGGCAACATAAATTCTCCTTCTTTTGTGCCTGGTCCTCCCCAACTTTTCAGATAATTGCCATTTAGATCAAATTTATGGATAGCGGCATTGCGATAACCATCAGAGGCATAGAAATATCTGTCTCTTCCCTGAATCATTTGTGTTGGACGGTTGAAGGGTTCACCTCGTCTTTTTATTGAATCAAATCCTTTGGTATAGCCGGTATCACTGCCTTGTTTTTCTTTGCCAAAATTGCGGATAAGTTTACCATCCAGTGTAAATTCCCGGATAACCGTAAATTCTCCTGCATCTGCTACCAGCAAAGTATCGTAGTCAGTAATACACATGCCATGGGCCATAGTAAACATACCGCCACCAAAGGCTCTGATGAATTCACCATTTTTGTCAAAGACGCAAACGGCCTCTGGTGCTTCTCTGACTGCAACATATAAGGTATCATCACGAGTATCAACACAGACATCATTGACGACAAAACCTGTCTGTTTCCAAGGCCACTTTACGAAGCGACCAATAATACGATAGTTAAAGCCATTAGAAGATAGAATACATTGTTTTTCCCATTTATTCATTTTTTAATCCTCATTATTTCCTAAAGATACTTTTTTGTTAATCTAATTTTATCATTTTCTTTGTATCATAGATATTGAGGATATCTATTAATAGGAGGTATATATGGCTATTTCTAATGAAGAATTTCTTGTGTCAGAAGTTCCAAGTCTGGCAGATTTAAAGAAAAAAATTATTCCTTACCGTCAACAGGAAGCATTACATAATAAGTGGCTGAAAGAACGTCTGGAAACAATCATGCCAATGGTTATGAATGATTCTGGTTTGGACATGTGGGTTGTAGCTTTCAATGAATATAATGAAGATCCATTATATAAGACTCTGCTTCCTAAGCATTTATTTACTGCCAGAAGAACAATGTGTCTGGTTTTTGTCAAAGATGGTGAAAAGGTCAGACGCTTAGCTTTGACTCGTCCAAATATTGGCATTGAAGATTATTATGAACTTGTCTGGATCAATCAGAAGGGTTCTAACTGGAAAATTCCTGAAGATTATCCAATTGGTCCTGAAACTCAATGGGAATGTCTCAATCGAATTGTTAAACAGTATGATCCTCAGCGCATAGGTTTGAATATTTCCAACGAGTATGCCTTTGGTGATGGTTTATCTTATTCACTGGCTCAAAAGATTATTTCCAGTCTTGATCATAAATATCAGAATAGAATCGTTACAGCTCAATATGCAGCTGTCAAATGGCTGGAAACCCGTTCAAAGAATGAATTGGCTGCCTACAATGGTCTAATGCAGATTCAGCATACGATGATTGCCGAAGCCTTCTCTTCTAAAGTAATTACACCAGGCGTCACGACTAATGCCGATGTCAAATACTGGATGATGCAGACATTAATTGATATGGGACTGGAACCATGGTTTGATTTTGATGTTTCAATCATTAGAGAAAAAGTCGGCTGGCTGGAAGAAGAAGCTGTTATTCTGCCGGGTGATGTTTTACACTGTGATGTTGGTTTCCGTTATCTTGATCTTTGTACCGATACTCAGGAACTGGCTTATGTTTTGAAGATGGGTGAAACAGCTGCTCCTGCTTATTTGCAGAAAGCTTTAGATGATGTCAATCGCTTCCGTGATATCGTTGTTTCCAAGATGGCTATTGGCAAGACTGGCAATCAGGTATTGGCTCAGTCACGTAAGCAGGCTATCGATGAAGGATTAAAGCCTAGTCTATATTCTCATCCAATTGGTTTCCATGGTCATGCGGCTGGTCCAACAATTGGCTTAGTTGATCGCCAGGATGGCGTTGAAGGACGTGGTGATTACACTTTGGGCAATAATACCTGCTATTCACTGGAATTAAATGTCACAGTCGATATTAAGGAATGGGATATTTCTACGATGTGGGCTATGGAAACAGATATCGCTTTTGTTGATAATCAGGTCTATTATCTTGGTGGTCGTCAGACTAATTATCATTTAGTTAAATAATTCACCTTAAGTTCATATTCAGGAATTATATTTAAGGTGCTGATTGAATAAATTAGCGTACCCCTTTAAAAAGCTGCTATTAAGCAGCTTTTCTAATCCTGAATTATTTTTATACCGTTTTCTTTTAACCATTTATGGCAATTATCATATTGAGGATAAACAGAACGGACAATCTGATAAAACCTTGGTGAATGATTCATTTCAATCAAATGAGCCAGTTCATGGACAATAACCGAATCCCTGATAGCTTCAGGAGTTAACATCAAAAGACAATTAAAATTGAGATTTCCTTTGCTGCTGCAACTGCCCCATCTGCTTATTTGATTTCTGATCGTGATGCGCCCGTAGTCAACTCCTATCAGCTTTGCAAAATACCTAACCCTCTGAGGTATCACTTTAAGTGCTTTGTCTGCAAGTGACTTTATTTCGGCATATGTAAGCTTGTCCTCTTTGACTGCATCCAACTGCTCATTTTTCCTTCGCACCTTTTCAATACTGTTTTGAATCCATGACTCTTTTTGATGCAGTAATTTTTCTATATCTTTATTTGTTGCGCGGTAAGGTGCCCTGACTGTCACGGACAAGTCGGTTCTTATCTCAATCGCAAAGCTTTTTCTGTTTGATCTGATTATATTAACTTCCATGCAAGCACTTCCTCGAGTCGATTTTTTCAATATAAAAATGTTATGAACAGACACTATTTATGTTTTCGTTATCATGCT
>DCGB01000076.1:2203-4529 GCA_002314515.1 Solobacterium sp. UBA1789 | reverse complement strand
TTTTCCATACAATTGCAGTAGCCATGTTTATGATATATATGATTGCTGCAGTGGTAATTGCCATCTATTTTGCCATTAACAATGTTAAAAAGCGGTCCAAGTATGTCTGGCGTTTATTGTTTGCGGTATCTTTGCCTTGTTTGTCATATATCGTTCCAAAAATATTGGATATTGATAACGATATGCAGCCAATTGCCTTTGCAGCCTTTATTGTCATGGTAATTGTCATGGTTTATAAAAACAATTTATATGATGTTGATAACATTGCGGCAAACTATTCTTTGAAATCAAACGATGAAGCCATTATCGTATTGGATAACAGTTTTGCTTTCAAAGGCTGTAATGATATAGCCAGATCATTATTCAGTGAATTAAATAACATCAACATTGATGAATCAATCAATGGTGTATCCAGAGTCCTGGATAGTCTGATTCAGGGACAGGCAGATGATTATGCCTATAATAATCAGATTTATGGTGTATCAGTAACCCCGGTTATTGGTGAAAACGGTGAAAAAATGGGCAAGGTTGTTCGTTTTAAAAATGTTACTATCGAAAGAAACTATACCAAACTGTTAAAAGATACCAATCAGAATCTGGCTTCTCAGGTTGTAACTTTGTCAAATTACAGCTACAAGGACGAATTGACCGGCTGCAGCAATCGCCGTTATTATGAGGAATGTATTGAAACCATTAGGAAAAGCAAATCAATCGATAATATTTCTGTTTGGACCATGGATATCAATGGTTTAAAAGAAGCCAATGATAATATTGGACATCATGCCGGAGATGAACTGATTAAGGGTACTGCCCTGGTTTTAGAAGAAACATTTGGCAATATTGGTCAGGTTTTCAGAACTGGTGGTGATGAATTCTATGTCATCATTCAAGGCCAGAATGTTGATAATAAAAAACTTGCCGACAACTTAGATAACAATGCCAGTAACTGGCATGGTACAAATGTCGACAAATTAAGTATTTCCTATGGTTATGTTGAAGGCGATAATAATCAGGATAAGACAATCGATGAATTAATGATTGAAGCAGATAAATTAATGTACGAAAACAAACGTCAATATTATCTCCAATCGGGAATCGACCGCCGACATAATTATTAATTTAAAGGCATTTCAGGTAGTTGAATATCATCAGAAGTTTCCTGTTTATTCTGATCTTCGGCTACCTTTTTTTCTTGATTATTATCAGTTCTTTCTTCTTTTTTGTCATTGTCCAAAGAATCATTTTCTGTTTCAATAATATCCTGTTTTTCTGCTTCCTCATCATTAAAGGCCTGTGGTATATTATCATTTATTTTTATTTCTGATTCTTTGACTTTATTGTTAAAAAACAATAATAAAGATATTCCCAATATAATAATCAGTAATAGAACAGCAACAATCTTTTTCTTCATATAAATATTATAAACATCATTAAAAAAGATTTGTCATATGACAAATCCTAATCTAATAATTCTGCAATCTTTTGCATTCTTTCGGCTATTTTAACACCAAAAGGACAATTAGCCTCACAAGCCTGACAGCCAATACAATCTCTAGCCCTAAGTGGCAGTTCCTGATAATGTTTTCTGATTGAATCCGGTACTTCTTCATGAACACTGGCTAAATCATAGAACTTGGAAACTGTTGCAATATCAATGCCTACTGCACAAGGCTGACAATGCCCACAATACGTGCAGGTTCCCTGATAGGCTCTTAGTGGTGCATTGGCAATGACCTTGGCATAATTCTTTTCCTCATCGTTTGCTGTCTCATAGGCCAACGCTGCTTTTAAATGATCGCTATTCTCATAGCCAATCATTGCCGAAGCAACCGCAGGACGAGTCAATACATAATGAATAGCCTGAACAGGCGTCATTGCTACGCCAAATGGTGAACGTTTGGCGTCCAGTAAGCGACCACCTTCAAATGGTTTCATTACTGTTAAGCCAACATCATGTTCCTCACAATAGCGATAGAAGTCGGCTCTTTCCTGATCTGGACCGTTGACGCTTTCGTAGTTTTCCATTTCAAACATCGCGTCCAGGTCCTTACTTACAGGCATTAAGTCAAAGGCGGCATTGATGGAAAATAAGATCATTTCAATAAGCCCACTGTCAACTGCCTGACGGCCAATATTGACGCTGTGAGTTGATAGACCAATATGTTTGATAATACCCTTCTGTTTTAAATCCTTGACATATTCAATGAACGGTCCATTCATCAGCTCATCCCAGTCTTCCTGCAAGTCACAATAATGAATGACACCCAGGTCCATATAATCAGTCTGCATCCTTTGTAAGAGGTCTTCAAAAGCTGCTTTTACTTCC
>DCGB01000076.1:0-2158 GCA_002314515.1 Solobacterium sp. UBA1789 | reverse complement strand
TATTGCCCATTTATATATGTTGATCCTATCTGGCCTTGAACATACCAGCCAGCTCTATCTTCTTTAATTCCCTCACCGATATAATTACGGGAAAGAGGATCAGCCATCCAGCAGTCAATGATATTAACACCATGATGGTGGGCTTCTTTAATCAGAGAAACTGCTTCTTCTTTTGGCAGTTTACATAGCCATTCGCCGCCAAAGCCAATTTCTGATACCTGTAAACCGGTTTTACCTAAACGACGATATTTCATAAATTATTTATTAACAATTAAGGCTACAACATCACATGGAACATTTGCTTTGTTGGTGATGGCGTGCTTATGTCCACTTTCAACAATGGCAATATCACCTTCTTTAATTGTATAGACCGTTTCATCATCAACATATTCTGCTTCACCATTGATGACAACAAAGATTTCACTTTCGTTGTTGTGTTCATGGATACCGATACCACAATTTGGTTCAAAATGCAGTTTGGCAAACATTCTACCCTTTTCATTTAATTCAACTTTGGAAACAAAATTAGTGATATTAACTTCACCAGGTCCTTCACGCATGGCAACTCTGGTTTCTTTTTTACATTCTTCAGCTCTGATAATCATAAATTATATCCTCCTCTTATTTAATATAATTATATGCCATTTATGTAAAACACGATATAATGAATACGTATTTAGTAAATAGTAAACAGTAATGACCACATATAACGAAAATAATCAGAAAGTCCTGCAAAGACATGATTCCAATAAAAGAATCATCGATGCCGCCATCGACGTTTTTTCCAATAATGGTTTTGCCAACTCGACCTTAGCCAACATTGCCCGTATAGCCAATGTTTCACCAAGTCTGATTGTCCAACGCTATGAAAGTAAGGAAAAACTCTATCTGGAAATTGTCTTCCAATTGACTACTTTAAAAGAAATTCTTAAAGACAGCAGTTCTCTGGAAAATTCCCTGCTGACACTTATTGAAGAAGTAAAAAAGAATATACTTCTGGATAGTCCTAAAATCCGTTTTTATTCAATGTTATTAGGTGCTAAAGATACGCCAAAGAGTCTTATTGATGGTATTGAAGAAGCTTTTAATCAATCAGTATTATCTAAGCAGATAATCAAAGCCCAAAAGGAAGAAAAAATCATCTATGGTGAACCATATCAGGTTTATTTGACTTTCCTGAAAGCCACTATTGATACTATCAGTCGCTGCTATCAATGTTCGCTCCAGGTACCAGATAATCAATGGTTTCTGGGTCTTGTGCACTACAAGCAGGAAAACGATAGAAGCGAAAACAAACACCAGGCTTTTCTGGAAAGAGTCGATATGATTGACTATTTTGTTGCCGACTATTCTTATATTTTTTCTATCAACCTTTCTAATGAAGAAATGAAAATCTATCAGCTCAATGGACAGGACAGACAATGGAATATTGATATATCATCATTGGGTTTTTCATCTTATAAATACTGTTATGCCAAAAAATATATTGAAACAGATCAGCAGAAGCAGTTCATGGATAACTTTACCAAAGAAAATCTGGATAATAAATTCAAAAAACACAAAGTATTCTATATTCAGCATCCAATTACCCGCAACAATAAACAATATACTCATCAGATAAAAGTTGTAAAAATAAATGATGAAACAATAATGATAGGTGGTCATGATTTCAAAGAAAACCAATAAATAATTTTTTATGGGGTATTAGCTCAGCTGGTAGAGCGCATGGTTCGCAATCATGAGGTCAGGGGTTCGATCCCCCTATACTCCACCAGATAAGGCAATAGATTTCTAAGCTTTAAACCGTCCAAAAGTCATCCAGGACGGTTTTTATTTCCAGCAATCACAGCTCATACAAGTTAGAGATAGATTATTTTATCAGGACAAGGGCCATATATGTCTGTGATATAATGAGATAAATAAAGAAAGTTGTAATTTATCAACGAATTACAATTACGAGGGAAATTATGAAGAAAAGTAATATTTTTTGTTTGTTGTTATGCCTGTCTATTATGTTAACTTTGGTTGGATGTGGAACAGAAAGCAGTAATGAAGACCAGGTGGATGAAAACCCGGTTGATGAAAACATCATAACAATCAATATGTCAGATGAAGCAAAGAAATATGAAGAAGATGTTATTCGTCAGGATGGTGTTAA
>DCGB01000062.1:20586-28610 GCA_002314515.1 Solobacterium sp. UBA1789 | reverse complement strand
TTATGATTGAAGTCTACGGTCAGGGTGGCGCCTGCCGTTATGGTGCTGGTCGTTTTGACTATAACTATCACAATTCTTTCATCGTCACCGATAAAGACAGTGCCTATCTGGTTGAAACTGTTCAGAACCACTGGGCCTATAAGCGTATTGATGAATATCAGGGTATTTCCAATGTCTATACTCTGGAAGATGACTATGATGAATGTTCAAAAGATATCATGACTTTTGCCCTCAGCTATGACTGCTATCTGCCAAAGGCCAAATTCAATTTCTCCAAAGCCTTCCAGCTGCGCAGTTCCGGTAAATGTGGTGGCTATCCACGTGCTCAGCGTTCCAACAGACTTCTAAAAGAAAAAGCCGGTCTAATGGATGTTGAACAGATGGCAACAATCCTGCGTGACCACTATGAAGGCGAATTTATTGAAAACCGTTATTCTCCATGTGCACCATATGTACAAACCATCTGCATGCATGGACCAGACAATTATAAAGAAGGTTCTCAGACAGCGGCCTCTATGATTGTTGACTACCACGACATTAACTACAAAGAACTCATGTATACCTGCTGGTGTTCAATGGCCCCAGCCTGCTGTTCAATCATGTTGCCATTCTATAATACCGGCTATATTCCAGCAGTTATGGGTATTGGTACTAATCGCTATAGCGAAGATTCTTTCTGGTGGAAGATGAAGAGACTTAATGTTGCTATTGAAGCTGATTACAACAACAACATTCAATATCTCAAGGAAGTTCGTACACCTCTTGAGGATGAATTCCGCAAGGAAGCTGTCAACAAAGAAAATGAAGCCAAACTGTTGTTTGATTTAAACAAAAAAGACGAAGCCATTAAGCTTCTCATTGACTTTACAGATGAATGTTTAGAAAAAGTAAGCAGAATTGTTGATGAGCTCATCACTAAAATTGAAGAAGAAAACAATACTAAGATTCCAGAAATCTATCGTTCAACACATTTACGTGAATTCAAGATTGGCGTTGGCATGAATGCCCATAAAAAAGTTTCAGTAAATAAATAACGTCATAAACGCAGGAAAATTAAAACTACATAAAGGCACATCATTTAAAAGTGCCTTTTTTATTTTTGGATCAACTACCTGTCTGTTACTGAAATCATAATCATAAAGCTGACCCAAAAGAATAAAGTTATCTGCAAAAGAAAGTCTTTTATCCAGACGAACATTGATATACTCTCCCTTTTCCACAATATATAAACGCAATATCAGTTTATTCATCACTATTCACCAGTTTCAAAAGATATTCCTTTGACCCCGCAACATAAAGACCCTCACCTTCCTTCAGATCCTTTTTATATTTACAATAAAACAGACGCTGCTGTAATAAGCCCTCGCCATACCAGATAAAATCTTTTATTTCCGCATTGTTACGACCCCTGTAAACCTGAATATCAAGTCTGTTATGGTACAAATCTCTTAGATTCTGAAGTTCATCTTCCTCATATGCAATTACCACCGGTCGTTTATCAAAAGGAAGATACATTTCTTTTCTATTCAATAAGTCATAACCCAAAAGATAGGTATCATCTGTTTCCCGATAATTAATAAACTCGGGAATCTGTGGTATCAGTCTTGAATGTCTGTTATTAGGTTCTTCTGTTTCAATTCCCTTTATCGCTACAAAAGGAATAGGCTCCTTATCAAAATAGAAATTGTTACCCTGATAATGACTGTTTATGCCATAGATATCCAATAAAAGCTGTTTGTCGTCGGCATCCATAATAAAAGAACAATCAAAAGAATTTAGTAACTTATAACTCACCTGTGACAACGAAGCAAAAGCCAGTATTGAAAGACACAGATCATTTCGACATAATAACTGATAGATTTTCTCACTATAGCTTTCATTGCGGGCAAACAGCGAAAACAGATCCTCGATAACAATCGTCATCTCTAAACCACTTAGACAAAGATGATCAAAAAGATAATTCAAAGATGCCTCATCATCATAGAGAATACTATCATTGACATTTTTATATTCTCGGCCACCAATGACAATAAGTCTTCTATTCAATTTTTGATATTGTTTTAATAAAACAGGCAAAACAGCTCTGCTGCGCTGATATATAAAAACATTCTCCTTAACATCAAAACCCAGGATATTTCTTAAACCATTTAAATAATCATCACTTTCACCCAATACCACTTTTTCTGTATTGCCATAGATATTTATCAGATCTTCATAGTTTAAAGATGGTCTTTTTTCAAAATCCCATTTAACTGCCTCTATTCCCTGACTTTCTTCATTTATTTTATTAACCAGATAAGAAGCTTCTCTTATCATGGTACCGGTTCTGACAAGCTTAGAGCTCTCAACATCCAGATACTTATTTAATAAATCAAGTTCATAGTTGTCATTGTTGTTGATATCAAGCTTACTGTAAATACTTTTTGCCCTTCTCAATGATTCATCAACCCTGAGATAAAACTCACCAGCCTTTTCCAGATAAGCTGCATCCTTGACCTTAATGACATCCAAAGAATCCTTTTCACTTAAGACCTTCAACGCAATTTTAAAACGGGCATTAGACCAGATTTCCTCATCAATAACACCCGAAGGCCTTTGAGTTGCCAGAATCAGATGAATACCCAAAGAGCGACCAATACGGGAAAAAGAAATCAGTTCGCTGATAATCTGGGGATGTTCCTTCTTAAGTTCAGCAAATTCATCAACAACAATCACCAGATGACTCAACTGTTCAAAGCCATATTTAACAGGATCCTCCTTACGATAATCATCAATATTCATGATAGAAATTGAAGACTTTCGGGATAAATCCTTAAAAAGATTCTGCCTTCTTTGACATTCCTTGCCAATCATAATTATCAGTCTTTCAAAAATACCCTCATCCAGATTACTGATAGAAGCAACAATATGCGGAATATGCTTATTTTCATAAGACAAGGACTCCACAATGCCACCACCCTTAAAATCAATGATAATCATATTTAAATAATCCGGACGATAACGCATGGCCAAAGACAGCAACAACGAAATCAGTAATTCTGACTTACCAGAACCAGTTGATCCGGCAATCAGTCCATGTGGACCATCTCTGCTTTCATGTAGATCAAAACTTAAAACCTCATTGCCAACAAAGGCAAACTCAGCTAAAAGACCCCTTTGTTCACTGGTATAGTTTCTTGAAATATCATAATCACTGATCAAACCAAAAGATATGGATTTATTGTTTTCCTCATCGACATAAAACTGATTTAAGCGTTCAAAGTCTCTTTCTTCTCTATCAAAAGGACAATATTTGACCTCCTCGTTCTCTAAAACGTAGCCCTTTTTCTCATTAACAATAATCTGACTATCCTTATAGATATCGTGTTCATCTTCCGATAAATAAATGGCCCTGATAGCCGGATTACTAAAAACATAATCATGACAATCCCTCATTAACAGGATCAAAGGAAAAGAATAAGAAGAAGAATTAAGTTCCTGAAGATCCTTTAAACTTTCTAAATATAATCTTTTGCCCTGATAAAAGAAATGTGGCAAAGCATAAAATTTATCATAGACATTATCTTTGGCATAAACGGCTATTTTCAGATCAGCAAAATGATGATGTCTCGCCAATTCATAGACCAGGTTTTCTAAAAGCAGCTGTTTATCATCACCAATAAAAGTCAGTCTTGTATAATTCTTTAAATCAATAAAAAGAAATTCCTTCCTGTCCTTAAAAGAATACCTTATCCTACCCAGATACTCATCAATCAGATCCTCCTCATACATATCAAAACTAAGCTTATTTCCAGCAGAATAGTAACCAAGACCCAATTTTAAAAAATCCTTCTTATAAGGACTGATATAAAAGAGTTTTTCCTCATCAAAAAAAGCCCTGGTACTCTGGTAATAATCAGAATAATTACTATTTAACTGACCTTCATATCTTTTCAGATATTGAAGATAAGCAGTCAGATTATCCTTCTTCTTTTTGTTCCCTATCCGCTTTTCACTCTTATCAGCCAGAAACGGCCAAAGACTGCCCGACAACAACATCACCAGCGGCATCAAGATCATTGGCAATAAGGTATTAAACTTCTGATTGTTATTTAGACCATTATAAATATTGAGCAAGCCAATGCCCAGCATGGCAAAAGACATCGTCAAAGAAGGCCCCAGCTGATAAAACAGATTCCTGACATCTCTCTGTCTGATTTTTTCATAGTTCTTAGGCTTTTCAAATTTCAGTTCTCTAATATCCTGATAGTAATAATTTTCCACTTCAGCCTTAAAAGCAGGATATTCAACAAGCTCTGTCTTTAGTAAAGTCTTCTTTAAACGGACATCACAACAAAAACTATTTATATACAGACAATCATAGATAAAATGAACAGAAAAACCCAGATATTCAATCTCATCGCCATCTTTTACCTCGCTTTTCAGACACGGCTGTCCATTCAATAAAAGAAAATCACTATTGGTCTCAATAACACCATCATGATAATAGAGATAGGTATTTCTCAAATACTTATCATGACAGACAATATTTGCCTTGTTGTCAAAACAGAAGAGAAAATTAGTCTTTTCGTAAAAATTGTATTTTGTAAAACCCTCGCTGTTTTCATAGACATAAATGCGATATTCATCACCAAGATACTTACTCTTTAGCAGATAAAAACGATATTCCAGTCTTTGCCTTTTTGACTGATCCTTAAAATAATAACCCCTATCAGCTTCCAGATAATAATCGTCATCTATTTTGTTGATCTGACAGACACCCAGTTTAAAAGGCAGGGGATCACAGCCACTATCAAAGTGACTATAGACCCCCTGATGATAAATAATTATAAACATTAGGACTCCGATACCAGCACATTTAAATAAGCACTATATTTTCCATCGCTGGTTTTAACACAAATCTGACAGGAACCGCCCTTTTTACCGATGACACTATTGCCAGAAATTGAGGCAATACTATCATCGCTGCTGCTATAGACAAGGTCAGCCTTTTTATAATTTGAAGGTAAAGAACTGATACCAACAACATAAGACTTACCCTTATCCACAACCACCGCATAACGTTCCAAGGACAGTTTGTCAGAAGAAATGGTTTCACTTGTCTTAAGCTTATTCCTGGCCTTACGGGTACATTTTTCAACAAAGTGGCCATCTTCAATATGTGTCATATTCCCAAAGATCTGATTATCATCATCCAGCAGCTCTCTGGTTCGGGAAAAACCCCACTTTGAAAGAAGACTCCTGGAAGTATTAAAGTAGACATTTAGCAGCCAATGAAAAGAAACATCGCCACAAAGTTTGACATCGCTGTTTTCCTGACTGAGCTCTTCTAAAGTCTCATAGGACAATTCACTTTCAACACTATCAAATTCACCCTCTTCATCATAAAGATGCAAAGTTGAAGAAACACTGGCACGGACACCGGCATCAACTTCCACATCCATTAATCTGACTGCTGCTGTTTCAAGGTTGAAATTCAAACCCAGAACAGCTCTGGCTGATCCCTTGAGTATCAGATCAACATCATGGCTGTTATCCATAATCAGACGGAATTTACCATCTTTAATCTCAAAACCCAATTCTCGACTATTATATAAAACTGTTTCCACCCGACCACTGGCATAGATCTTTATCAGGACATCAATATTCAGATAAGCATAGGGGACATTGGGAATTGGCGTCCTGATAGTACATATTTTTAAAGTTTCTTCAACCTCGTCATCCTTAAAAGCCTTAATCTTTTCTTTAAAAGATTTACTATCGAGGTCCTTGAGATCCAGATAATAAGTCAGATACTTTCCACTGGAAATACCTATTTCATCTGTTGTCTGATAATCCAGCTTGAAATAAGCCTCCTTGAGCTTACCATCTTCATAATCCCAGTTATAAGAGGGACGGACATTATAGATAGAAACATCATAGTAGAAATTTAATTTATCCTTCTTTTTGGAAACACGGACATTAATACCGCTGCTTGAAAGTGAATAGGCTACATTAAAACCATCTTTAAAAAATGAATGACTCTTTGAAACAGCCGATAACAGCCTGTATTCATGGTTAACAAACAGGGTATTATCATCCAGATAAGACACATCCTCAGCCTTTGAAAAGTCTATATCATAGGTATTAGAAATTTTTAGATCCTTATAAATGTCCGTATAATCAGCTTCTTCATATACAGACTTATCACCATTATCATCTATAATGCGCTGATAACGGCCCTCATCATCAATAATCAAAGAACCCTTTTCAAGTTCTTTATCAATACCATCCTGATACTGATATTCATACTTTTCTGTAAACTCTTTATTGTTGATGATTTCAATAGCCACTTCCAGAATATTAAAGCAGTCTTCCTTGTTTACAGGTTCTTTATCATCATGTCTGCCCACAAGTTTTTCTATATCACAAGTATCAGACAACAGTCTTTGCAGGGTCAAAGTCAGATAAGCATAATCCAGCTTCTCAGGATAGTCTTCCTGAACTATTTCCCATTCTTTTAAAGCTTCAAGATAATCATCATCATTACTTATGCCAGATAAAGAAGCCAATTCTTTTAAATATTCTGCAGTTTTAATAGTATTATTTGTTCTGCAGCTGCTACAGGTAAGCATAATTATCAGCAGCAACAAAACAACAATAATTTTTTTAGTTAAAACCTTCCGCATTAGCCTTAATTGTCGACTCCAGCGAATCATAAGAAGAAACTGTCAGATCCAGGAATCGGGCATAAGATTCAATTGTCTCACTCTCATCAATAAAACGACTGGAAAACTTCTGAAAACGGGCAATTATTGCCTCAGCTCCATCAGACATCCAAACGGCATTAAGATCATTCATAAGTTTTAAAACATAATTTAAAACCTCATCTAAATTGGAATTCAATAAACGAATCTGCGAAGCAATCTCACTAAGCTCCGCCAAAGAAATCTTAATCTGATCCATAAAACCTCCTAGGCCTTAAGTCGGGAAGCCTGAGCATACAGCTCCTCCTGAGTCTCCCGATAAGCGCGGGCTGAATTATGCAAAAAATCCGCATATTGCCGCATAATGATAGAAATCTGTCGCAAATCATCCTCATAAGAACGAATCTGCGTCGTAAAAGCCGTATTATCCTTGCCCTGCCAGGCCGAAGACATCTTATCAACCTCACCATACAAAGACCTATAAATACGCTCATAATCCATATTCGCCTGTTCAATACGCGCAGCCGTATCATCCAAACGATCAGGTTCAACAATGATCTGTCTCATACGATCACCTCCTGACCTATTCTTGAAATATTACGGCTTTTTTCCTCGCAAAAAATTTAGTGTATTATTTTTAAAACAGATTATTATAAATAATCCCTGATAACTGACCACTCTTCAACAAGCCTTGTCAAAGAATAAGCTGCATTGGCAGGTGAAGTTGAAGGAAGCTTCAGACATCTGATATCACAGGAGATATATTTCTCATACAATTCATAAGCCTTGTTTCCATTACAGACAATCAGAGATATATTTCCGTTTTTTATTATTCTATCAATATCATTACATTCAATATTCCTGATTGAAGAATCAGAAGAACCCCTGATATCACAACTGCCAATGACATCCCACAGGGCAATATGACTCTTGTGCAGATATTCCTTTTTCTTATCAATAACAGATGGTACATCTTCCCACAACAGTACTTCCTTTAACACCTTCCAGAAACGGTTCTGTGGATTAGCATAATAAAAAACTGCTTCCCGGGATTTTATAGAAGGAAAAGAACCAAGAATCAGTATTTTAGAATATTCATCATATAAAGGTTCAATATTATGAAAAGACTTAGTCATCCACTATTCCTCAAAGCCTATTATAATTAAGAATATGATAATAAGAAAAGCTAAAGAACAGGATATACCCTATCTTCACAAACTACTGAAACAGGTTAATGCCGTCCATCACAACGGACGACCAGACATCTTCAAAGAAGCCCAGAAATATACCAATGATGAACTCAAAGAAATCATTAAAGACCCTCTTAGACCCATACTG
>DCGB01000062.1:10672-20538 GCA_002314515.1 Solobacterium sp. UBA1789 | reverse complement strand
TTGTTTTGGCATCTATCAGCAGGAAGTCAATTCCCATATTCTGACTGATATTAAAACCCTTTACATCGATGATCTCTGCGTTGATGAACAATATCGTCGTCAGGGTGTTGGTAAGGCCCTCTATGATGCCGCCATCAAAATGGCAAAAGAAAACAGTTGTTACAATCTCACTCTCAATGTCTGGGCTCTCAATGATAGTGCCTACAAGTTCTATTTAGCCTGTGGATTAAAACCACTTAAGACCTATCTGGAACAAATACTCTAGTTTTGTCAGCACAAAAAGGACCCATCATTAGCGACAAAAATAACTTGTCTGTTAACAAATAATGATATAATAACAAAGTATTTTATTTGGAGGAAAAATAAAACATGGCAAACATTAAGTGCTTATATCTTGATGAAAGAACTATCTACACTAAATACATGGGTGGCTTAGTTAAAGACCAGGGCGCTAAGAAACTGGTTCTTATCTCTGCTTATTATGCATCCGATTCATTCATGTTATCTTTAATCAAAAACAACTTTAAAGATTTAACTGTTGAAGCTTATTCACCAGCTGATTTCGTTGCCAAATGGAACGAAGGTTTCTTCGGTGATGAAGAATTCTGTGCCTGCATTCAGAAACTTGATGAAGTTATGACTGTCTTCGAAGGTGGCTGCAAGATTCAGAATCTAGATATCATCTTACAGATCAACATGGCTGTAAAAGAAAAAGAAGCTCAGTGCAAGGGCGCTTGTCACNNGTCACCTTGATGCTGAACAGGCTGCTAAGGTTAAGCGTTTAGTCGAAGCCGGTACAAAGATTATTTTCCAGAAAGTTGGCGGCAAGGCTCCAGTTGACCTTACTCCATTATTCTAAGTGACAAAAGACGAAAAAAGAGGTCTGATACTAGTAATACTTTCTGCTGTTGCATACGGCACCATGCCACTTTTAGCGACCATCGCCTATAATTCCGGAAGTAATTCCTATATGGTGGCCCTAGGTCGCTTTTTCTTTGGCAGTATCATGTTATTTGTTGTCAACCTCATCAAAAAACAGCTTAAGATCGGCAAAGAGGCCCTGTTGACTATTCTTAAACTTTCAATAGCCTACACCTTAACGCCCCTCTTCTTATATTCATCTTATAGTTATATTGATTCCGGCCTGGCCACAACACTCCATTTCACCTATCCACTATCAGTGTTGTTGATAAGTGCTCTCATTTTCAAAGAAAAAATCAATAAGAAACAGCTCTTTTTTATCCTGCTGTGTTTCCTGGGCATCATATTATGTTATAGTCCCAAGGCTAATGCCAGTATCTTTGGTATGCTGATTGCCCTCTTATCTGGCTTAAGTTTTGCCACCTATACTGCCCTTCTGGGTCGCAGCAAGTTAAAAGAAATACCTATTCTGACAATGACCTTCTATCTGGCCCTCTTTGCCACCATAGAAATCTTTATTGTCACCCTCTTACTTAATAAATTTTCTTTCCAGGTTGGCTCTCAGGCTTATATATCAAATCTGATTTTGGCCTTTGTCTCCACCTTCATTGGACTCACCCTCTTTCAAAAAGGTGTCTTCCTCTGTGGTAGTGTCAAAGCCTCACTCTTTTCGACCTTTGAACCAATTACCGGTATCGTCATTGGCGTTATTTTCCTCAATGAAAGTATCGGCATAAAAACCATCATTGGCATCATCCTGATACTGACATCAACCATTCTAATCGCAAAAGACTGAGCACTAGCCCAGTCTTTTTATTGAAACTCTTCAATTAATATTGAATAGATACTAAAGGCCAGCTCATCACTAAGTTCCTTAGCTTCACTATGACCATCCGCAAACGTTACAGACAAAGACTTCGTTGTCTGATCACTGGCAAATAATTGGCCTTCTTCTCTTCTGACATAGACATTCAATTCTTCTAACTTCAACTCAAGCAGAGCTTCAATAGTCTCATCAGACAACAGAATACCCTGGTCATTGCGATATAATCTTCCATCCTGGCCGTGACATACACCCTTGAGATAATAATGACCATCATCATTAAGACGGACATCAAAATTATAGGAACCTGCAGCTGACATATGATTTCTTGACAGACTGAAACCTCTCTTTGGCATCATAGACATTCCCATATTCATATCCATCATTGTCATAAGTTACCCCCAAAAATAAAAAATGGTCAGGAT
Source organism: Solobacterium sp. UBA1789 (assembly GCA_002314515.1). Classification (GTDB taxonomy): domain Bacteria; phylum Bacillota_I; class Bacilli_A; order Erysipelotrichales; family Erysipelotrichaceae; genus Colivicinus. The sequence continues at coordinate 18,369 of DCGB01000062.1, read as the reverse complement.
GAAGGGATTTGAACCCTTGATCTCGTCGTCCCGAACGACGCATTCTACCAAGCTGAACTACATCCTGAAACATAATTATTTTAAACCAATTGAGCGTATAATAGAAACATGAATATCAGGAATATTACCGATTTTATCGACAACACAGACAAAGATCATCTGATCATTGCTATTGACGGACGCTGTGCCTCAGGAAAAACAACACTAGCCAGCATACTGGCTCAGGAATATGACGCTAATCTCTTCCACATGGACGATTTCTTTCTTCAGCCTCATCAGCGAACAAAAGAAAGATATGCCACAGCCGGCGAAAACGTTGACCACGAACGCTTTTTGGAACAGGTACTTTTACCCCTATCTAAAAAAGAAGATGTCAGCTACATCCGCTTTGACTGCCAGAGTCTCAAACTGCTGGAACCAGTCATTAAAACAAACAAAAGAATCAACATCATCGAAGGATCATACTCTTTAAGACCAGATTTCAGACCCTACTACGATTTGAAAATCTTCATTGATATTGACCCCAAAATTCAATTACAAAGACTGGAAAAAAGAAATCCCGAAAGACTACAGGCCTTTAAGGATAAATGGATCCCTTTTGAAGAAAAGTATTTCGAAGGCTTCCAGATCAGACAACACGCTGATATGATTATTACCTGCAACGACTAAACATGGGCTACCATGTTTTTTTCATCCTTATATGCTCAATATTATCTTCCAGAAAAATATCCGAAATCGGCTCAAAACCACAGTTCTCATATAAAGAACGGGCATATACCTGAGCCTCCAGCACTACACAATTATCCCCAAATTCCTTATCAATAAAAGAAACAGCTTTCTTTAACATCTCCGTTGCATAACCCCTATGACGATATTTAGCTACAACACGACCAATTCGAACTTCATCCCCCAAAACACCCCTTGGAATAATACGCAGATATGCCACCAATTCATCATTTTCTCTTAATAAAAGATGAAAAGACTCCTTATCCGCATCATCAACATCCTGATAAGGACAATTCTGTTCAACAATAAAAACCTCACAACGTAACTTATAAATATTAAATAACTCATCTACTGTCAGATCCTGGAAAGCTTTAATTGTTAAATTCATCATAATCCACCTTTTTACATATATAATACTATTGTAAAAGAGGAAAAAACATGAAAAAACAAATCGAAGCACTTACTCCTGAAATGCTGGAAAAACTAGCACGCCTTGTCAGATACAATTCTATTAAAGGCGAAGCAAAGGATGATATGCCATTTGGTGAAGAAACAGCCAAATGTCTAAAAGAAGCTCTACAAATCTGCGAAGAAATGGGCTTTGAAACCAAAAACGTTGATAACTACTGCGGTTATGCTCAAATGGGTGAAGGTAAAGACATCATTGGCATCATTGCCCACCTGGACATTGTCCCTGCTGGAGATGACTGGTCAACTGATCCTTTTGAAATGACCATCAAAGGCGATACTGTCTATGGCCGTGGTGTTTCTGATGATAAGGGTGCTGCCATTGCCAGTCTCTATGCCATGAAGCTGATTAAAGACAGTGGCATTAAATTAAATAAACGTATTCGTCTTTTAATGGGCTGTAATGAAGAAACCGGATCAGCCTGTATGCAATATTACAACAAACACGAAGAACCAATCACTCTCGGCTTTACTCCTGATGGCGAATTCCCAGGCATCCATGGTGAAAAAGGTGGCTGTTCAATGTTAGCCAGCTCCAAAAATACCAGGATTATTGCCATGAACGGTGGCTTTGTTTCCAATGCCGTCTGCAACCGCTGTACAACAGTTGTTCCTGCCAAAGATGTAAATATTGACAAACTGAAAGAAGCTCTTTCTAAAACAGCCTTGCTGGAATACAGCGTCAATGAAAACAATGGTGAAGTAACAATCGATGCCCGTGGCGTAGCTGCCCATGCCTCAACTCCATTATTAGGTGTTAATGCCGCTGGCTGTACTATGCAGGCATTGGCTGACTGTGGCTTTGAAGATGACTTTGTCAAATTCTATAATTCGCATATCGGCACTAAGTGCAATGGTGAAGGCATCAACCTGAATATCAGTGATGACTATGGTGTCTTAACTTTCAATAACGGCATAGTTAAAACTGAAAATGGTAAAATCACCTGTACAATAGATATCCGAGTTCCAGTAACCTTCACAGAAAAAGATGTCAGAGAAAGAACAGCCGGCCACCTGGAAGATGAAAACGGTAAGATTGAAATCCTCCATGTTGGCAATCCATTATTCTATCCGGTCGATTCACCACTGGTATCAAAATTATATAATGCCTATGTTCAGGTTACAGGCGACACTGTCAACAAACCATCAGTCATTGGTGGCGGCACCTATGCCAAATACATCCCGAACTCTATTGCCTTTGGCTGTGAATTCCCAGGTAATGAAAGTCATATTCATGATGCCGATGAACGATTAAAGATTACCGATCTCCAGAAACAGGTCGAAATCTACGTTCAGGCTATCAGGAATCTCTTAGCTGACTAAGAACACAAAAACCGGTATTAACCGGTTTTCTTATTTCTCACTTCAATCTGCTGATAAGGAATGCTGATATTCTTTTGATCAAATTCCTTCTTAATCATTAAACGTAAGGCTCTTTCTGCCCGCCACTGTTCCATTGGTTTGACATAGACTCTTAGTTCGATATCAACACTACTGTCACCGAAATTCGCAATACCCAGTACTTCACCCTTCTTATCCGCAACCAGCTCTGGATATTCTTTTGTAAACTTCTCGATGATTTCTTCCAGTATTTTAATAATATTATCGGTATTTTCTTCATATGGCGTTGGAATGATTAATGATGCCACATTATTTGACCTTGAATAATTGACAACATCACTTATCTGACCATTAGGAACAATAACTCTTTTGCCCTTACAATCCAGATAGGTAACTCTTAGGGCAATAGATTCAACACGACCCTCATAACCGGCAATTTTGACAATGTCGCCAACAAAATACTGTTTCTCAAACATCATAAATAAACCGGCAACCATATCTTTAATAATTGACTGGGCACCAAAAGAAATAGCTAAACCACCAATACCAGCTGCCACAACGGCACCTGAGAGCTGATCACCAAAACCAATAATATCAGCCGCAATAACTACCGCAACTGCATAGATTCCATAGCGATAGACACTATGAGAAATGGTCATCGTTGTCTTATACTGACTGCTTTTCTTCTGGTCATCCATTTCAGCTGCTTTTTTCAAACCCTTACTGGTAAAATGAGTGACGATATTCAAAACAACACCAGCTAAAAAGAAAACAACGACAATAGCCAACAACTTGCCTAAAACACCAAACAGCTGTTCTAATGTAATCTTTGAAATTTTTTGAATAAATTCTTCTAATACCATATATTACTGATGATTCTTCTTCCAGGCCTTAATCATCTCCAACCTTTCCTTATATTTAGCCTCAACACCCTGATTTGTCGGATGATAATATACTCTATCTTTTAAAGAATCCGGCAGACATTGCATATTTGTCAGCTTGTCTTCACTATCATGGGCATACTGATAGCCCTTGCCATAGTCCAGATCCTTCATTAGTTTTGTAACTGCATTTCGAATATGCAAAGGGACCGGTTCAGCAAAATGTTCCATGGCATCCCTGCTGGCCTCGCCATATGCGACATAAACCGCATTAGACTTTGGTGCCATTGCCACATAAAGAACAGCCTCTGCACAAGCCAAAGCACACTCTGGCATACCAATCAGATGGGCAGCCTGATAAGCCGAAACACAGATCTGCAAAGCCCGGGGATCAGCCATACCAACATCCTCAGACGCAAATCTTGTTACTCTGCGCATGATATACATAGGATCCTCGCCTGCTTCCAGCATTCTGGCCAGCCAGTATATAGCAGCATCCGGATCAGAATTACGCATCGATTTATGTAAGGCTGAAATGAGATTATAGTGTTCCTCGCCTTTTTTATCATATAAAAGAGTTTTACGGGAAGTACATTGTTCAATTGTTTCTTCATTAATGATGATGCTTCCATCTGTTTCTTCGCTGTTTAATACAATCATTTCCAGTGTTGATAAGGCATTTCTGGCATCACCATTGGAAAAAATGGCAATTGCCCGTAAATCATCGTCACTGATAATAATTTTCTGTTTACCAAAACCTCTATCATTATTCAAAGCGTTTCTTAATAACTTAACAATATGTTCTTCACTAAGTTCATGTAAAACAAAGACCTTACAACGGGATAATAAGGCACCATTAACTTCAAAAGAAGGATTCTCCGTTGTCGCACCAATCAGAATAATACTGCCCTTTTCCACATAAGGCAGAAAAGCATCCTGCTGAGCCTTATTAAATCTGTGAATTTCATCCACAAATAGAATGGTTTTTGCTCCCATCTGGGTGGTTTTTTCAGCTTTTGCCATTACTTCACGTATTTCCTTAATTCCTGATGTAACAGCAGAAAAATCCACAAAGCTTGCTTTTGTGGTTTTAGCTATTATTCTTGCAAGGGTAGTTTTACCAACACCCGGAGGGCCCCANNGCTGACCCATCATCCGTGCTTCTTCGGCTTCTTTCATAACCTTCTTGATTTCGGCAATTCCACTGGTAACAGCTGAAAAATCAACAAAACATGACTTTGTATGTGACGCAATAATCGATGCCAGAGTGGTCTTACCAACACCTGGCGGACCCCAAAAGATCATCGAAGAAATATTGTCATTTTCAATAAGCCTTCTTAATATCTTCCCCGGACCAATCAAATTCTCCTGACCAACAAACTCATCAAGACAGGTCGGACGAACCCGAACGGCCAAAGGTTGTGATAAATCTTCTTCAAAAATTGAACGCTGTTCCATCACTAGAATTTTAACACAATCAACAAAAAGCCGTAATTTAGAATTATTTGTGACCATAAGTTAAAATAATACGTGTAGATAAGTGAAAGGAGCACATATGGAAGACGAGAAATTAATAGAACTCTATGAAAATCGTGATGAATATGCCATTGTCCATACCAGAAACAAGTATGACAATTACTGTTATTCCATTGCCTACAATATTCTCTATGATCACGAAGACTCAAAAGAATGTCTGAATGATACTTATCTTCAGGTCTGGAATGCCATTCCCCCAAAACATCCCAATAACTTTAAAACCTTCATTGGCAAAATCACCAGAAACCTCTCTCTTGATAAATATCGTCAGAAAAAAGCAGAAAAACGCCTAAGTAACGAATTTACCATCTCACTTGACGAACTGAATGAATGTATTGCCGACAATAGCTTCAACGACAAAACTGAACTGGAAGAACTGATAACCGATATCAACGACTTTCTGGCCCATTTACGCAAAAAAGATCGCCAGTATTTTGTCTGCCGTTACTACTATTTTGAAAGCATTCAGGACATTGCAGAAAGGTTTGATTCATCAACATCCGCAATTAAAATGTCCCTCAAACGTACAAGAGATAAACTCAAAGATAACTTATTAAATAAAGGATATACAATATGAAAAATAAAAAACTGATTGATGCCATTGGCAATATTGAAGATAAATACATTGAAGAAGCTCACGAAAGTCCAAGACTCCACTTATCCTGGGCTTTGACTGGTAAAATACTGACCCTGGCCTGTTCAATCCTTCTTCTTGTCACCATCGTTCCAAAATTCTTTAACAGCAACACCAAATACAGCTATGATTCTGCAGATTATGAATATGCAACACAAGAAAGTTACTATGAAGCTGCTGCAGCTGACTACGACGGCATTGAAAACATCAATAGTGACAGCATCTTAACAGAAAACAAGAAGCTGATTGTCACCGGCCGCCTTAATCTGGAAACCCTGGAATTTGATAAGGCTCTGGAAAAACTCAATACCGCCATTAACAGCTACAACGGCTATATTCAAAGTTCTACCACCTACTCCTATCGCAACAACAGCCGCACCTACGAAGCAACCATTCGTATTCCAGCTGAAAACTACAATGATTTCCTAAACAGCGCTAAAGAAAACGCCAATATCACCTATTATAATGAAACAATTGATGATATTACCGATACCTACAATGATCTTTCTGCCCGTATCGCTTCCTTAAAGGCTGAAGAAGAAGTCATACTCGACTTCTATAAAAAAGCATCTTCTCTTAGTGAATTAATGGAAGTTGAACAGCGATTAACAGAAATCCGCTATGAGATTGACTACCTGGAAACCAGCATTAAAAATTATGACCTTCTGGTTTCCTATTCAACTTTGAATATTACTATTACCGAAACAAAGGTCTACCCTGAAAATAACGACAGCTTCTTTACCCGTCTTTCCTTGTCGTTTACCAATGGTTTCCACAATTTCATCAACGGTATAGAAGAACTGGTTCTCGGATTTATCTATAATATCTGGACTATTGTAATCATTGTTGTCTTCCTGTTTATTTCCTATTGTATCTATAAGAAAATCAGAAACAGAAAGAAATAATTACTGACTACATCTTAGTCAAAACTAGTGTCACAAAATCAAGATAATCCGATTTGTGGCATTTTTAATTATTCAAAGTCCTATTTATGGCATTTTTAAAAATAATCTTCCTAAGAAGATTATTTTAGTTCGAAGTCATCGATAATAAGCAAATCAATTTCAGCTGCTTCATCATCCAGTAAACGCTTGGATTGTTTTAAAATAGCTGCCTCAACCAGATTACGAGCCAAACGACCATTACCGGCATTTGGATCATGTTTTGCCTGTATCTTATCAAAATATTCTTTTAAAGGTTCTAAGGCAGCATCGTCAATACGATAATCCTTACCCTTGGCTATGCTCTTGGCAATCAGCATCAGCTCTTCACCTGTATAGTCATCAAAATGAATGATATTGGCAAATCGGGACTTTAGTCCACTGTTGGCAGTTAAGAAATCTTCCATTTCTTTGGAATAACCAGCCAATATAACAATCAGATCATCACGATGGTCTTCCATAGCCTTAACGATGGTATCAATAGCCTCTAGTCCAAAAGAATCATCATGACCCCGATATAAGGAATAAGCTTCATCAATAAATAAGACACCACCTAAGGCACTATTGATGACATCCATGGTCAAAGGAGCAGTATGACCAACATATTTACCAACCAGATCAGCTCTGGTTACTTCAACCAGCTGACCCTGTTTTAAAATACCGCAGACCTTCATCATCCTGGAAACGATGCGGGCAATAGTTGTCTTACCAGTACCTGGATTACCGGTAAAAATCATATGCTTGGAAACTTCCGAGGTCTTTAAACCCTTCTGTTTTCTAATCTGAGTAACTCTTAAATGATTTTCCAAAGATAAGAGATAATTCTTTACCATATCCAGACCGACAATACTATCAAGTTCAGCCTGAATCTCTGCTCTTTCCTTAGTACTGTCATCAATAATATTTATATCAAAGCTCTTAACATCAGAAAGAAGTTCCAGTTTATCGCTATATTTTAAGACAAAAGATTTATATTCATCGTTTTTTAATACAACATCGACGACATCGTTATATATTTTATCAACAACTGGTGTCAGAGAATCCATACCATCACCTGGTTCATATAATGTTTTTAAATAGTCATTGACGCTGGTTTCAACCTTAAAATCAACTTCCAGCTGAACCCGACACTTTTCTACTAACTTTGCCAAAAGATTCTGGATAACAATA
>DCGB01000062.1:10291-10645 GCA_002314515.1 Solobacterium sp. UBA1789 | reverse complement strand
CTCATCACTAAGTTTTTCAGTGCTGATTTTATCGGCAACACTATCAACAAAAGACTTGCCAAAGACATCCATCAGCTTACTTGGACTTTTTTCGCCAATAAATACCAGAGTCTTATTATTGCCATTCAAATGATCAATGATATCCTTGGTAAGCTTACTGGAAGCTTCCTGTAACTGACCATTGTTTAAAGAATAACGTTTATTTAATACACAGCTGCCATTCATCGATAATTCTGCCAGCATTCTTACAAAAATTGAAGAAGCTTCTTCATAGTTTTCGATAACAACAATTGAATCACGGTTATTTAAAACTGCATACAGGTCCTGCAGAAACAGAGCTTCCTGAGTACTGGG
>DCGB01000062.1:9272-10279 GCA_002314515.1 Solobacterium sp. UBA1789 | reverse complement strand
TGATAACGCGCCATATCCAATAAAGAAACACTTTCACTGACCACAAGATTATATTTCTTCAAACAGACAGCCATAGCTTCAACCAGCTCATGGCGACCTGTTCCATTAGAGCCATAGACAATTACAGTATTTCTAATCTTCTGAGGATCAGAACCAATGACATATGGTCTTCTAAAGGCAATGCACATGGCTTCACAAGCCTTATCCTGACCAACAACTATCTGTTTTAAGTCATTTTCAATATTATCAAAGACTTCTTTGTTGGCCTTGCCTACTGGTACATTTTCTGGTGTTTCAATATTAACGTTGAAGTCTTTTTCAATTTCCTTTTTTAAAGAATTAAGCTCCTTATCACTATAACCAAATTCAGATAGGCGTTTTTCATTATCAGCCAAAAGACGATTCAATTCATCTTCAGTGCTTTTAATGATATCCATTGAATCAGTATAGACATTGGAAAAAGTTCTTGACTTGCCAAGAACCTCATTCAACATTTTTTCTCTATCATCTTTTTTCATATTTAGCCCAGTTCTTTCTTTAATGCCTTATAAATACGTTCAGCCATTAAAGTTGCAGAACGCTTTAGGGCTCTTAATACATAATTCAGACCATCATAATAGCCCTTATCAAAATATGAGCTCTTATTATGAGAAGCTACCTGTATTTCCTCATAAACCTGAGCTTCCAGTAATTGTAAATCCTTGGAATTAGCCAAAGCTCCTGAATAATATTTTTCTAAAGCCTTCATATGACCATCAACATATTCCTGAACATTATTGTTACCATAGTCAACAGCCGAAATTATCGCTAAAAAACAATCAGAACGATTCTCATAATTATCTACATCAGTTGGAAAAGAAGGTCTTCTGACTACCTTTGATTCTGATACTTTTTTATCCTTTAGAGAAGCCAGATACTTATCGCTGTTTTCATTACTATAGGTATTTTTGACATTCTCACGAATATTTTCCAAAGGAATATCATTTGACTCATCCAGCATACTGTAG
>DCGB01000062.1:1258-9265 GCA_002314515.1 Solobacterium sp. UBA1789 | reverse complement strand
ATGGCATCAATATCGGAAGAACCCTGCTGTTTGCGTTTATTGACTTCTTCAACCAATTTATAAATATCCTGACCAGCCATTACTTACCTCCAAACGGATCATCGCCATAGCCATCTTTTTTCAATAATGTCTGAAGGGTGGACATATCCGCATTCAGATTCATATAATCTTCTTCATGTAAAGAATTATAAATAGTCTTCAATGCCTCATTAATCAATATAATTGTCTTAATTAACTGAGCCTGTGTCTTTCTTGATTCTTCATTATCAACATTCTGTAAAGACTTATAGGATTCCAGGATATTAACCAGAATTGGCAGATAATAATCATAAAGCTTGGTCAGATTATCATCCTTGCTGGCTGCCAGATCAATCTGCTTCAAAAAATCACAGGTCTGATATAAACCATTGGTTATTTCCTCATTAGGAATAGCCGCATTCAAGGCATTGATCTTATCAATATATGATTGAGCCTGCGATAATTTGATAGTATTTACTTTCCTATCTTCCTTAACAGGTTCAATATCAACTTCTGCTGTCATAACTGCATCATCTTCTTTTGAAAAAGCCACTAAGAGTTTAATTAACTGATCATACATGTCTCTATGACGATCTTTAAATTCACCAAGCATTTGAATCTTTTCGCCCTCATAAGTGAGATACAATTGATCAAGCGATTCAAAAACACCATTGCGGGTCGTAAAACACAGACCCTTAATAATTGGCAGATAAACATTTGATTCAAAATATTTCTTTAACCTTGTATTGATTTTGTTTAAATTAGCAGCAGAAATATTATTGCCACTTTTATGAATTGTCTTATTTGTAACATTATTATCAGCTTTTTTATTCTTGTCGCCAGATTTGATTGCCTTAATCAGAAAAACAATCGCTGCAAGCGGAACTGCAACAAATAAAGCCATCATCAGAACTCCAATAAAACCAATAGCGAAATCGCCGAATACCGATGCAATAATTATCAGGCCAATAAAACCACCAATTCCAAAACTTCCACGTCTTTTCATATATAAAATTATACAAGAAAAATATATACATTACTTACGCCATAATCGTATATGACAAAATATTTAATCTATTTTTTCATACTTTGAATCAACTACACTGTAAAGATAACAGTTGACCTTTTTATTGCTGATTGAAGAAATGTATTGACGATACCCATTGAGCTGTTCGTGATAATGATTATCATCAATATTCTTTAATTTATAATCGATGATATCAAAATGATCCTCATATTCCATCAATAAGTCGATAACACCATGTTTCCTTTGACCATGATCATCATAAATAAACTCGTATTCTTTGTGACAGACTGCCTTATCCTTTTCTTTCATAAGATCGCCGTCCAGAAAAGCCCTGATTTTTTCAAGATATAACGGTTCAAGATAATCAAACTGCGGATTTCTAAAATCCAAGGTCTCCAGGTAATAATGTATCCTGGTACCAAAATCAAGTGCTGCCCTCTGTTTGCTGTCAATAAGACCAGCTTTCTTGGAAAAGCTTGATTCTTCTACTATTTTGGCATTGATATTAAGCTTTTCTTTAACCTGAATATATTTACCACCTGAGCCAATCTTTTTAAACAGGTCTTTATCATTAACACTGAAATCGATCCTAAAATCATAATCATTATAATCAACTGGTCGAATATAATCTGTCAGATCGCTATAGATGTTATCAAGGAAGTCCTTAAAACAAATCATGCTCAGACGCTTGTCATCATCAATAACAGCCGTACCACCTTGGGACTTATCTTCTAAAGGACAGACTAAAATCATTTTTTCCTTGGCTCGGGTCAAAGCTACATAAAACAGCCTGATCTTTTCACCGATATCATTCTTATCAAATTTATATTTATACAGATCTTTATTAAAAGTATTCTTTAGGCCACGGCCCTCAATCATTGAAGGAATAATCAGGCCATCTTCCTTTGAAAAGACAAAACTGTCATTTTCTTCCTGGCGATTAAACTTGACATAGAGACCCGGATAATAGACAACACTATATTCCAAACCCTTAGACTTATGAATAGTTGTAATCTTAACAGCATTTTCATCCTCAGTCTGCATATTAAATTTAATATCATTGTCATTCTTAAAAATCTGTGAAAGATATTCATTAAAATCCAGATAATTCTGACCTAATGCTGCCAGAGAATGAGCCAGCTGATACAGATAATCAATTTTCACAATATTGGCTTTTACCTCACCAATTTTATTTAACTTGGTATAGACATTAAAAGCCGCCATAATCTCATCTAATATTTCCGAAAGAGATTTAACATCAATATCCCGATATATCGTATAAAGAATGTTATACAGTTCGCTTTCTTTAATCTTATTTTCACAGATTACATCATAAATAAGACTATCCGGATACTCTCTTAAGAAAGATCGCTCAATAGAGACATAAGAATAGACAAAATCATAACCATAGTCTTCTTTTTTCAGACAAGCCAGAAATTTAAAAATACTCCGAATGACCGCCNNNNACCGCCATCAGATCGCTATCAGACATTTTCTCTTCCTGTTCAATAGCTGTTGGAATCTGATAATAAGTTAGGATCTCCTTAAACAAGTCAAAATTTGTACTCCTATCGATTAGAATTGCAAAATCCCGATAATCAACAGGTCGTAATACGTTACCATCATAAATCTGATATTTATTCCTGATCTTATCACAGATATCCTTGGCAATAATAATGGCCTCAACTGCTGCCTGACTACAGACCGTAAAAGGATATTCTTTCTTATCATAGTCATAAGACAAGATCTCCATATTATAGTTTTCTGCTGACTTGCCGTTCTCTTCATATGCTAAATTACCGGCATTGAGCTGATGACCATCGACGTAATCGGCACCACCAATATCCCTGGTCATTAAACGTCTAAAAATAATATTGATATCATTCAACACTTCTTTACGACTGCGGAAATTGTTAGTTAAATCGATTGTCATGCCATCAAGACCCTGACGATAATCACCATATTTGTTAGTAAAGATCAAAGGATTGGCATTTCTAAACTGATATATCGACTGTTTAACATCGCCAACCATATATACATTGTTGTAGGCTATCCTTTTGATAAACTCTTCCTGCAGATCATTGGTATCCTGATATTCATCGATTAGTATTTCTTTAAAATAATCCCTTATCTCCAGACAAACATCTTTATGTTTTGCTACCACATCAATAGCCATCTTAAACACATCAGAAAACTCAAAGATATTTTTAGCCTTCTTGTAATTATTCAAACCCTCATTTAGCCTTTGAGCTAAAGACAATAAACAAAGAACGTTGTCTCGAGTAGAAAGGTATTGACTCTTTAGAGTATCCCCATCAAAAACAACGTATTCTCTTAACTTATCTATAAAAGTTTTAATTTCCTTTTTTAACTCAGATGCCCCACTGTTATTAGGCAAACGCTTCTTAGTAATCTCCAATCTATCAACACTATTCTTAATTGCTGAATATGTCTGACTGGCAAAAACATCATCGATATTAAGATAATAATCACCAATGTTTTCCACAAATTCCGATAATTCATTGATTTTGTTACGCAGAATAGCTATTTTATCCAGCAGAAAAGCCTCGTATTCCGCTATCATCCGTTCTATAGCCTCATTACTATAAAAGTTTTTTTCATAATTATCAACAAAGGCCTCTCTGTCATATAAGGAATTCAGCTTATTGTTGATTAAAACGATTGCCGAGCGAATATTATCGTCATTTTTAACACAGAAGCTGTTGATGATCTGGATAAAGCCCTTATCACGCTTCTGATATTCTTCTTCCAGGATTTCATTGAGAATCTGGTCTCTTTTGATTACCATCAGATTGTTATCGGCAATCATGATATCGTCATCGACACCCAGTAGCTGATTGTATTTTTTGACCAGGAATAAAGCGTAGGCATCAAAGGTCATGATAAAACTGCTGTCGATCTTATTTAACTGCCGCTTTTTTTCTTCAACTGATAAATCATCATTTTCAGTCAGTCTTTCGCGAATACGTTTCTTCATCTCAGCAGCTGCTGCATTAGTAAAAGTCAGCACCAGCATCTTATCGATATCCCAGTGGTCTTCATTGACGTGTTTAAAAACACGTTCAGAAAGAACCTTGGTCTTACCACTACCGGCACCGGCGGAAACGATGATATTGCGACCATTTTCTTTAACTGCCGCTTCCTGTTGACTAGTCAGCTTCATCGCCATCCTCCTTACTGTTGATAATGATCAGATCACTATTGCGCTTATAACAGATATCACTGTACGGACAATATTGGCAGGAGAAATTCTTTTTATCTATCTGCTTCGGATTGATTTCAAACTTACCTGACAATATTTTGTGACCAGCTTCTTTAACCTTATCTTCAACCAGCTTTATCAGATCAGCCATCTCTTCATCAGATAAGACTCGAGAACGAGCAGTAAAACTACCATCAGCCTTTAGACTGATACCATCTATATTCTTTAAATCAGGATCACAGATTCTTAGACGATCTATATCGTTACTGCTATATCCTTCCAGTTTCATCGATTCGTTCTTTAGTTCTTTTTTATCCTTTTCTTTGTCATAACGGATATTGCTGTTGATGACATGCTGGAGATAAAAACCACCAATCAGGGCATCTTTAAACCCCTCATCATGATTCAAAAGATAAAGATAAGAAGGCAATTGTAAAGACAAGCCATATTCCATCAGCTTTTTATTAATCGATGAACTGTTACCAGTCTTATAATCGACAATGCTGACCAGCTTCTCCCCATCTTTTTCTCGATACATCAGCTTATCTATAAAACCAGTAAAACTAATTCCATCTTCAACAGCGATATTGAAATTATTCTCACAACGCTGCTTATCCTGAAGTCCCTCGTTTTTCTGTCTAATAATTATTTCAACATCTTCACGTACTTCTTCTTTTAGTTTCTCCTTAAAATATTTTTCTTTTTCATCAATAAACAATTCTTCACCCAGACCCTGTTCCAGATTAAAGATATTTCTTTTCCATGATATTTCAAAGTCGAAATCATCATCGCTATAAAGGTCCTGAAAAACACCATGAACCAAAGATCCAATCTTGGTATTATAGTTACCGGCCGTTTCATTAATCTTTAAAATATTATTTAAATAATACTTAAATGCACACTCATAGTAGTTGTTCATTGCTGAATAAGATAGTTTTACTGACTTAAACTTCTTTATTTGTTCAGCCGATAGTTTTTTAAAACTATTCTGGTACTTTAAATAGTCATTATCACCATAAGTCGCAGACATGTCTTCAATGCTATCTGACTTACTGCCATATTTACGTAAACGATCCAGCATATAGGCATATTTGACTTTGTTCAGATTATCAGAATAATTGCTTGCTGTTTTTTCATCATGATAAGAAGCTGACAAGAGATTCTGTGCATCATGTTTATTAAAAGGCGTCTTTTCACAATAAGACAAAAACAGATTATTTATGTTTGCCAGATAATTAACAACGTTTTCTTTTAGCAGACTGTTTTCTTCTTCGACCAATGGCTTATTGACAAAAGGACGGACATTATCTGTCAGATATTCAATATCAGTCTTCATTTGAATGCAGGAATCATGGAAGCCAATCAAAAAAACCTGATCATCATCTTCAAATTCATTAAACATCTCAACTGCTTGAACAACATTGGTTTTTTTATTGTTTTTAAGCTTAATGCTGCTTAAATCATCAATTATCAGACTCTTTACTGCTGATAAATCATAAGCAGCATATTTATTTAATAAACCAATCAATTTAGAAGCAACCTCATTATCATAAGCAACTAGGTAATTATATATAGACTCTTTATCGTTGTTATCTAACAGTTCAATAAAATTGTCCGTCAAAGCCAGCGACAGCAGGCTATCGCTCTGCTCATAATTGATCTCAAAACCGTAATATAGATTAAAACGCTTAAAATAACTCTCATATTCGCTGGACGAATTTAAAACATATATTTTATTAATATCAATACCTTTATCCAGCAAATCATAAATAGCTGCATAGAGGTGCTCCACCTCATCCTCTATATCGTTAAATTTTTTAATCTGATACTCTTTTTCAACACGTTCATATTCAACAACCTTAATACTTTTGCCTCGAAGTATATTTCTATCAAAAGAATTAAGTTTGCCATAACCCATAACGACAATGTTTTTTCCTTGAATATAGTTTAAAAACAAAGGGTCATAACTCAGTAAACCAGCCTCATCCAAATCTTTTTTATAAGTAACAAGTTTATCCAGCTTTTCTATTGAATAATGCCTCTTACTATCAATAAATATAAGATTATTTAAGATTTCTTTTGCATTTTTGACGCTCAAATCATATTTATTCATCAGATAGTTCACAGCTTCTGTATCATAATCAAAAAAGAAGCTCTTTTTATAGGCAGCCAAAGTTAGAAAATTGACATTTGCAATGATTTTCTTATTACTTAGATACTCCAAAACCTTAGTCTTAAAATTATCTGGACAAATAAGAAGGGTATCTTCTTTTAGATAATATTCAATATCTTTCAACATATCTTTATTATAACAATTGTTGAATAGGCTTCATGGATAATTAATTACCCATCAATTCTTCGTGCTTTAAACCTTTACAAAAAACCATAAACTTATAGAATAATTATTATGACAAAAGGTAATATTTTTGACTATCTCACCTGGCGAGGTGACATCAACTTCTTTGAACGTAAACCAAATCCTATTGATGGTCTCATTTTTTCTGCTCTGGCATATTTAAATTTCAGCGCCAGCGACTTTGCCCTCAAAGAAGCCTATGACCGTCTAAATATGGTCAAAGAAGAAGAACAATATCGGGGTCTGGATATCGTTAAAGACAATCATTTTTTGCTTGTCAAAAAGTGTGCCAAGAGTCCAAGATACCAGAACGTCATAATTATCAACTATATTGAAAATACCGATATTGAAAATCAATGTCAGTTTTCCGCAACAAGCTTTCTCTTGCCTGGAGACATCATCTTTATTGCCTATAGAGGAACTGATTCCTCATTGATAGGCTGGAAAGAAGACCTCAATATGGCCTTTACCAGCGGCACACCAGCTCAACTCATGGCAACCGAATATGCCAAAAAGATTGCCGAAAAATATCCATCATATCATCTCTATCTATGCGGACACTCCAAAGGTGGCAACCTGGCCGTCTGGGCAGCCGTCCACTTACCAGAAAAAATTAAACAAAGAATTATTAAAGTCTACAACAACGATGGACCTGGTTTCATCAACGACCTGACCGAAAGCCAAGAATACTAGCCATCAGCGACAAAATCCTATCCTTTGTCCCTGAGTCATCAGTTATCGGTGTCCTAATGGGTGCCTGTGATTATAAAACTGTTGACAGCAACAGTGTATCCGTCATGCAGCACGATCCTTTCTCCTGGCAGATCAGTGGTACCAACTTTGTCTATAAAACAGAACGGACAACTATCGGCAAAGCCACTGAAGCCCTATTAAATAATATCTATCATTCAATGAGTCCAGAAGAAATAGAAACCTTTGCCAACGACCTCTATGCGGAATTCTCATCTAACAATGAGAAAAACCTCAGCGACCTCAAAGGCAATGTTCTCAAACACTCATTCAAACTATTAAACAAATATAATAAACAGAAATTTCAGGAAATCATAGAAGAAATCAAAGAAAACACAAAAAAGGACGATTAATTATCGTCCTGTTTTTTACTCTGATTACCAAGATATTCTGTATCCTTACTAAAACCCATAACCGCATAGACAATAACCGGAAAAAAGAAAGTCAACCAGGTTGTACCCGCACCCTTACCAAAGGCCTTAGAATAATACTTGCAATACTTAATCCAGCACACCAGACAGGTAATAGCCGCAACAAAAGAAATCAGTTTTGCCAACTGACTAGGATTATCAAGCTGATCAACATAAGCACCAACTACATCAGCCAGGGTATAGAGCCAGAACATATCGGTAT
>DCGB01000062.1:978-1238 GCA_002314515.1 Solobacterium sp. UBA1789 | reverse complement strand
CTTACGGAAAAGAATAAATTCATTATAAAAAGGGATAAAAGACTTCCACTGCTTCTCACCCAAAATACCAAAAAGCTTATATAAGCCAACGATCTCAAATACTCTCTTTGCAAGTTTTAAAATTGTAAAAATAATCATTATATCCACCTCTTCTACATAATAGTACTTTATTCAATAATTTCCACTGAAATCAGATCATCAATTTTGATTTTTTCCTTATCAACAAAAATCAGCAAAGACTCTACATTATCTATTTTCTT
>DCGB01000062.1:0-939 GCA_002314515.1 Solobacterium sp. UBA1789 | reverse complement strand
TAGGATCCGCCTTCTTTTAAAGTATCCTGTTTAAAATATAATATCTCTATTTCCCTTTCTCCATTTAAATCAAGATAATCCAGGACTCTTCTTATTTCTTCTTTTTCATATTCATCCAATTCAATCCTGTTGTCAGTCAAACGTCCACTTTCTCCAATCAAAGAATCAAAACCAACCAGGGCTGCAAAAGGAGAAAACTGTGCTGCCCGATTATATAAACTCATCTTAGGTCTATCAGACTTTGGACGTGGCAAGTTGATAATATCATCATACTTACTCATGCCTTATGACCACCTATCTGTTCATTACGCTCTTTCATCGTTGCCCCTTCTTCCAGATTATTGGCTTTGAGGATAGCGTTCTTGCCATATTTCTTTTTTATTTTTAAGATAGCCTCCTGCATCTTTTCTTCCTTTTCCAGCAGGTCATGATCATGAGAACCATCAACATCTTTTTTGCTCAAATCAAAAAGATCCAGCTGTTCAGTTACAACATTTTCTCTGACATCTTCCTTTTTGATGACATGTGAAGCAACCACATACATTCTTCTGATTGTTAAACGACTATCAACAATTCTTTCAAAAAGCTTACTGACTGCATCCACAATAAGTTTGGTACTGGAAGTATAACCATTGAGATTATATGAACCATGAGCCTGTCTAGGCATTAAACGACCATAATAGTCTTCCTTTAATTCTCCCTCATAGTCCTCAAGATTAGAAATATCATAGCCAACAGAAATAACCAGCTGATTAGTCTTCAAACCCTTATCAACCAGATCCAGCGATAAAGAATCCGCCATTTCCTTAATAACCAGTAAAGCCTTGTCATAACGATAAGGTTCTTTTAAAACCTGTCCACTACTCAAAGAATTATTACTTGGACGATAAGCCTTAATCTCCGCCAAACCAACCGGCTCATAGCCCCAGGCATGATCAA
>DCGB01000134.1 GCA_002314515.1 Solobacterium sp. UBA1789 | reverse complement strand
ATATTCATTATTTTGTTTATTTTTTACAATTTATAATTCAATATTACGTGTCGGCACCATTTACTTTTAACACCTTAACTGGTGTTTTTTATATTTATTAAAACCAATCAAAGTTCTTTATGATAAGTTTATAATCTTTTTAAGACGATATTTAGATGTGTTCAAACGAAGTTTTACGTAAATATAGTATAATTATTAAGATGTTTAAAAGAATATTTAGTATTTTAATTATCATTACTACTTTATTATCTTTAGGCGCTTGTTCAAGCAATAATCAGAAAAATGAGCAATCAAAGTATGATACTCTGGAAAGTTTAAGTAAGCAGACTGCTGCTGTTTTTGTTGGTTCTGTATATGATGAACTGATTTCTGAATATGTTGATGATCCCAAACTTGAATATTATCAGTCAGCTGCTGAATGTATCGGTGCAGTAGTTGAAGGTAAGGCTGATTTCACAGTAAATGAAAAAGGACCGGCTATTTTATCTGTTAAACAAAATCCTGAATTGTCTTTATTGCCATATGAAATTGGAAATTATCAGTATGGAGCAATTTTTAATCAGGATAGGAAGGGTTTTACCTTAAAAACTGAATTTAATGAATACATTAAGCAAAATTACTCGCAAGATGATCTTCTTAATTTATACAATGAATATTTAATTAACGATGCTGGTAAAGCAATCGATTATGAATCTTTACCAAATATAAATGGAAATCTCACTATCGCCAGCGATGGTGTAAATTATCCATTAACCTATATCCGAGAGGGAAAATTCACAGGATTTGAAATCGAATTAATCTATAACTTCTGTAAGGCTAAAGGCTACAGCATGAAGATAGCTCAATATGATTTTGGCGGTGTTTTAGCTGCAATTAGTTTTGGCAAGGCTGATATTGGTATGAGCAGTATAATCATTACCGAAGAAAGACAAAAGAGTTACTATTTCTCTGACCCTTATGCCAGCGGAACATCTTATATCATTATCAGAAAAGTTAATTCAATAACCAAGTATAGTAATGTAATTGAACTTACAGGAAAATCAATTGGTGTTTTAGCTGGATCTATTAATGATCACTATGCCAAAAATACGATAAGTAATGTCGACATTCAATACTTTAATTCAATGTCCGATATTATTAAATCGATTATTTCCGAAAAAGTTGAAGCAGGTGTAGCTTCCGATGCTGTATTTGATAGTAAACTGGCAGAAAATAATGGCGTTATTTCCATTGGTACAATCGCCAGTGAACAGCTGGCTTTTGCCATTGCCAAAAATAATAAATGTAGTTTAATAAAATATGATCTTGACGAATACATTAATAAAATCAAAGAAAGCGGAGAATTACAGGAAATCATTGATAAGTGGTTTAGTGATGATGAAGATGCCAAAGACATTGATTATTCTGGTTTAGAGGATATTAATGGAACTATCAAACTGGCTGTTAGCTCCGACTCCGGTGCACCAAGCTGTTACTATAAAGATAACAAGATTGTTGGTTTGGATATTGATATTATTGTCAGCTTTGCCAAAGAATATGGCTACAATATCGAAATGGAAGACTACAGTTTTGCCGGCATGTTGACAGCTGTCTCATCAGGCATATGTGATGTAGCTGCTTCAAATATTACTATTACTGAAGAACGTAAAGAAAATATGCAGTTTAGTGAATATTTTTATGATGGCAAGATTATTGTCTTAGTAAAAAAACAGGATAATGTTGCCAATAAAAATAATATCTTTACAAATTTAACAACCAGTTTTAAACGTACTTTAATTGAAGAAAACAGATATCAGCTATATATTGATGGAATTATTGTAACTGCTAGTATCACTTTTGCAGCGGCAATCATGGGATTAATTCTTGGATTTATATTATTTAGTCTATATAGAGGCAATTATTTTATTACTAACAAGTTATTAAAGTATTATGAATGGATAGTAAACGGTTTACCAGCGGTTGTTGTTCTGATGGTTTTCTATTACATAATCTTTGCGGATAGCAATTTGAATGGAATCTGGATTGCCATTATTTCTTTTACCGTCATTTTTTCGACGAGTATCTTTGGTTTAATTAAAAACGCTGCTATGGCTATTGATAAGGGACAATACGAAGCTGCCTATGCCTTAGGCTACAACAAAAAGAAAACAATACGTTATATCATCATTCCACAAATTATGCCATTGTTCCTGTCGCCATTTAAGGCTGAACTGATTTCCTTGGTAAAAGCTACTTCTGTTGTAGGTTATATTGCAGTTCAGGATATCACAAAAATTTCGGATATCATCAGAAGCAGAACCTATGAAGCTTTCTTCCCATTAATAATTACAACCATTATTTATTTTGTAATGGTTAGTTTATTTACTGTTTTAATTTCCTTTTTAGAGAAGAAACTGAATCCAAAGAATCGTAATATTGACGACATTTTAAAGGGGGCTAAATAAGATGATTGAGTTAAAACACGTCGAAAAAGCTTTCCATGATTCAAAGCCACTTAAAGACATAAATGCCGTCATTAATACAGGCGATGTTATTGCAGTTATTGGACCTAGTGGTGCTGGTAAATCAACATTACTTAGATGTATCAATATGCTTGGTGAGCCAACTAATGGTCAAATCATTGTTGATGGTGAAGACGTCACTGCCAAAGGATATGATGTAAATAAAGCCAGAAAAAAGATTGGCATGGTTTTCCAGTCCTTTAATCTCTTTTCTCATTTAACAATTATTGAAAATATTATGAATCCGCAGATACAGATATTAGGTCGTGATAAGAAACAGGCATACGAAAAAGCCATGTCTTTATTACACAAAGTTGGTCTGGGATCGAAATATGCAAAATATCCTGATGAATTATCCGGTGGCCAGAAACAAAGAGTAGCCATTTGTCGTACGCTGGCAATGGATCCTGAAGTTATTTTATTTGACGAACCAACAAGTGCCCTTGATCCAACTATGGTTGGTGAAGTAGAATCAGTAATCCGTGATCTGGCCAAAGAAGGAAGAACGATGGTCATTGTAACCCACGAAATGAAGTTTGCCCGTACAATCTCTAATCGTGTTTTCTATATGGATGAAGGCATTATTTATGAAGAAGGCAGTCCTGAACAGATTTTTGAAAATCCGCAAAAAGAAAAAACAATAATTTTTATTAATCAGTTGAAATCATTAGAATTCTTAATTGATTCCAGTGAATTTGATTTTCAGGCTACAGCTTACAGGATTGAAGAATACGGCCGTAAGAATTTGCTTGAACATAAACTGATTTATCAGATTGAATCGGCTTTTGAAGAGCTGTGTGGCCAGATATTAATGAGTCATTTAGGCAATTTTATTAGAGCCAAAGTTTCGATTATTTATAGTCAAAAGGAAAATGTAACTAAGATGATCGTTTTATACAATGGTTCAAGTTTTGATCCAAACGATAGTGATAAGGGTATTGCCTTAAAGATACTTAAAAATAGTATTTCTGAAATCAGTCATTACGATATTGTTGAAGGTGAATATACAAATAAAGTAGAAATCATTTTTTAGGCCCATAATAAAAGATCCTGTCGGATCTTTTCATTTAATGGAATCTTTTTTCGATTATTTTTTGGAATAAAGATGTGAATATTGTAATGAACTTTATTAAATAAGAATTATTTTACCGATGTATTTACAACCTTGTAACCATCATTGATTATGACATTCAGTTTAAATTCATATGTTTCAATATTGGTGATCAAAGATACTGATATTTCATTATTTCCCTTGGCAAGAGTATCCAGGAATGATTTCAGAAGTATTACTTTAATTGAACCTTCTTCCAATACATAATCACTGTTATATGTTAATTCGCTTCCGTTACAGTTTACTTTGATATTTTCAAAAGGATTACTGCCATCACTGCTTGTAGAGTTTTCTTTTATTTCATCAAAATAAATGCCTTTAATATGTAATGCTGTGTCTTGAGTTTTGCCAATTGGATAATTGGCACTGCCGTTGGTAGAGCTTATAACTTTGCAATCACCCTTATCTTCATTAATTAGCGTAATAATATCTGTAACTTCACTGGTATGTACTTTATCAATGTTTTGTCCATTTTTCATTGATGCCTTACAGATATATGAACCTATTGTTCTGCTTGTTAAGGTACTGGTAGTTTGACCGGTTATGGCAGTCAGTTTATCTTTAATTACTTTGACATCGGTAATTTCAAATTCGGTTTCGGTGGAGTCTCTTTTTAAGTATATTGATAAATTATTTCCGCTTTGTTTTATATAATATGTGTCACCAAGTTTATAAGTGTTTTTGTCGAGATAAATATCATTAGAAGTTGATTTAAAGGAAATAGTTGCATCTGTTTCTTCCAGATCTTTTAGTTCTATGCCTATAAGAGCTCCTATTCTAAAGTTAAATGCTGATTTGTAGCCATTTGCTGTTTTTTCACCAAGCTGAATTTTATTAATATAGTTGTCGATAGATACTGTTTCTTTTGTTTTTTCATACCATTGGTATTCAACATTATAGCCATTTTCTTTGACATCATATTTATAGCCGTTTGTTACACTTGGCTGCTGTTTAATACGATAGAGGATGCTGATTTGGTTGTTGTTGCTGTTTAGATAGTATGAGCTAAAGTTCTTTGAACCTGTTAAAGAGAAATTAGCTAAATAATTATTATTTAAGTTCTTTGTTAATGTGCTTTCAAGTAATTTATTTGTATAGGTACTCTTATTGACATAGTCAAAAACTTCAACTTCGACATAACCACTAAAGCCATCTTCGACATCTAATAGATTATTGCCATTAGGGTCTACTGTTAATCCGCTATATCTTAAGTCAAAAACATTATCTGTCGCGGTAGGTATACGAACATAATTGTCTTTGATGGTTGTATTGCCCTTTAATAATACTGTTTTGTTATTCTGACCGGAAATGTAAACTGAACTGGCATTTATGTCTATGTCATCTAATAAGGTGTTGTCTTTGATATTGGTGTTTTCTAATACTACATCGCTGTCAATACATACAAGAGCAGCACCAGATCTTATCGGGTCACTGTAATTGCGAAGTACGTCATTTGAATTACCGAGTATATTGACATTTTTGCAGTATACACTTCCTTTTTCGGCAAAGATGGCTGAACCATTTACGGCATCATTGCCAATGATATTAACATTAGTAAGATTTAATGTTGCACCTTCTTTAACATAGAAGGCACCACCATTTCTCTGGCCCATGCTCATTCCATATATAGCGCCACCCTTTACAGTGATATTTCCATTATTTTCATCTAAAACATATTTAAATTTATTGTCTTTTGTATATTTATGCTCAGTTTCCTGGCAGTCATAAATATTTAATTCACCATAGACTTCAAAATAGGCATTAATAATATGTCCATTTAGGCAGATATTGACTGTTTCTCCGCTTTTAATTTGAATATCGTTTGCATCGCCTAAATCAAGAATATCTTCATTTAAATAATAATCTCCAGAATTCAAATAATATTGAAAAGAATTATCGTCATATTCTATGCATGAGGAAGTCAATAGTTTTGCATCACTGATATGATCGCAGGTATGGTTTAAAACATCAGCTCTTACTTTACTAAAAGAAATAAAGCTTAATATCATTGCAAGAATACATACAAAGATCTTCTTTAAAAAATTTATTTTAAGCATAAAAATACCTCTTTTTCACTTCGCTTTATATTATATAAAAAAGAATGCATTGTGTGCATTCTAATCTTTCTTCCAGTCTTCGACCTGTTTAGATAACCAGGCACAGAAGTCTTCAATTCCTTCACCGGTTTTGGCACATATTGGGAATATCTCAAGTTTAGGATTACGCATATGTGCATTTTCAACCACTTTTTCCATATCAAAGTCAAAATATGGTAAGACATCAATTTTATTAATAATCAAGGCATCACAAACCTGGAATATCAGGGGATATTTGAGAGGTTTATCGTCTCCTTCAGGAACTGATAGTATCATGACATTTTTGACAGCCCCGGTATCGAATTCGGCAGGACAGACCAGGTTGCCGACATTTTCTAGAATTGCCAGGTCAATATTGCCATCAATCAGGTTTTCTAATCCCTGTCTGGTCATGTCGGCATCAAGATGACACATGCCACCGGTATGAAGCTGAATTGATTTAACCCCGCATTCGGCAATCTTTTTGGCATCGACATCAGAGTCAATGTCGGCTTCCATAACGCCAATATTTAATTTGTCTTTCAGGATTCTGATTACCTGACATAGAGTTGTTGTTTTTCCGGCGCCAGGTGAGGACATCAGGTTTAACAGGAATATCTTGTTTTGTTTCAATTCCTGGCGAAGCTCATTTGCGCGGGCATTATTGTCGGCAAAGATGCTTTGTTTTACTTCAATAATTCTGACATTTTCCATTAGATAACTTCCATTTCTTTAATATTGAATTCATTGCCTTGAACCAGATAAGTATTAGGACTTTGGCACTTTGGACAGGTTTTGCCATATATAATCGTATTGTAGTTTTCGCCACAGTCTTGACAATGAGTTATGGCATCAATCTTTTCTATTTTTAGTTTACATTCTGTCATTAGTTCGTGTTTACTAACAGCCCAATTCCAGCAGTCTTCCAGATAAGAAGGGACAACACCGGTAACAGTTCCTATTTCCAGGGTTACGGAATTGATGTGCTTAACATTGTTTTCTTTTGCCAGCTCTTCTACTGAATCAATGACATGAAATACAACTCCCAGTTCATGCATACTTATTTATTCTTTTGAGATTTCTTCCACTCTTTATGTTTTCTCTGTGACTCTTTTTCTTCAGGAGTCTTAGAACCGAAGGTAATTTTGATAGCGCATTTAGCAGCATAAGGAAGAATTTCCTTAAACTTATCTTCTGACTTAATCATGTGTGTCATTTCCGGATGATCTCTGAACAAGTGGATAGCATCAAATTCACACTTTGTTGTACATACACCACAGCCAATACACTTGTTTTCATCAACAACAGATGCACCACAGCCTAGACAGCGGGCAGTTTCGATTTTAACCTGTTCAGCAGTTAGAGTCTTTCTAGCATCTTTAAATGACTTGCGATAGTCGATGTTTTCATCAAGAGCTTCTTCCTGTCTGCCAGCTTCATCGTAATTGTCGATGACAATATTGTCTTTATCCAGAGCGATGAATTCTCTTCTGTTTTTGCCGATGGTTAATGAAGTACCTGGTTGAACAAAACGATGGAGTGAATCAGCAGCCTGATGACCCTGTTCGATAGCATTAATAACGAAGGCTGGGCCGGTATAAACATCACCACCAACGAAAATATCTGGTTCAGCAGTCTGGTAGGTTAATTTATCAGCAACTGGATAATTGCCATGCCAGAATTCAACTTTTGAGCCTTCTAATATTTTGCCCCATTCAATACCCTGGCCGATGGCAAAGATGATGTGATCAGCGTCAACACTGATAGTATCGTTTTCATCATAAGATGGATTAAATTTGCCTGTTTCATCAATAGTTGATAGACACTTCTTAAAGACAATTGATTTAACATTGCCGTTTTCGTCTTTGATGATTTCTTTTGGTCCATATGAGTTGTTAATTTGAACTTCTTCATCAAGAGCTTCTTCAATTTCCAGTTTAGATGCTGGCATTGTTTCTCTTGTTTCCAGGGCAAACATTTTAACCTGGCCACCAAAGCGTTTTGCGGTTCTGGCACAGTCAATGGCAACATTACCACCACCAACGACAATAACATTTCCAGCTAGTTTCTGATCATGATTTTCGCTGGCATTTTTTAAGAATTCAACAGCATTTGTAATGTTGCTGGCATCAATACCATCAATATTTGGAACTTTTCCTGCCTGACAGCCAATTGCCAGATAGAAGGCTTTAAAGCCTTGCTTTCTTAATTCATCAAGTGTTACATCTTCACCAACTTTAATACCGCATCTGATTTCAACACCGAGTTCTTTTAATACTTCGATTTCAGCTTCAATGATGTCTTTTTCAAGTTTGTATGATGGAATACCATATTGCATCATTCCACCTGGTTTTTTATTTGCCTCAAAGACAGTTGGTTTATAGCCCTTGGTAGCTAAATAGAAGGCACATGATAAGCCAGCAGGGCCAGCGCCGATAATAGCTATTTTTTCATCCCAATGGTCTTGGACGTTACTTGGAATGACAACTGGTGGAATATATCTGGTTTCTGCTTTTAAGTCCAGTTCGGCAATATATTTTTTGACAGCGTCAATAGCAATTGCCTTATCAATACTGCCTCTGGTGCAGGCGTCTTCACATTTTTTATTACATACTCTTCCGCAGATTGCTGGGAATGGGTTGTCTTTTTTAATTAGAGCCAGGGCTTCCTGATAGCGTCCTTGAGCAGCCATTTTCAGATAACCCTGTATAGCGATGTGGGCTGGGCAGGCTGTCTTACATGGGGCAGTACCGGTTTCATAACAGTTGATTCTTGCTGTATTGCGGTAGTTTTCATCCCACTTATCTTCACCCCAGGATAAGGCGTCTGGGAGTTCGTGTTTAGGATATTTGACTGGTCCTTCTTTTGTACATAATTTCTGTCCAAGTTTTACAGCACCAGCAGGACATGTTTCAACACATTTTCCGCAGGCAACACAGTTGGCAGGATCAACTTTGGCAGTATAGGCACTTCTTGAAAGGTTAGGAGTATTGAAAAGCTGTGAAGTTCTTAAGGCATTGCAGACATTCAAATTACAGTTACAGATAGCAAATATCTTATCTTCGCCATCAATGTTGGTAATCTGATGTACAAAGCCATTGTCTTCAGCATTCTTTAATATCTGCATGGCCTCTTCATAGGTAATGTCGTGGCCCTTGCCGGTTTCACGACAATAATCAGCCATATCACCAATGCCAATACACCAGTCGTCAGCCGAGTCACCACAACCCTCGCCTAACTTCGCGCGTCCATAGCGACACGAACAGATGCCAACACCCAGGTGACCTTCATATTTCTTTAACCAATAGGAGATATGTTCTAAATCAACAGATTTGTTTTCCATGGAAATAGCTTTTTCAACAGGAATGACGTGCATGCCAATACCGGCTCCTCCTGGTGGAACAAGTTCTGTAATGCCGGCTAATGGAATAAATGTCATTCTTTCAAAAAACTGTGCCAGTTCAGGATATTCATCGAGCTGTGACTTTATCATGTTTGTAAATTCAGCAGAACCTGGGACAAACATTGGCAGAATGTATCTTTTGACATTTACTGCATCTTTAATTGGGCCATTTTTATCGTAGTTATTGCCATAATCGTATTCTAAAATACCGACATGAGACATCTTATCCAGGATTTCCTGTAGTTTCTCAGGTTTATGTTCGGGGTTCATTGCACACATTTCTTCAAATGTATAGGGGTGTCTTAGGTCCATGCGTAGGGCAACTTCGGCCATTTCGTCATCGCAGACACATTTTAATCCCCAATATTCGGGATCGTGGGTTGTTATGCCAAATATCTTATGTTTGGCTACATCGGTAATCTTTTTACCTAATTTCAAAATCTTTTCACTTGGATTTGGATCGTCCATAAAGCGTGGCTGATATGCTTTTGACATTTCTGGCATGACTTTTCTCCTTATAGATGGCTTATTGCGTTACTGATTTAATTGTATCTTAAAGTTATTTATTTCTAAATCCCCAGAAGGACTTCAAAGAAATAAAAAAGCCCAATTTGCGGGCTTGTCTTATAGATGTTTTTTGAGCAGCTGATAGACTTTGTTGACTGGCAGTCCAATTATTGCATAATAGTCGCCATCAATTCTATTAATGAATTTGGCAGCACCACCCTGAATGGCATAGGCTCCAGCTTTATCATAGGGTTCATTTGTATCTAAATACTCTTCTATTTCCTTTTCACTTAGTTTATCGAAGTAGACATCGGAAACAGAGACAATATCGTCACTGCCATTAGGCGAGATGATGCTGAGGGCGGTGATGACCTGATGTTTATTGCCAGATAGTCTGTTGAGCATTTCTCTGGCACTTTCCTTGTCCTTTGGTTTGCCAAGTATTTCGTTGTTGATGACAACAACTGTATCCGAGCCAATGACAATTTTATCCTGGTGTAATTTAAAGATAGCTTGAGCTTTATTGTGGGCCAGTCTTTGAATTTCGTTTTCAATTATTTGACTCTTATCGATGCTTTCGTCGATGTCGGCAACGATAATATCAAAGTCAATGCCTAAGGTTGCCAAAAGTTCTTTACGACGTGGTGATCCGGATGCAAGGATAACTTTATTTTTTGTAGTATTTTTCATATAGATAACTTAGGCCAATGGTTACCAGATCTGGCTGATAGTATTTGAAGTCTTTAATATAAGGTACGATTTTTTTACCATAACCACCACAGCCAATGATAAGCGGCTGGGTAAGGATGCTTCTTTCCATACCTTTGATAAGATATTTCATCATGCCAATATAGCCATCATAGATGCCTACGGTCATGGCGTCTTCGGTGTTGGTAGCTAAAAAGGAATTCTTTTTTTCTATTTCAAGCTCTGGCAATAATGAAGCATTCCGCCAAAGGGCAGCAGCCATTTTGTGGAAGCCAGNNTAAAGAACCAGCTAAGGTAATAAAGCCAGGGGCAATAATACAATGTTTGAATTCGCCTTCACCAGTTATATGAGAAATTACTGATGCTGTTCCCATGGATACAATGATGATTTCCTGGTTGAACAGATTATAGGCATATGATGCCATTACTAAAAGGTCAGCACCAAGTTCGTTTCTGATTTGATCAGTCATTGTCAGACCACAGGTATTTTCTTTAGCGCTAATGACAATAGCTTCTTTACCGGTGATGGTTAAAATGTCTTTTTTTAGACGATTTAATACTTCAGGTACAACACAGGCAATGATAGTATCGTCAATGGCATCATTTCGAATATTTTCGCGGTATAAAAAAGATAGAATGATTGATTTGTATTCCTGCTGGCGTGATGCTGAGCGGGATGAGGCAAGTAACTTGTTATCTTGGAAGATACTTAGTTTTATGTTGGTGTTTCCAACGTCGATTGTTAGTAGCATACATCAATTATAGATGGTATTTGTCTGTTTTCATATTATTTTGTATGATAATTTCGATATAAATGAGGTTAAATTATGAAGACGTATGACATGCATAGCGATATTGGTACTAATTTGTATGAACATGATATTTTAAATAATGAGGATAATTCTTTTGATAAATATCATTTGAATGATTTAAAAGCCGGTGAGGTTGATTGCGTTTTTGCGGCTTCTTTCTTTTCGGGCGTTGAAGACTGGACTACAATGCAGAAGATGGTAGAAAACTGTCAAAGAGAATTAAATAATAATAAAAACATTCAGCGAGTATTAAATAAAGATGATCTTGATGTCAATAAATTAAAAGTTTTAATGTCGGTTGAGGGTATGTGCGGTATCAGGGATGATGTCAGCAGTAAGATCAGATATCTTTATGATAAGGGTGTTAGAGTTGCGTCTCTGGTCTGGAATGAGTCTAATGAATTGGCAGAAGGCTGGCCAAACGATCCATTGCGGGGTTTGAGTGATAAGGGAAAAGAGGCTATTAGGACAATGAATGATCTAAGAATGATTATTGATGTGTCGCATGCCAATGAGAAAACATTTTGGGATATTATAAGTTATTCAAAGAGGCCGGTTATTGCCACACATTCTAATGCACGTAATGTCTGTCATCATGATCGTAATTTAACTGATCAGCAGTTGAAAGCTATTGCATCCAAGGGTGGCGTTGTTGGTTTGAATGCGGCTAAGTTTTTTGTCAGTGATAATGAAGATGAACAGACAGCCTTGGGTTTGGCTAAGCAGGCTTTTTATATTGCGAATCTGATTGGTGTTGATCATGTTGGTTGTGGTTTTGATTATATGAACTTTTTGGGTAATTATCCGGATGATGATATGGCTGAGGGTTTGGAGGATGCGTCTAAGACGCAGAATCTGATTAAGGCCTTATATGAGGTAGGTTTTAGTGATGAAGAGGTGGAAAAAATAGCTTATTTGAATGTTTATAACTTTTTGAGGAATAATGTGTAAATTTTGTGAAAAACCTCTTGCATTGCCTCTTTC
>DCGB01000006.1:19281-23706 GCA_002314515.1 Solobacterium sp. UBA1789 | reverse complement strand
TAGGCAGCTTTTTCAGGGATATAGATTTTTGCTGCTTTGGTGAGTTTTCTGATATCTTCATCATTGAGCTTTATTCTGTTTTCTCTTCTTGCCTGCTGTTTTAAGATCCAGTCTTTTTTTCTGATTATAAAGTCTTCAATGATTTTACGGGATGTAAAAAGGGGAGCCTTAACTAAAAGTTCACCTTTGGAATTGATTTGTAATGCCAGGGTTTTACGTCTTGAATAGACAATCTGATAATTAATCATTTTAAAATAAATTTTATATCTTCAATCGAAGCATTTGTTATTCCCTGATCATCATTGGCAATCAGACGATCTATGAGATCTTTTTTAAGATTTTGTAATTCAATGACTTTCTGCTCGATGGAATCTTCACAGATAAGGCGAATAACTTCAACATTTCTTGTTTGGCCAATGCGATGACTGCGATCACTAGCCTGGTTTTCAGCCGCTATATTCCACCATGGATCTAGATGAATAACTGTATCAGCACCAGTGAGATTAAGTCCCGTTCCTCCTGCTTTCAGAGAAACGAGAACGAGGGATTTTTGACCATTATTGAAATTATCGGCAATTTTTATCCGTTCTTCACTAGCGGTTTGGCCGGTAATAAGGTAATAAGAAATTGCTTTTTTCTGTAGCATATCTTCAACAACTTTTAACACTTTGACAAACTGGGAAAAGATCAGAAGACGGTGTCCTTTGGCCAGGTAATCATCAATGAGTTCATTTAGAAGAAGCAATTTTCCACTATCACCCTCATAGCCTTCAATACAGGTTGATGGGGCAACGCAGATTTGTCTAAGGCGCATCAGATATGGCAGAATATCAAAGGTTTTGGAACCATTATTAATGAGATCACGGGCCGATTTTCGATAGGCCTCATAGATTTTTCTCTGGCTTGTTGTCATTTCGGCTGAAACGATATGTTCATATTTTTCTGGCAAGTCATTTAAAACGTTTTCTTTGGTTCTTCTTAGGATAAATGGAGCAATTCTTTTGGCAATGATATCCTGGAATTCTTCATTATCACTATAGTTGCTCTTAAAATGTTCAAGGTTTTCAAAATAGCCCGGTAATACCAGATCAAAGATTGACCAGAGATCAATAATATTGTTTTCAATAGGTGTACCACTGAGGGCAAAAATATGAGAGGCCTGAATCTGCTTGATAGTCAAAGTTTTTTTGGCCTTAACATTTTTAATGAATTGAGCTTCATCGGCAATAAGATACTGGAAAGAAGTCTGATATTCATCAACATCATTTCTTAAGGAATCATAAGACGTGATGTAAATACATCTATCATCTTCCTTGATGTTGTTGATAATCTGCTTTCTTTCGTTTTTATTGCCGTAGATGCTACAGACTGGTAAATCAGGCGCAAAACGCTGTAATTCGTGATACCAGTTATATATTAAAGACTTTGGTCCACAAATCAGACTAGGTTTTGGACTATTATCTGAACATAACAGGGTGATAATTTCAATAGTTTTGCCCAACCCCATATCGTCAGCTAAAATACCGCCGACATGGTAATTACTCAAAGTTTTTAACCACTTATAGGCCTCAATCTGATAGGGACGAAGAGTGCCGTTGATAGAAGGCACTATTAAGTCAGCATCTTTATAATTGGCAATATCACTGATCATCTTTTCAAGATAATCATCAATCTGACAATTGGCTTTATGGGCAAAAGCCTTAAGGGATGTGGCAATAGAAATACTGTTTGTTTTTGACAAATTGCGGATATCCAATCCCAGATCATCAACAGCCTCCTGGAATTCTTTAGATTTCTCATCATCCAGGGCAACAATTCGTTCGCCTGAAAGAAGTATATATTTTTTCTTACGGCGGATGCTGAGAATAATCTCTTCTAGCTCCTTATCGCTATATTGACTATCCTGCAGAAAGGCTTGCATCATATCATTGTTGTAGCTGATACGAATACTGGCAGGTACAAAGGAAGAAAGCTGTTTATTCTGAATGGAATCAGATAAATAGACATTGCAATATTCTTTTAACCTGGAAAAGTCCATATAGAAAAAAGACAAGACAGCAGAATCATCGCTGATTTCATTATTTTCAAAACCCAATGACTGCAGATAGTTTTCATAATGTTTTATTTTAAAGTTATCAGCTGCCGATTTGAGTTCTTCTTTTTCAACAGGATTTTCATTTTGTTTATAACGGGTATCGACAATGATTTTTTTATCCTGATAATCAAAATATGCTTCAATCTGAGTATATGCTGTTTTAAATTCATCCCTTATGCTTTCGGCAAGTTCAATACTGTTGTTGTAGCGGGAATAGATGGTATCTTTAAATTCTTCAATAAATGGTTTTAAGCAGACACCTCGATTATTGTAGGTAAAGTCAAACAGTTCCTGGTTTTTTGTTTCAACTTTCAGATAATCAATACAATGATCTTCGTTATCAATAAAAAGATATTGATGTTTCCCTAAGCTGATGCCATAACCCTCATGTTGAGTCTGATAATCCAGTTTGTAGTTTTCATCAATATAAATACTGGCATTTATCTCGTTTAAGCGAACACGATATTCATCATTAATAAAATTGATATCCTTATTTTGCAAATAAGTTAAGAGGTGATATACAGCTGTATTATTGAGACTAAGATATTGACGGCATTCTGTCAATGGCAAGGATAACAAAAAGCTTAGAGCCTGGCTATCCTGTTTATTAAAGTTTTGTAATGAATGAGTCAGTTCCAGATTTTTGCCATATTGAAAACTTTCTTCATTTTCAAAGCGTTTAAAGAAATCGTGATAATTTTTAATACTATAGGCCTTATTGATGCCGACCTTAAGCTTTAATTGCCATTTTTCATCCATTTTATCAAAGCGATATTCAAGGTAGGCTTTGGTCTCATTACGCAAATAAATTTGTTTATTTAAAAATTCTTTCTGTAGATGCAACAGTTCTTTACGAGCCTTTTCCTGTCTAACTATTTCTCGTTTTTTTAGAATATCCTGGAAGGCACTCTTTCTGAGTTCATCAATCTCATCTTTTTTATTATCCTGCAGATAGTGATAGAAAAAGATGGCTTCATCACTATGTAAATTATTAGAAAGGACATTAGTGAGACAGAAAACATGTCCTGGTTCTTCTTTAATTAGCAAAACATTATTATTCAATTTATCATTAAGAGCGTAGTTAAGGATTGGACATTCGTCTTCTATTTCATAATAGATGGAATAATCAAAATAGCGGAAAATAGCTTTTTCGTCGCCTTTTGCCCTTTTATAACTGATATCTTCGTTTTGATAATGCCAGTAATAACGATAGTTTTTTTTATAATAAGCTTCGTCATTGTTTTCGATAAGATGATTAATGTATTTACATAAATATGCTGACTCATCAAGTTTTTGGGCCTGGGAAATCAGTAAATAATTCTTATCGTGATAAAAACGGCACTTAGCTAATACAATCAGCAAATTAGCCATTTCAGCATTTTCCAGGACAAAGTGACTCAGGATATATTCGATATCTTCATCGTTTAATCTGGTTATTGGCAGATATTCTAACTGGGCCTGAAGATCAAAATCCTTAATTCGCTGATAACCAATGATCTGATAGGCGTTTTCCAGACACTTCTTTTTGTCTTCAATACTAAGCTGCTGATAGAGATTATCTAAAACGGCAGTATCACGTTCTTCTTTATTTAATTTAATTAAAATATCAGCTATCTTCTCATCAACACTTATTTCATGAACTGCTTTTTCAACCAGTGCTTCCAGTAAAAAAGAATAATGACAATATTCATAA
The DNA here is from genome assembly GCA_002314515.1 of Solobacterium sp. UBA1789. GTDB lineage: Bacteria > Bacillota_I > Bacilli_A > Erysipelotrichales > Erysipelotrichaceae > Colivicinus. Next base: position 19,918 of record DCGB01000006.1, on the reverse strand, counting down.
TAGATTTCAAAAAATTCCTTATAGTAAGCATTGACAAAGCACTTGAGGGCATAGTCTTCATAGTTATCATTATCAAGATAAATATATTTACGAATCCTTTTTTTAACATTGTCATTCAGCTGTTCAAACTGATCAAGCAGCTGGCTATGGATACTGTTATTAAAACACAAGGCCTTAATAATATGGGAACAGATTTCATTTCGAGGATAAGCTTCATTTAAAAACAGGAAATAATCGTTGATTTTTTTAATATCCTCAATACTTATAAAATAGTCAATTATATCAATGATTCTGTTAGCACTGTCATAATAATTAAAAAGAATCTGCTGTGTCAGTTCTCTGAGTTTCTGATCAACTTCATAGTCACTGGTAGAAAGAAGCTGTGTGAATATTTTATTCAGTTTAATAAAAAGGGCAGCCTCATGTTTACAGTTACGATCAACTGGGCAGGTACAGCTGTAACGCAAAAGGCCATAGAGTCTATAGATACGTAATTCATAGTTATAGTTGCCCTTAATAGTGGCAGAAAAGGAGCCATTATCCTGGTATGTCAAACTTTTTATACGTTTGAGATAATCTTGGGCTTTATATACGGTACTGCGGTTAAATGACTGAAGATAATTTCTGGAAGTAAAAT
>DCGB01000006.1:16347-19245 GCA_002314515.1 Solobacterium sp. UBA1789 | reverse complement strand
AAATTCCGGTCTGATCATTCGCTTCTGGTCATCATAAAAGCTGATGGTAAGAATATCATTTTCTTTTTTGATTAAGCGGCCAAAGCCAAAATTCTTATGATAGTAGATTTCTTTCATAGTATTATTTTAAGCTTTGCATAATAAGAAAAGCTACCTAAGTAGCTTATTCTTCATTTTTTTCTTCTGTTTCGATTTCTTCGATTTGGCCATCGCTTACTTCTTCATTTTCTTTTTCTAAATATTCTTTAGTTCTGTCAATGGCTTCTTTAGTTTTGTTTTTGATGTTTTCATAGGCTTCTTTGCCTTTTTCTTTTGCCTTGTTGCGGAATTCTTCATCACTTATCAGCTTGTAGGTAAAGGCAGCAGCTACGCCAGTTACGATAGCCTTTCTAAATAAAACTCTAGTAAAATAATTCATTTATATGTCCTCCTTATGTTTTATTTGGGAACAAGGTATTCCCTTTGTTCAATATGATTATAACAAGAGTTCATATGACTGTCAATAATATTTATGTGAACATTAATAATATATAATATGGGTAAATAATTACCCACTATAATAATATATTAATGATTAAATAAGGATGCGAGGTGAGAGATATGAAAAAATGTCCTTATTGTAATAAAGAAATAAATGATGATTACTGCTTCTGTCCTTATTGTGGCAAGTCAGTAGAAGCCTGGGATAAGCGCAATAATCGACCAAGAGTTTTAATTGATTTTGATAATGTTGTTAATACTTTCACTGATTATCTGTTAAATGTCTATAATGAGCGGACTGGCTGCAGCTTGCAGGTTTCTGATATCAGAGAATATAATCTGGAAAAATATATTGGCTCTTATGGCATGTCAATATTTAAGGAAGAGGGTTTCTTTGAGGCGGTTCCTCAAAAGAATGGTTCGGTTCAGGCTTTAAAATATCTGATTGAATCCAGGGATTATGATGTCTATATTGTTTCTGCCTGTGGCAGCAATCAGGAACTGGAAGAGAAATTCCGCTGGTTTGACCGTTATCTTCCGGAATTCAATAAAAATCGTATTCTAAGATGTAAAGAAAAAGAAATGATTTCCGGCGATGTCCTGATTGATGACTGTGTCGATAATCTTGATCGCTGTGCACCCTATATGAAGGGCATTCTAATGAATATGCCTTTTAATGAAAACAATAGAGCATATCCAAGAGTTGATTCATTAAATGATGCCTTACCTATTCTAAAAGATATGTTTTATGCCTAAAAAAGCTCATCGTATGATGAGCTTATTTAGTTGGACAAAATATTATTATCTGAATTATGCGGTTGCGATCTTTAATATCGAAAGAACAAGTGAAACAATAATGATGCCTAAGGCAATACGACCAATCTTGTCTGTAACCCTTGTCATTACGATATAGACGATAAAGACAATAAGTAGTGGCAACATGCCAGGGAGGATTTTATCCATAACACCCTGAACTGTTTCACTTCTGAGTCTGAAGCTGACATAAGAAGAAGCCAAAGAACCCATCATCATCATACCGATAATGGCAGATGTTGAGATCAAGAGGTTAACTAAGCCACCTTCGAACAATTTAGCAATAGATTCTCTACCAAATTTGTAACCAATAGTCGTCATTACGATGCCTTCGATATGCATGACAATGGCGAAGACGATTACTGGGAAAATCAAACCAAATGGATTACCTTCTGATGTATATGGCAAGGCAATACCAACAAAGATATACATTAATGTAGCCCAGTCAATTGTATCACCAACACCAGCCATTGGGCCCATAAAACCGGTCTTAACACCATTGATAGCAGCGTTAGCCTGCTCAGGATCCATAGCACGTGTGATAGCCTGTTCCTCTTCCATACCTAAGGCAATACCTAATACAGAAGCACCCCAGATACCCTGAGTATTAAAATACTGGTTCTGTCTGGTTAGGGCATCACAGAGCAGCTGATGATCTTCAGGATTTGGATACATTTTCTTAAGAGCTGGGATAAAGGCAAAACAGAGAGCTGGAGCCTGCATTCTTTCATAAGAATGAGGAGTTTCGCAGGCCAATGACCATCTTAAAAAGAATCTGATAACATCTTTTTGTGTTAATATTGTTTTCTTTTCTGACATTTTCATTTACCCCCTTATTTGTTCTCCATTGAGAGGAAGGCAATCATCAAAGCTGCACAAACGGCAAAGACGGCAACGGCCATTGTGCCCAGGCCTAAAAACTTGGTCAAATAGAAACCCATGATGAAGAAAGGAATATAAGTAGGTTTACCGATAACCTTAATTGTCAGGGCAAAACCTAATGATGGCAAGATACCACCGGCAATTGATAGGCCGGTTGTCAGCCATGCTGGCAGGAATTCAAGAACCTTTTGAACCAGTTCAGTTCCAAAATAAACGCCAACAAAGACAATTGGACCATATAACAGTAAAGTAAAGACTGTCGCCAGCCAGAATGCCCATAATGTAACACCTCTGGTATCACCGGCAGCGGCGCATTTATCAACCATGCGGGCATTATAACCTTTGATTGTGTAAATTAACTGCTGAACGACAGTACCTAACAGACCAACTGGAACGGCAAGAGTCAGACATGTATCAACATCTAGACCCGTTGTCAAACCGATTGGAACAGCAATTGCAGTAGCCAGACCTGTATCTGATGGAGAATTACCACCTGGTGCAACTAATCCCATATAAATAGACTGGATGGCACTACCGATAATCAGACCCTGAGTCGGATTACCATAAATAATTCCATAGATCCATGAAGAGGCTAAAATACCACAATACTGATAAGCTGTCGCATAACCCCAGGCTGATTTAGAAAAACCATGCCATAGAGCAACGAGTAATGCTTGTATCATATTTTTCCTCCTATTTTATATGTACTGTATTGTCATTTCG
>DCGB01000006.1:7767-16328 GCA_002314515.1 Solobacterium sp. UBA1789 | reverse complement strand
ATTTCGTCCAACTTCGAAATGACTGTTTACAGCTGATACCTAGGGTATAAAAAAAGACTGCAGAAATATACAATATTGGTGAACTCTATAATTAATTTCATAGTAGCATAAATATCTTTTGTCGCAACAACAAAAGATATTTTTTACTATAATTATTGTGTATCAGAGGTGATTGTTTATGCAGAGAATCAAAGTTTTAGACCGCAGTATCCGCATTAGTGAAATCTTTAAAAAGCTTGATAAAATACCGGAATCTTTTCCTTTTAAAGTTGATGAAAAGCGGACAGATGTCTATATTGCCATGTCAAATAATTCTTATCTGGTTTTAGGTATTACAGCTATTGAAGATGATGAATTATTGAATCAATCCAAGGAAGAACTTATTAATTCCATTCATAATGTTTTAGAAGATAATCAGGGTCTGATTGGAGTTGAAGATGGTTTTAGTAAACATGGACGTCATTATTCTTATAGTATTGTTAAGACATTGTTAAAAGATCCCCAGGTCATGGTCTATAAACTTACGATGGAAATTGGAAAAAATAACATGTATCTGAAAATCAATGGTATTTTTGAAGAGCGGGCTAATATCGGATTAAGAGAAGGTATGTTGTTTAAAACACTTAATATGCCTTTGAACTGGTTTAAGGATCCTTACGATGAAAACTATAAAAGAGGTGTATTGATGAATATGGCTGAAAAAGAAGAATATGATAGTCTTTTCCCTGATCATCCTTTGTCTTTGTTGAGAGTATTTATTAAAGAAATCATTGAGTTCAATTAAAAAAGGGCCATAGGCCCATATGTCAACGCTTAAAGAAGCGTAATTAAGGGAGAGTGTTTCTTTTTCATAAGAAAACCTCCTTTTCTTAATCATAATATTTAACGCTTAAATCATCAAGACAAAGGGCAGCCAAATGCGAATTAGGCATGATGCTGGCTGCACAGCCACAGTCGATATTGATATAATAGGCAGAACTTAATATCTGCCCCTTCTTATCATAGAAAAGGCTGGGTGTATGGCCACCGATGACTATCTTGTTTCTAATCATTTCCTTTTCATAAGGATAAGGAACTCTATCCCAGATGAATCTTTCTACATCATAATTATCATTATTCAGATAGATGATGTCGTCACTGTCTTTGTAGGGATTGGAATGAACCAGATAATAGGTCTTATCATTCAGACAGACTGATGGTATGACAATCGGCAGGTTTTTCAGGAAGTCTTTGACTTCTTTTTTCTTTGTTTCTGTTAAGCACTCATACTTTGAGAATGTTTCATAACCATAGTTGAAATATAACCAGATATCACCATATTCTTTAATATCATAATTATCCTGCCTGTCCAGGGCATCAAGATAATTCAACATCATATATTCATGATTTCCCAGTAACATCTGATAGTTGGGATTTTCCATGATGTCTAATAGAATTTCCATACTGCCTGGTCCTTTGTCGATAACGTCACCTAAAATATAGACCCTGTCTTCAGGATCTATATCTTTTTTAAATTTTAAGTAACGATTGAGCTGGCCATGGATGTCAGCTATGGCATAGGTCTTCATTTTAGTACTTTAAAGTATAGAAGACTGTTGTTCCCTTCTGGGCATTGAAAACATCATAAGATACATCGTTTTCAGCCTTTTCATCACTATAGACAGCAGCTGATTCAAAATAGAAAGAATATTCTGTTCCCTCAGCCAGATGGTAGATAACATCAACATCACCATCTAAAGAACGGAAGATGATTTCACATTCACCTTCACCAACCAGGTTATTATAGGCTGTTGGAATCATAATGGCCTTATCTTCAATAGTTACATTGATGATTTCACCGCCACTGTATTCGTCGTTATAGTAGTATTCAAGTTTGCAGGATAGGATATATAGAGTATCTTTTTCAATTGTAAATTCCATCTTGCGAACATATGTATCGCCTTCATTTTCCAGATATTCTTCTTTAACCTGGTCACTTACCGATAAAACAAAATTACCATTTTCATCAATCTTACGTTCATTGATGACCTGGTCAGTATAGTATTCTGACTGTTCAAAAGATGTTGTATACCACATGGTATCAGTCAGATAGTCAAATGTTTCAAAATCAATCAATACAGCATAACTGCCTTCTTCTGCCTGATAGTACATGCCGTAGCTGTTATCACTTTCCTGCATGGCAATGGCAGCTGAATAATACTGGACATCATTCTGATAATATTCATCGGTATACATTAAGATGCCATTATTTGTTGAATATTCAATGTATTCAGCATAATTGATACTTTCGTCTACACTTTCATTAGTCAATGATTTGATTTCAGTATAGGCAAAATGCTCAGCACCTACTTTGGCAAAAGAGTTGGCATCATAGATTTCTGCCATCGTCAGATTATTTAATTTTTCTTCATCAGCATTTGTACAGGCACAAAGACCTATAAACAACAATACAGACAAAATCGCAATCGTCAGTTTTTTCATAATAATACTCACTTTCCAATGGTTTAATTATATAGTATCTTTTTGTAGAATTAAAAAGATGATATACAAATATTTATATAGAAGTCCTATTTGCAATCTATACCTTTATAGCGATGGCGAATATCTTAGAGCCCTGCTTTTTAGTGATTCTATTGACTGCATTGAAGGAAAAAAGGAAATATTTATTGAAACAATAGAATGGCTTGATACTTATTTCAAAGGAGAAATACCGGCTTTTCTTCCCAAATATAAACTAATGGATATTAGCTCTTTTACTGGTGAAGTTCTTGAATATATCAAAGATATTCCCTATGGTCAGACTATTACTTATGGTGAAATTGCCGAAAAAATAGCCTTGAAAAGAGGCATAAAGAAGATGTCTGCCCAGGCTGTTGGCAGGGCTGCTGGTGCTAATCCTCTGGCTATAATCATTCCCTGTCATCGGGTCATTGGCCAAAAGGCTTCCCTTGTTGGCTATGGTGGTGGTTTAGAAAACAAAAATCGTTTACTGAAGCTGGAAGAGGCAGTAATCAAAAAAGCTTTGACTTAGGAGCGATAAGGCGATTGTAGTATAATTAGAAAGATGTTAAGTGATACGATTTGTGCTATTTCCACAGCCTTAAAACAGGGAGCTATTTCTATTGTCCGCATGAGTGGTGAGGACAGTTTTTCACTTATCAAAGAGATATCAGACATTAAAAACGTTGAAGCAAACAGAATAGTCTATGGTCATATTTATGATGATGGCAAAGTAATTGATGAGGTCCTGGTATCTTTTTTTAAGGCTCCAAAGACCTATACCAGAGAAGATATGGTTGAAATCAACTGTCATGGTGGTGTCTATGTGACCAGAATGATTTTGAATCTCTTATTAAAAAAAGGCTGTCGGCTGGCTGAACCTGGTGAATTTACCAGAAGAGCTTATCTGAATGGTCGTATTTCTCTGGCAAAAGCCGAGGCTGCCAACGATCTGATTATGGCCAGCAACAGGATACAGGCTCGTAGTGCCATCAGAGGCCTTGATGGTTCTGTTGAAAGATTACTGCTGCCACTGATTGAAGAACTGAAGGATGTTCTGTCATTGATTGAAGTTAATATCGACTATCCCGAATATGATGATATTGAAGAAATGACTGAAGAAAAAATCAGACCAGCCTTAAAAAAATGGATCAGTGAATGTGAAGAAGCTGTTGATAAGGCCGAAAGATTCAGAGTAATTAAAGATGGACTGGATACGGTAATTATCGGCAAGCCTAATGTTGGTAAATCTTCTTTGTTAAATGCCCTGATTGAAAAAGACAAGGCCATAGTAACCGAAATTGCCGGCACAACCCGCGATCTGGTAGAAGGAAGAGTTAATCTTAAAAATATTTCTTTGAATCTCATCGATACAGCTGGTATTCATGAGAGTGATGATAAGGTCGAAAAGATTGGTATTGAAAAGTCTCTGGCTGTTTTAGATCAGGCCCAGCTGGTAATTCTGGTTCTGGATAGCAGTAATATTGATGAAGAAGATGAAAGACTGCTGGAGCTGACAAAAAATAAAAACAGACTCATTGTATATAACAAGAGTGACTTGAAAAGTTATGCCAATCAGCTTTGTATCTGTGCCAAAGACAGGGAAATCAGTCAGCTGACTGATAAATTAAATGAAATGTATCAGGATGATGTTGAACTTCTTGAAGAAGATGTTTTAAATAATGAAAGACAGATTGCCTTGATGAAAGAAGCTTTGAACTGTTTTATGGAAATGGAAAAAGAACTCGATAATCTGAGCATTGATGTCATCATGATTGAAATTGAAGAAGCCTATCATCATCTTTGTGCTATTTTAGGAAAGGAATATCAGGAGGAGCTGATTGATCATATGTTTGCGAACTTCTGTTTGGGTAAATAGATGAATTATCTGGATTCCCATTGTCATCTGAATGATGAGGCTTTTAATGATGATTTGAATTGTGTATTAAAGCGTATGGCTGATAATCAGGTCAATAAGGCCATGATTATTTCCTGCAATGTCAAAGATTATCTGAAGGCAAAAAATATTGAATATCCTGGCATTTCCTTTAAGAAAGCCTTAGGTGTCTATCCTGAAGATTGTCAGATTAGTGAAGAAGCATATGAGGAATATGTGCATTATATCAGAGAAAAAGACTGCATTGCCGTAGGTGAAATTGGCCTGGATTATTACTGGTATAAGGACAACAAAGAAGAACAGAAGGCCATGTTTATTCGGCAGATTGAATTGGCAAAATCCTTAAACAAGCCAACTATCGTGCATTCCCGTGATGCTGCTCAGGATACTTATGATATACTTAAAGCCCATAGATGTCGGGGTGTTATCCACTGTTATTCCGGTTCTAAAGAAATGGCCAGAGAATTGATTAAACTTGGCTATTATATCTCTTTTGCCGGAACGATAACTTTCAAAAATGCCAAAGAACCATTGGCTGCTATCAAAGAAGTGCCTTTGGATAAACTGCTGGTGGAAACAGATTGCCCTTATTTAACACCAGTACCTCATCGTGGCAAGCGCAATGAACCAGCTTATGTCATTCATACCAGCGAAAAACTGGCAGCAGAACTGGGAATAGGCATTAATGAACTGATGGAACAGATCAATATCAATTACGAAAGAATATTTGGAGGAAATGTCAATGAATAAAGTACTATTTATCTTCCTGCTGGTGATAACAGCGGTCATGACTGCCCGTAATCTGCAAGCCAGCAAACGCTATCGCAAGGACAAGGAATATACCAATGCCTATGCTTCATTATTGAAAGATGAAGAACAGGCGCGTGATAAGATCAATGAATTCATTGATAGTTCCAAGGATGAGGAAAATCGTAATAAGGGACTTATTCTTAAGATCTATGATGACATGGAAAAGGGACTGACAGTTTATGAAGACCTGGAGTGTCTGAATTTCGGGGCTATTTTCTTTAATAATGGTCGTTTTATTAAACAGCGTTATCAGTTTAATTCCGACTGTTTCCTCTGGCTGACTCTAACAATGGCCAAGGGTCGCAGTCAGTCAAAATTTGATGTCGTTGATAAACTTTATGAAAAAGTCTCTATTCTTCCTTTAGAAAACTTTTGTGAATATCAGCTGGTAAAGAGTGCCTATGGCATTTTTAGAGAAAAAAATGATGGCAGTATTGATTTTTTAAGAAAACTATTGAGTGGCGAATACAGTGATTATCAGTATGATAAGCGCATGATTGGTCTGACAAAGAATTTTGCGGCTGTTTTACTGGCATATGCCGGTGAAAAACTTGATGAATATGATGATGATCAGCTTAAGGGTTTTGTATCTAAGCTGGTTGGCCATAAACTTATGAGTGATCTTGATCTTCTTGATCGTTATCCTTTGGAAGAAGAAATCAGCGAAGAATGAGATTAATTGTTGGCTTAGGCAATCCAGGGGCCAAATTTAATGGTACCCGCCATAATGTAGGCTTTATGGTTATGGATGAAATTCTAAAGAGTCTGAATCTGCAGCTTGATAAGGAAAAATTCAAGGCTCTATATACAATAATGGACCATAAGGGTGAGAAAATTGCTTTTATGAAGCCTTTGACTTATATGAATCTGTCAGGTGAAGCTGTTGGCGCTTTTTGTCGTTACTATAATATTGATATCGAAGATATTGTTGTCATTCATGATGATCTGGATTTACCAGTTGGCAAGGTAAGACTTAGAACCAAGGGTTCCAGTGGTGGTCAGAATGGTATGGGCAATATCATTAATCTTTTAGGAAGCAAGGATATCAAAAGAATAAGGGTAGGTATTGCCAATAATAAGAATATAGATACTAAGGATTATGTCCTTGGTAAGGTCAATAAAGAAGATAAGGAAGCATTTGATCAGAGCTTATTAAAAGCCCGGGATGCCATCCTCTTTTATCTTGATAATCCGGATTTTGATCTGGTTATGAATCGTTTTAATTAAATATGAAGAATTTACAAGTCCTGGAAGGTATTGAAAAAGCAGCGGGTCTGAAAAAGAACCGTTCTTTTTTGTCTTATAACTCTTTGATTGAGGAAGCTATTCGGCTTTCCCTTTTTGTCAAAGATTACCAGGATACCCTGATTGTCATCAAAGAAAATAACTATATGGCTCAGCGTCTAAGAGAACAGCTGCAGAGTTTTTTTGATGATGATGAACTGCTTAGTTATTTGCCGGAAGAATCAATGCGGGCTGAAGAGATTGCATCAAGTTTTGAAAATCGGGCTGAAAGAATAAATGTCTTATATCAGATCATTAAGAAAAAACCCAAACTGCTGATAACATCACCCTATGGTTTTATTCGCCATTTGCCTAAGAAAGATTTACTTGTTGATAGTCTGATTCAGATTAGAAAAGATGATGTCCTGGATAAGGATGAACTGGTCTTTAAATTAAAGAAGCTGGGTTATGATAAGGTCCAGCATGTTGAAGTACCAATGACCTTTGCCGCCCGTGGTTATATCGTTGATGTCTATAGTGTCAATTATGATTTACCGCTTCGTATTGAGTTTTTTGATGATGTAGTTGATTCTATTCGTTTTTTTGATATCAATAGTCAGGCTACGAAGGAAGTGGTGGATGAGGTTGAAATCTGTTTTGCAAGGGATGTCTTTTTTTCTGATGAAGAGAAAAACTTTTTGAAAGAAAATATCGATATCAGCTCTGGCGAAATGGAACTCAATCTGGAATACCTGCAGAATGATATCTTTTTGCAGTCCCAGTATTTCTATCGTGCTTATTTTCCAAATTATTATCTAAAGGATTATTTTGATAATTATCTGGTATATCTTTCTGATGAAGAAAAGATTAATGACCATCTTATGATGTTGTCTGAAGAAACTGTGGCCTATATCAGAGAGATGTATGAAGAAAAGAAGCTGCCTTTAAAGTTTTATGTCTATGGTGACTATAATCGACTTTTAGGTTCCTGTGATTTGATGAAGGGCCGTCCTTATTTTGATGCCTTTACAGTTATTGAAGAAGTTGATCTTCCTTATGGCAGTCTGGATTATTTATTGACAGTTTTAAGGCAGAATAAGGAAAAGTATCAGCTGATCATTGTCAATGAAACGCATTTTAAGGAAATAAAGGAAGCAGCTGAAAAGCTGTCATTAAAATTAAATTATTATAAGAAAGAACTGCTGGAAGGCATTACTTTGGTCAAGGGTGAATTGGCCTATGGTTTTTCTTTACCTTCCCTGTCATTTAGTGTCTATTCAGAAAATGAATTATTTCATCAGCGACCACGTAATGGCCGTTTTGCCAATAGATATGGCGAATCTGTCAGCCTGAATTCTTATGAAGAATTAAATCAGGGTGACTATGTAGTTCATGACCAGTATGGTATTGGCCAGTATGTCAATATTGAAACCCGTAAGGTCAATGGTATTGCCATGGACTATCTGCGCATTATCTATAAGGGCAATGATGAACTGCTGGTGCCATTATCTCAGTTTTCCTTAGTCAGAAAATATGTATCCCGGGATGGTGTCGTTCCTAAATTACATAAACTTGGTTCCAAGGAATGGATACAGACTAAACAGAGGGTTGAAGAAAATGTCAATGAACTGGCTGAAAGACTGATTACTCTTTATGCAGCCAGGGATGAGGATATTGGTTTTGCCTTTTCTAAGGATAATGAACTGCAGAAGGAATTTGAAGATGATTTCATTTTTGATTTGACCAGCGACCAGGTCAAGGCCATCAATGAGGTCAAAGAAGACATGGAAAAGAAAAAGCCGATGGATAGATTGCTTTGTGGTGATGTCGGTTTTGGTAAGACTGAGGTGGCAATTCGCGCTTCTTTTAAGGCGATCAATGATAATAAGCAGGTAGCTTATCTTTGTCCGACAACTGTTTTGTCTTTGCAGCACTATAATACTTATAAGGAAAGATTTTCCCGTTTTCCAGGTAAGATAGCTCTACTGAATCGTTTTATCAGTGAAGATAAACAAAGAGAGATTCTTAAAGAATTAAAAGAAGGAAAGATTGATGTTCTGATCGGTACCCATCGTATTTTGTCTAATGATGTCATTTTTAAGGATCTGGGACTTCTGATTATTGATGAGGA
>DCGB01000006.1:2698-7744 GCA_002314515.1 Solobacterium sp. UBA1789 | reverse complement strand
TGTTTGGTGTTGAACATAAGGAAAAGATTCGTGAATTAAAGAATACAGTTGATGTTTTATCTTTGTCGGCAACCCCAATTCCCCGTACTCTGCAGATGTCTCTGATTGGCATCCGTTCACTTTCAACTTTGGACACTCCGCCAAGAAACCGCTATCCGGTTCAGACTTATATCGTTCATAAGAGCGAGAATCTGATCAAAGAGGTCATTATGCGGGAGCTGGAAAGAAATGGTCAGGTTTTCTATCTTTACAACAACACAGAACAGATTTATGGTGTTGCCCAAAAGATCCGTCGGGATATTCCTTATGCCAGAGTTGAAGTTGCCCATGGCCAGATGAACAGAAATGATCTGGAATCCGTCATGATGCGTTTTTATCAGAATGAGATCAATGTCCTGGTTTGCACAACAATCGTTGAAACCGGCTTGGATATTCCAAATGCCAATACAATAATTATTGATAATGCCCAGAATTTTGGTTTATCCCAGTTATATCAGATTAAGGGTCGTGTAGGCCGTAGTGAGCGCATTGCCTATGCCTATCTTCTGATTCCTGAGCGTAAGCAGTTGAAGGAGACTTCACTTAAGCGCCTGGAGGCTATTAAGGAATTTGCTTCCCTGGGATCAGGCTATAAAATTGCCATGCGTGATTTAACTATCAGGGGTGCTGGTGATCTATTGGGTCCAAAGCAGTCAGGTTTTATTGACAATGTTGGCTTAGACTTATATCTGTCAATGCTGAATAGGGCAATCAAAATGAAGAAGGGTGAGGAAGTTGAGGAAAGTGGTCCTAAGCTTAATATCAATATTCCTCTTCAATCCTATATTCCTGATTCGTTCAATGATAATGATTATGAAAAGCTGAAGCTTTATCATGAACTTGATCTGATTGACAATAAATACGACTTATTGCAGTATTTTATGAAGATTCAGGATGAATATGGCCGTTTACCTTTGGAAGTAGCTTCTCTGTTTGAAAAAAAGAAACTGGAATTACTATATAATCTGAATTGTCTTGAAAGAATCAGTAATAAGAATGGTCGTTTTTCGGTTGTTTTGTCCAAAGAGTATTCGGATAATATTGATGGTGTTGCCTTGTTTGAATACTGTAATAATCTTTCCAGGGATATTAAAATATCTTATAAACAGAGTAAACTGGAACTATTTATTGATAATAAGCAGGATGGTATTAATAAGTTATTGAAATTAATAGATAATCTGGATGGTTTAAAGAAAAAATGAGAGTTGATAAATATTTAAAAGTGGCAAGAATATTAAAAAGAAGAGTCGTAGCCAAAGAATTAGCGGAAAACAGTCGCCTTTTCATCAACAATAAGGTGGCAAAGGCTTCCAGTGAGGTGAAAATCAATGATGATATCAGGATTATTTTTGGCCATCGGGAGTTTAGAATTCGGGTATTGGAGGTCAAGGAACAGGCTTCCAAGCAGGATGCCCTGGGCATGTATGAAGTAGTTGAAGAAAGAAAACTTGAAGAGGTATAATGTTTTCGTGGAAAGCAGAAAAAAACACAAGCGTAAATTTAAGAGAACGATCCTGACAAAATTATTTTGTATCGTTTTAATTGCGGCTTCAATAGTTGTGTTGAGTAAGGTTGGTAAAAATGTCTATACAGCTGCCAAACTGAAAAAACAGGCACAGGCTATTGAACAGGAAATGATAGCCCTGGAAGATGAGAATGCAACATTGATCTCTACGCGCAATAAGCTGGAGGATCCTAATTATGTAACAACTTATGCCCGTGGCGAATATATGTTCTCCAAGGGTGACGAGAAGGTGTTTTATTTGGTTGGTGATGAGAATTAGGCTTCTTTAGGAAGCTTTTCTTTTTTGGAGGAATAAAATGGAAAAAAGAATTGATGGTAAAAACATCTATGATGGCAAGATCATCCGTGTTGTATTGGATGATGTTGAACTGGATGATGGCAGCAGATCTAAAAGAGAAGTTGTCTATCACAATGGCGGTGCCTGTATTGCCATGAGGGCCAAGGATGGAAACTTTTATCTGGTTAAACAGTATCGTTATGCCGTTGGCAAGGATATGCTGGAATTCTGTGCCGGAAAGATTGAGATTGGCGAAGATCCCAAGGAAGCAATCTTAAGAGAAGCCCAGGAGGAACTTGGTTTTAGTGTTAAGAATCTGCAGTCTTTTGGCTATATCATTCCAACCTGTGGCTACTGCAGCGAAAAGATTTATCTCTATTATGGTGAAGAAGATGAGGCTGTTGGTCAGCATCTTGATGATAATGAGCGTATCGACTTGTTTAAGTATTCATATGCCGATATTGAAAAGATGATAATTGATGGTCAGATTGATGATGGCAAAACAGTGGCTCTAATGTATCGAATAAAGGTGGCTGGTTTAAATGTTTGATTCCTATGATAAATTTTTAGATGAGGCTTTTGCGCTTGATGATAGTGAAATAAGAGAATTTCTTGTTGATTATTTTGCGACGCCAAATCTGAATTACTATGATCTGCGGGATGGAAATGAAAGTGAACAGCTTGCAATCAAGGTTTTATTTGACGAAGAAAGTGTTCCTTTTGAAGAACGCATTGAAGAAGCCCGCAAGTATGATCCTTATAATATGGAAGCAGCCTATATAGCTCATCGCTTAGCAAGTGATGAGGAAGCTTATTATGAGCTTAAGACTTTTTATGACCAGAAAGATGAATATGATACTTTAACTGATTATCAGAAAAAAGAATATCTTGAGATTATTTATCTTTATATGCAATATATGAATGATATTCATTCAGTGCGCAAGACACTGGAAATCATGAAGACTATTACTTCGTTGAAAGGCAGGATGTCAGAGGCTGATGTTGCCCGCTATGCCTATCTTTATGCCGTGCTTGAGGATAGTGAGGAATTTTATACCTTATATCTGAATCAGATATTTACCAATGCCTTGCCATATCTCTTGCTGATAGAGGTTCTGTTGAAAAATGATGAAGATGATAAGGCCAAAGAAGTATTAAATGACATGCTTATCCATATTCCTTACAGTGATTATGTTGATCATATCTGGGATCTGGAGAATGTTGATAGCGAGGAAGCCCGGATGTTCGTATTTGCTTTTGATACCTGTTATGATGAGCTCTGTTCTGTTCCTTATTATTTCAACTGGTGTCGACGCAATAAGGAGCGGATGTTGTTGTCATGAAAACCAAGTCCCTGGTTATTTGGGCTCTGATTGCCAGTGTTTATACGGTATTAAGTCTTGTTGGTGGTTCTTTGAGCTTTTATTTTATTCAATTGCGTTTTTCCGAACTGCTGATGGGCTTTTGTCTTTTTGACAAAAGATATATCGGACCCTTGACTCTGGGCTGTTTTTTATCTAATCTTCTGGCTTTTATTATGGGTATGGACCTGTTTGCGCTTGATCTTGTAATTGGGCCTTTGGCCAGTTTCCTGGCGGGTTTTCTGCTTTATTATTTTCGGAAACTGCCTTATGTGGCTTTACTGATGCCGGCTTTGGTCAATGGTTTGTTTATCGGTTTGGAATACGCAATCTGTTTAAGTAAGTGGTCAATGTTTGCCTATTATGGTTTTTATGTTTTTATAGGTGAAGTAATCAGCGTTTTTGTACCGATGCTGTTTCTTTATCGTCCTTTAAAAAACTTGTCGGATAAATTATTGGGGTTATAATTGGATTATGGTGAAAATAGATATTAATAAATTAAAAGATATCGAAACAGAACTGAATTCTTTAGGTGAAGATGATGTTCTGGAAGTAAATGATGGTGATGATCAGCTTTATGTCATTATGAAAACGGCGGCCTATGATAAATATCTGCAATATGCCCAGATCTGCCAGGGTGGCAATTATATTCGGGTTGAGCCGCAGATTAAGGTGCTGAATAAAGATGACATGGAGCTTTCCTATGAAGATTATGAGAAGATCAAAAAGCAGCTGATGGATATTTTTGATCAGACTTTTAAACCGAAACCGGAGCGTATGAACTAATGAAAAAGGGCTTGTTTATTACATTTGAAGGACCGGATGGATCCGGTAAAACAACGGTAGCAACAATTGTCTGCCAGAAATTGAGTGAAAAGGGTTATGAGGTTGTTCATACCCGTGAACCTGGTGGCATTGATATTGCTGAACAGATTCGTAAGGTCATTTTAGATCCAAAGAATACGGCAATGGATGCCAAGACTGAGGCCTTATTATATGCAGCTTCCCGTCGTCAGCATCTGGTTGAAAAGGTTTATCCAGCTGTTGAAAAGGGTAAGGTTGTTATCTGTGAACGTTTCCTGGATTCTTCTATTGCCTACCAGGGCTTTGGCCGCGGTTTAGGTGCTGAAGATGTCATAAAAATCAATGAATTTGCGATTGATAATACCTATCCTGATAAGACTATTTATCTTGATGTCGATGAGGAAACCGGTTTGGCCAGAATTAAAGATCGGGCTGAAAAGGACAGACTTGATGAAGAATCACTGGCTTTTCATCAGCGGGTAGTTGAAGGCTATAAGGCGGTATTAAAGATGTTTAAGCAGCGTATTGCCATTATTGATGCGACCAGGTCTATTGATGAAGTTGTTGAAGAAAGTCTTAAGATAATACAGGATCTTTTGAATGATCGCTGAGCTTCTGGAAAAAAGAGAGCCGCTTGTTTATGCAAGTCTAAAAAATGATTTGCGGAATGGGCATCTTTCACATACATATTTACTTGCAGGGGAAAAAGATGTCTTGAAGATAGAGGCAGCTTTTCTTCTGGCCCAAAGCATTATTGAAAATCGCCATGATTTTGCCTGTGAAGAGTGTCAGACCTGTAATCGTATTCGAAATAATAATTATTATGATCTGATTTATGTTGATGGTTATGAGTCATTGATTAAAAAAGATGATATTGAACATATCATGGAAGAATTTTCCAAGACGGCTTTGGAGGCTGGTGGTAAAAAGGTTTATATTCTGGCTAATATCAACAATTCAACAGATAAGGTTTTAAATATGTTGTTGAAGTTTATGGAAGAACCTTCTTCCAGGGATGTCTATGGTATTTTTATTACTGT
>DCGB01000006.1:1774-2567 GCA_002314515.1 Solobacterium sp. UBA1789 | reverse complement strand
AGTTATTTTTATCGTGAATTCAGGGAGCTTTCTTTAAATGATGGTCCTTATATCAGTGCCAGAGAATGTGTTTATCAGTTTATTGATAATCTGGCTGATGTTGAATATCTGCCTTTAATGTTTAATGATTATTACAATAATACTGGTAAGGATGATTTTCGTTTGAGCAGTGATTATTTCTTTTTTATGATATTAAGGATGCTGGAAGATGCAATAAGTGGCCATTATCTGAATGATGAGGCTTATGATAAAAGACTTGATGAACTAAGAAAACATGATCTGGCTTTTCTTTTTAATATTTTTGAAGATGCCTATGAAAAGAGTTTTTCACCGACTAATCGGCAGTTACTGTTTGACCAAATCAGCTATAAGATAATATCATAAAGCAGGAGAATACTAAGATGAGTGAAACTATTAAATATCTATCGATTCGTTTTCAGACAACGAATAAAACATATACATTCTCAACAACGGATTTATCAATTGATAATGGTGATGCGGTTGTTGTTGAAACGCAAAGAGGACTGGAATTTGCCAGAGTCATTGCCAAGCCTTTTGATAAGCCTAATGTCAAGATGGAAATCAAATCTATTGTGCGTAAGGCAAATGAGGCAGATAAGTTCAATTATGAGCGTAATATCAAGGATTCAGCTGAGGCCAAACAAATTGCCCAAAGGGAATCAGATAAGCTGGAACTGGGCATGAATGTTGTTTCTGCTGAATATACTTTGGATCGTTCAAAGATAACTTTTATTTATCTGGCTGATGATCGCGTTGATTTCCGTGAATTATT
>DCGB01000006.1:0-1762 GCA_002314515.1 Solobacterium sp. UBA1789 | reverse complement strand
TAAAGTACTGGCTGGTATATTCCGCTGTCGCATTGATTTACGTCAGGTCGGTACTCGTGATAAGGCTAAGATGGTTTCGGGTATTGGCACCTGTGGCCGTGAATTGTGTTGTGCCCGCTATATTTCAGAATTTGACCGCATTTCAATTAATATGGCCAAGAATCAGTTACTGGCTTTGAATGTTCAGAAATTATCAGGTCAGTGTGGTAATCTGATGTGCTGTCTGAATTATGAAGATGAGGCTTATAGAGAATTGCGCAAAGATCTGCCTAAGATGAATGCCGTTGTTTTTTATGAGGATGATAAATATCGTCTGACTTCAATTAATGTCATTAATAATACCTGCCGTTTGGATAATTCCGAAAAGTCATTGAACATTTCGCTTGATGATTTGAAGAAATATGGCAAGTATCAGAAATCAAATAATAAGAAAGCTGAGGAAGGTGTCGATGAATAAGGCGACACTTTTTATTGTGGCAACACCAATTGGTAATCTGAATGAGCTTTCTTTTCGGGCTCTGGATGTTTTGAAGAAGGTGTCTCTTATTGCCTGTGAAGATACCCGTAATACCCGGAAGTTACTTGCTCATTATGATATTCATACCAGAATGAAGGCCTATCATAATTTCAATGAAGAAGAAGCGGCAGAAAATATTGTTTCTTTTTTGGACCAGGGAGAGGATGTTGCCCTGGTTTCTGATGCCGGTTATCCCCTTATTTCCGATCCGGGTTATGAGCTGGTACAGAAAACCCTGATGCATGGTCATCAGATAGTACCGGTATCTGGTGCCAATGCAGCATTAAATGCCTTGGTTGGCAGTGGCCTTAAGACAGATCATTTCCTTTTTTATGGTTTTTTAAATAGTACAAAGTCCAAGGCTAAAAAGGAAGCCGAGGCTTTGAAGAATATTCCTTATACTTTGATTTTTTATGAGGCTCCTCATCGTATAAAGCGTACATTGCAGCTTTTATATGAGGTCTATGGTGATAGACAGGCGGTTGTCGTTAGAGAAATTACAAAGCTTCACGAGGAATATTTAAGAGGCAGTCTTTCTTCTTTGATGAATATTGAAGAATTTAAGGGCGAACTGGTACTCCTGGTTGAAGGCTTTAAAGAGAGTGAAGAGATTGTTTTAGATAACAACATCCTTTTTAAAGAAATAAAGCAGGAAATTAAAAAGGGACTAAGAACCAAGGAAGCTATTAAGATAGTGGCTGAAAAATACCACTGTTCACGCAGTCAACTCTATAATGATTATTTGAAAGAAAATAGAAAAGAGGATTAGAAGATGTTACATGAAATACAACCAATGAAGTTTGATATCAACTGGCAAAAGGAAGAGATTCAAAAAGGTGATCATCTAATTTGCCTAAAGGGCAGCAGGATACTGATTAAAGTTGTTGATGGTCAGGTTTCCGTTCCTTTATATGGTGAGCAGTCTTTTAATTCAACTTATGAATATCTGTTTAAAATTGATGACCAGCGTTTTTTCAGGGTTGAAGACGAAGTTGAGGAAGCAGGTTTTGAATACTGCCGTTTAAATGATATCCGTGCCTATCAGCCTCAGTGGCTGGTTTATGGTATTGCCACTGCTCATCAGCTGGCAAGCTGGTATCAGGTTAATACCTATTGTGGACGCTGTGGCAAAAAGATGTCTAAGAGCGATCACGAAAGAGCACTTATATGTGATGAATGTCATAATGTTGTTTATCCAAAGATCTGTCCAGGCGTCATCGTTGCAGTCCTGGATGGTGATAACCC
>DCGB01000102.1 GCA_002314515.1 Solobacterium sp. UBA1789 | reverse complement strand
ATTGTTTATTGCGACAGCTAATTATCTGGAAAATATTCCTGCAGCCTTAAAGGATAGACTGGAAATTATTCAGTTATCGTCTTACACAGAGATTGAGAAATTAAATATTGCACGTAATCATCTGGTAAATAAGCAATGTCTTGCTAATGGTTTAAAGAATTCTCAAATCAGCATCCCTGATGATATTATCCTTTTCCTGATCCGTTATTATACAAGAGAAGCTGGTGTTCGTCAGCTGGAAAGAACTATTGCAACGCTTTGTCGAAAAACAGCATTGCAGATTTTGCGTAATGGCCGCCGTTCTGTAAAGATTTCCAAAAAGCTTGTTCGTGAATGGCTGGGTCATGAAAAATTCGATTATGGCAATAAGGAAAACAAGGACCAGGTTGGCGTTGTTACCGGTTTGGCATATACGGACTTTGGTGGTGATATTCTGCCAGTAGAAGTAAATTACTTTGAAGGAAAGGGTAATCTGGTGGTTACCGGTTCTCTTGGTGATGTTATGGTTGAATCAACCAAGATAGCCTTGGACTATGTTAAGGCTAATGCCAAGCGTTATAATATCAGCGCTGAATTTTTTGAAAAACATGATATTCATATTCATGTGCCTGAGGGAGCTGTTCCTAAAGATGGTCCATCTGCAGGTGTTACTTTAACAACGGCAATTGTTTCGGCTATTACCGCACGTCCAGTTCATTGTGATTTAGCTATGACTGGTGAAGTAACCTTAAGAGGCAATGTTTTACCAATAGGCGGTTTGAAGGAAAAGTCTTTAGCTGCTCATCGTTCTGGAATCAGCAAAGTCATTATTCCAAAGGCTAATATCAAGGATCTGGATGAGATTCCACAGTCTGTTAAAGAAACAATGACTTTTGTGCCGGTTGAAAGTGTAGAACAGGTTATTAAAGAGGCCTTTGTTTAATGGCAAAATTTCTAAAAAGTGCTGTTTATGCCCATGATTATCCATTAACAAACAGGGAAGTTGTTTTTATTGGTCGTTCCAATGTCGGCAAATCATCATTAATAAATGCCTTATATGGCAATATCGCCTTAGTTGGCAAAAATCCTGGTAAAACAAAGTTTTTGAATTTCTTTGATATTGATAAGAAATATACAATTTGCGATGTGCCGGGTTATGGTTTTGCGAATCGTTCCAAGGAAGAAATTGTAACTTTTGGAAAAATGATGGAAGAATATTTTGCCAAAAGAGACAAGCTTAGACTTTGTATCATGATTATTGATGTCAGACATCAGGCTACAAACGATGACATTGATATGCTTGCATATCTGAAAGAATACAATATTCCTTATGTTATCGTGGCTAATAAAATAGATAAATTATCTAATAATCAGTTATTTAATGCCAAAAGACTATTGTTTAAGCAACTGGAAATTGATGATAAACAGATGATCTTTGTTTCTGCTGAAAAGAAGCTAAACATTGAAATTTTAAGAAATTATATAGAATCACAGCTGTGATTCTTTTTTATTGAAAATATTTTCATAAATTAATGTAAAAATTATCAAAAAAGTATTGCATTTATATTTTCATAGTGTTATTATCAAAGCGTGGAAGGGAGGAATTACTTATGACTTATATGATGAATAATTCTTTCTTTGCAATGTCAGCTATCATGATTATTAGCATTATTATTATTCGACTACTAGTTTTATGTAGTCAATTTTAATATATTCAATAGCTGATAACATTTTATTTAAGGAAATTAAAGGTGGACTAAGGCTATTGAGTTCACCTTTTATTTTAATTTTAGGAAAGGATAGTTTATGAAAAAATTATTACTGGTGTTACTTTCTGTTCTGTGTGTCTTCTCATTAGTAGCTTGTAGCGGTGGTGGTGAAACTGCTGATGATGGTGGTAGTGATACTGCTGCTGCAACTCCAATCGTTGTTGGTGGTTCTGGACCGTTGACTGGACCTGCTGCACTATATGGTGAGGCTGTTAAGCGCGGCGCTGAAATTGCTGTTGCTGAAATCAATGAAAAAGAAGGTACTGAATACTTCAAATTGGATTTCCAGGATGATGCTCATGATCCTGAACAGGCAAGAAATGCTTTCTATAAGTTATTGGATGATGGCATGCAGGTTTCTCTGCTTTGTGTAACATCTGCTCCTTGTGCTGAAGTTGCTCCATTAACTCAGGAAGAAAATATCGTTGCTATTACTCCATCTGGTTCACGTGATGATATCGCTACATATGGCGAAAATATCTTCCAGATGTGCTTCAAAGATTCTAACCAGGGTATCGCTTCTGCTGATTATATCAACACTAAGTTCCCAGGTGCTAAGGTTGCTGTTATTTATCAGTCTTCTGTTGATTACTCAAAGGGTATTTACCAGACATTTGCTGATAGAGCTGCTGAACTTGGCATGAATGTTGTTGAAACTCAGGCTTTCACTGATGAAAAAGATTATTCAGTTCAGTTGAAGAAGGTTCAGGATGCTGGTGCTGAAGTTGTCTTCTTACCTATTTATTACGATGAGGCTTCATTAATTCTTACTCAGGCTGGCGATTACAAACCTGTATGGTTCGGTGTTGATGGTATGGACGGTATCTTAGGCGTTGAAAACTTTGATACAAGCTTAGCTGAAGGCGTTTATCTCTTAACTCCGTTTGCTGCTGATGCAACTGATGATCTGACTGTTTCTTTCGTTAATAAATACAACGAATTATATGCTGAAGTTCCAATGCAGTTTGCTGCTGATGCTTATGATGCAGTTTACGTTCTCTATAATGCCTGCAAAGAAGCTAAGGTTACTGGTGATATGAGTGCATCTGATATTGCTGATGCAATCAGACCTGTTATTACTTCTATGACATTCTCTGGCTTAACTGGTTCAGGTGTTACATGGGCTGCTAGTGGTGAAGTTTCCAAGTCTCCAATGGCTGTTGTAATTCAGAACGGTGTTTACGTTTCTGCTGATTAATTCTATAATTAAGAGGTTGCCATAAAACTATGGCAGCCTCTTCTTGATAAGGTGGTTGTGATGGATTTTATATTATATTTAATTAATGGACTAAGTCTTGGTAGTGTCTATGCCATTATTGCCTTGGGCTATACCATGGTATATGGCATTGCAAAAATGTTAAATTTTGCTCATGGCGATGTAATTATGGTTGGCGCATACACTGCGTATTTTTTATTAGTTAGCTATGGAGTCAATTTTTATTTAAGCATCCTCATCACAATGCTCGTGTGCGCCTTATTAGGTATTATTGTTGAAAGACTGGCATATAAGCCTTTACGTAGCGCTTCTTCTTTATCAGTCTTAATTACTGCAATCGGTGTTTCTTATCTTTTACAGAATAGTGCCCAGTTGTTCTGGGGCACATCTTCAAAAATGTTTCCAACCAGTTTTACTAATGGTTCGTTTAGCTTTTCAGATGTTAATATTCCTTATTTAACAATATTAACTATTATAGTTTGCATAATCATCACTGTTGTTTTACAGTGGTTTGTCAATAATACCAAAACAGGTTCTGCAATGCGTGCATGTGCTGAAGACAAGGGAGCTGCTTTGTTAATGGGCATCAATGTCAATAATACTATTTCAATTACATTTGCCATTGGTTCGGCATTAGCTGCAGTTGCATCAATTCTGCTTTGTAGTGCATATCCAAGTATTTCACCAACTTTGGGTTCAATGCCAGGTATTAAGGCCTTTACGGCGGCTGTATTTGGTGGCATTGGTTCTATTCCTGGAGCTTTTATTGGTGGTTTATTACTGGGTATCATTGAAATTTTATCAAAAGCTTATATTTCAACTCAATTATCTGATGCTGTAGTATTCAGCATTCTGATTCTGGTTTTATTAATTAAGCCTACAGGTATCTTAGGTAAAAAGACGATAGAGAAGGTGTAATTATGATAAATAAGATTTTTAATATTTTCAAAAACAAAAAATCAAAATATACCTCTTTATTGCTGGTAGTTTTTCTTTTTGTTTTAGTCAATATCTTAATCAGTACTGGCAATATTTCGTCTTTGATAAAGAACCTGTTAATTCCACTTATTTCTTATATTATTGCTGCCTTAGCTTTGAATTTAACTGTTGGTATTCTTGGTGATTTATCATTGGGTCAGGCTGGTTTTATGTCGGTTGGCGGTTTTACTGGAGCGGTTATTGTTGCCTACTGTTCCCGTTTTATTGATAATAATCTGCTTGTTATGATTATTGCCATCCTGGGTGGTTCAATATTTGCGGGTATATTCGGATTAATCGTATCTATTCCAGTTTTAAAGCTGCAAGGTGATTATCTGGCTATCGTAACTTTAGCCTTTGGTCAGATTGTTAAATCGCTGATTTCCAACCTCTATGTCGGTATTGATTCTCTAGGTTTGCATATAAGTCTGGTTGAGGATCATACAAATCTCTTAAAAGATGGCAAAATGATTATTAATGGTCCAAGTGGACTGTCTGGCAATTTGCGTTTGTCGACTTTAAATATTGCCTTTGTTCTGTTGTTTATCAGTTTACTTGTGATTTATAACATTCTGGAATCAAAACAGGGTAGGGCAATTATGGCAACTCGTGATAACAAAATCGTTGCCCTGTCCGTCGGCATTGATACTTCCAAATATAAATTGATGGCTTTTGTTGTTTCAGCAATTCTTGGTGGTGCTGCTGGTGTTATTTATACTATGAGTTTTTCCAGTCTGATGCCAACAAAATTTGACTTTAACTTATCAATCATGATTCTTGTTTATGTTGTTTTGGGTGGATTGGGAAATATGACAGGAACAATCATTTCAACGATTATTCTTATGTTGTTACCGGAATTGTTGAGAAGTATTCAGGATTACCGCATGATTATCTATGCACTGGTTCTTATTTTGATCATGATTATTTCTAATAATAAGGCTATTAAACAGGTGTTCACTAATTTTAGGAATAAATTATTCAAGAAAGGAGCTGCCAATGACTAATATATTAAGCACAAAAAACTTAGGCATTGACTTTGGTGGCCTGACTGCTGTTAATAATCTTGATTTAGAGGTTAATAGTGGTGAAATCGTTGGTTTAATTGGTCCAAATGGTGCCGGCAAGACTACTGTCTTCAATTTACTTACTAAGGTATATGAGCCCAGCAGAGGCGCTATTTATCTCAATGGTAAGGATATAACCAAATTATCTACTATTGAAGTTAATAAAGCTGGTATTGCCCGTACTTTCCAGAAT
>DCGB01000130.1:4065-6655 GCA_002314515.1 Solobacterium sp. UBA1789 | reverse complement strand
CTATGGTTGAATATAATGATGGTTCTATTATTGCTCAAATGGGTTCTGCAGATATGCGTTTACCTATTAAGTATGCTTTACTTTATCCTGAACATCTTAATGATGATATGACTTCATATTTGGATCTGGAAAGCGTAAGTAGTCTCAATTTCAAGAAAATGGATTATCATCGCTATCCTTTGGTAAAACTGGCAAAGGATATCGGTCGTTTTGGCGGCAACTTCGGCGCTATCCTGATTGGCGCCAACGATGAGGCTGTTGATCTGTTTATTCATAAACGTATTAAGTTCATGGATATAGAAAAATTTATTATCACAACTCTAAAAAGCGCAACATTTATTAAAAATCCAACAGTTGATCAGCTAATTGAATCTAATAAGTGGGCCAAGAAGTATGTTGATGATTTGTGGGCAAACTCATAGGAATATGAGTTTTTCTTTTGGCCATTTGTTATAATTTAGACATGGTTAATATTTTATTATTCGTATTCTTATTATGCGGAATCGTGACCATCCACGAATTTGGTCACTTTATTTTTGCCAAATTGTTTGGCGTATATTGTCACGAATTTTCTATTGGCATGGGCCCCTTGGTCTATAGTCACAAATTCAAGGAAACGACTTTATCACTTAGAGCTCTTCCTATTGGCGGTTTTGTTGCGATGGCTGGTGATAATGACAATCAGCTTGAAACAAAGGTTGATGTTGAAGTTCCATTTGAAAGAACACTTCCGGGTATTCATCCATTAAAGAGAATTATTGTTATGCTGGCGGGAATTTTGATGAATTTTATTCTGGCTTTAGTTATTATCGCTGTAATATTCTTGTCCTACGGTTACACTTCGGTTGTAGATAATACAGTTATTAGCGAAGTAAATGCTGGCCTTCCGGCTCAAAAAGCAGGACTAAGAGCAGGAGATGAAATAAAGGAAATTGTTTTTGAAAACGGATATTCATTTAAGCCTTCATCTTTTTCGGAAATTTCCAGTTTTATGGCTGCCTATGAGGGTGGAGAAATTACTGTTTATGTCAATAGAGATAATGAAGAATTGTCATTTTCTTTATTGCCACAATATGATCAGGCGGAAGATCGTTATCTGATTGGTATAGTATCTGGAGAATATCAGATAGAAGAAGTAAATCTGCTAAACTGCTGGTCTTATTCTGCGTCCTATCTTTGGATGATGATGCGTTTGACTTTTATGACCTTAGCTGGTTTATTGCGAGGTGTTGGTTTAGATAATGTATCAGGTCCTGTCGGTATCTATAATGTTACTTCTCAGGCTGTCAGTTATGGTGCAACATCTTATTTTTCTTTAGTAGCATTATTATCATTGAATGTTGGTATTTTTAATGCCTTACCATTACCGGTTATGGATGGCGGAAGGGTATTAATTACAATAATTGAAGTTATTACTGGGCATTCGATCAACAAAAAATTTGAAAATATCATTATGACAGCTTCTGTTATTATTCTTCTTGGACTAATGATAATCGTAACATTTAAAGATGTGATTAAGCTGTTTTAGAGGTAAAAGATGTTAGTTAATTATTTGATTGTTTTTCTGATTTCTATGGTTCCTTTGATTGAACTTAGAGGAGCTATTCCTTATGCGATTGGTTTTCATTTGCCTTTGTTTTTGTCTTATCTGGTTGCGATTGTTGGTAATATGCTGCCAGTTCCTTTTATTTTCTTTTTTGCCCGCAAGGTTCTTGAATGGGGAAAGGATAAAAAAATAATTGGTAAGTTATTTACTTTCTGTCTGCAGAAGGGTGAAAAGGGTGGCCAAAAGCTAATGGAAAAGGCCGGAAAGGGTTTATATTGGGCTTTGTTTCTTTTTGTTGGCATTCCTTTACCAGGTACTGGCGCCTGGACGGGAACTCTGGCAGCCAGTATTTTGAATATGGATTTTAAAAAGTCAGTTATTGCCATCATGGGTGGCGTTATATTGGCTGGTATTATCATGGGCTTGGCTTCCGGTGGTGTTTTTTCGTTAATTGGTATTTAAGGAGGTTTTATGAAAATTTTAGTTACAGGCGGAACAGGTTACATTGGGTCACACANNCTGGTTTTATTGGATCCCATACCGTAGTAGAATTGCTTAATTCAGGACATGAATGTGTAATTGTAGATAATTTATATAATTCTAGCCCGAAGGTTGTTGATCGTATTGAAAAGATTTGTGGTGTTAAACCCTTATTCTATGAAGTTGATATTTTTGATGAAAATGAATTAAGAAAGGTGTTTTCCGCTCATAAATTTGATGCGGTAATTCATTTTGCCGGTTACAAGGCTGTTGGTGAATCAGTTAAGATTCCTTTGACTTATTATCGCAACAATATTGCTGCTTCAGTTATTCTTTATTCATTGATGAAGGAATTTAAGGTTAATAAACTGGTTTTTTCTTCCAGCGCTACTGTATATGGAGATTCTTTTGCAGTGCCATTTAAAGAAGAATATGGCAGAGGTACAACAACTAATGCCTATGGCACAACAAAGCTGATGAACGAAATGATAATCAATGATATTGCTGTTTCCGACCAGGATTTTTCAGCTGTTATTTTACGTTATTTTAATCCTATTGGTGCTC
>DCGB01000130.1:0-4034 GCA_002314515.1 Solobacterium sp. UBA1789 | reverse complement strand
GATTGGTGAAGTTCCTAATGGTATTCCTAATAATCTTGTTCCGTATATTGCCAGAGTTGCTACCGGAAAACTGCATCATTTAAGCGTTTATGGCGATGACTACGATACTAAAGATGGTACAGGCGTTCGTGATTATATCCATGTTGTTGATTTGGCCAAAGCTCATGTTAAGGCTGTAGAATATGCGGATAAACACACTGGTGTTGAATTATTCAATGTCGGTTCTGGTAAGGGTTATAGTGTATTGGAAGTTTTAAAGGCTTATGAAAAAGCTGTAGGTCATGATCTTCCATACGAAATCGTTCCGCGTCGTCCTGGTGATATAGCTACAAGCTATGCCGATATCACTAAGGCAGAAAAATTATTAGGTTTTAAAACTCAGTATGATATTGAAAAAATGTGTGCTGATTCCTATAATTTTGACAAAAACAATCCCGATGGTATCAAATAAATATAGATAAATATATCGTTAAATTTATTGATAAATATATCAATATATGATATACTTTTCATGATGAATAATAAGTCAAACTTATCGCATATGTTGAATTCTCTGATACCTATTTCTTTTCTTAATCAGGGGAAAGCTTCAAAAATCATATCTGATTTAGGTCCAGATGATATTCGAATTATTGTAAAAAACAATGAGCCGATGGCGGCTATTGTTCCTATTGCCCGTTTTTCACAATTGATAGAAGCGGAAGAGACTTTACAGTCGCAAGGAAAAAAATAATGGCAAGAAGTAAAAAAAGAAAGATTAAACCTTTTAGACTGATACTTGTATTAATTGTTTTTTGTGCATTGATTTTTGGCTGCTTTTTTTTAGGATATAAGCTATTTATCGAAAAAGATGACGCAGATGTTAAACCAGCTAATAATCAGCTGACAATTAAGCTTGAAGATTATAAGGTCTATTATCTGGAAGGTTTTGATTTTAATTTTGTTATTGCCAATATCAATATAACAAGTGATAAGGCTTTTAATATCAATTTAACTGAATACAAGACTGATGAAGGCATTTCCTTAGGCGATAGTAATTATTATGATCGTTTATTGGCTTCTGAATATAAGGTATCTTTCATTAATAATACATATGTTGTCCGCAGTGATAACAATAGTGGTAATTTTGAACTTCTGATTCCTTTTAACAAGGATGGTGGCGAGTTAAAGATAAATAAGGCTTCGGATACTATTTTTGTCATTAATCTAGATAACAATAAAGAAGTAATTTCCAATGAAAAGCCAACAACTGATTCTGATGTAAAAGGTGATAATTATGACTTGTTTATTTCGGATGCCTTTGTTTCAACAATGATGACATATGATGGCGAAGAATATGAATATCCTGATCAGGTTTCAATTTTTACCTTTGAAATTGAAGTTAAGGAGGCTGACCAGGATTTATTGATTGAGGATGCTGAATACATACAAAAGAGCAGTGGTGAAGTATTTAAGGCTTTGGATACATCTTATTCATCATATAAAATATCTAATATCATTGGTGAAAGACTGGTTAAGGGTCAGAAGGCTGCCTTATTCTTTGAGGTTTTCAATGATAATGGCAGGGATTTTGCGGGTGTTGTAAGAATTAAATTTTCAAATAATGATTCATGGCTGGAGTTAATTGTTAAAGAATGAAAAAGTTAGGTCTTATTATTTTGCTGGTTGCGATATTATTGCCACTGATTGGCATTTTTTCGCATCCTGTATACAAAGTAGTAGCCGATGAATATGGATATTCTTATGCCTGCGGTCTTGAATATGAAGTTGATCACATTGAAGATGATGGCAGTTTTAAGAAAATAAGTTGCCATTCAGATTTTGCATCTGCAAAAAAGAAGATGAAAGAAAACGATGATTATGTTGTTAGACACTATGCTTCTTACTCGCCATCGAAAATTATTGCAATGAATTCCGGTCTTGCCTATTCTTATCCAGCCCGTAGTGGTTCTTCAATCATGGACTTATATTCAAAGGTTCCTTCAAAAGGTTCATCTTATAAAACAACCTATGTTTCCAATCATTATGAGATGACTTATGTTGATACCGAAAGGTATCTGACGGGCGAAAAATACGCCGGTATGGGTATTGTAGAAGTTGTTCTTAATGGCTTTTCTGGTTTTACTGATCTGGAAAATGTTGATCTGGTTCCAAGCAAATATATTGAAAAGGGCATTCCTTTATATCTGGGTGGCAATGATACTACAGCTGATAACGAAGCGGCATTTAAAGTCATCTGCAAATATTCATATTATTCAATTGTTAAAAAAGATAAGAATCTGGAAATTGTTTTTAACTATTATCGCGCCTATTCTTCATCTTCTGATTATCAGCCTTATTCAGCTTCCTTTACATATGGTCCTGCTGCTGATTTTATGGAAGAGGGAAAGAAATATTACTCAGCTGATGGCTATAATTTCTATAAGGATGCTTCTTTAAAAGAATTTGCCGGTACATATTACAATTATTATCAATATCTGCCTCTTAGAAGTAAGACTAATATTGAAGCTTCACAATTTGATGCTTATTTAATAAAAACCAAGGGTAATGATACCAAGTCTGTTTTGAAAAATAAGGGTTCGGCATTTATTGAGAGTCAGGATAAATATGGCGTTAATGCTTTACTGGTTTATGCCATGGCTTGTCATGAGGCTGCTTATGGTACTTCTTCTTTTGCGCTTAATCGCTATAATCTTTTTGGTTATGCAGCATATGATGCTTCTCCATCTTCGGCATATTCCTATAACTCAGTTGAACATTGTGTTTCTGAACATATGGGTCATAATTTGCGCTGGTATATGGATATTGAATCCAGTAAGTTCTTTTCTTCTTCTTTAGGTAATAAGGGTTCTGGTTTTAATGTCAAATATGCTTCTGATCCATATTGGGGTATGAAGATTGCCGGTATTGCTTATAAAATTGATAAATATACAGGTTTTAAGGATTTAAATTCTTATGATTTAGCTGTTTTAGATGATGATACGGATATCTATTATGATGATGAGGTTGTTTATAATTCCAATTATGGCAATGATTATCAATTGAATTTTATGGTTATTGTCAATGATATTAAAGAAGATTATGCGACAATACAGTTTACTAATGGTATTGATTCTAATGGCAAGATAATTGCCAAAAACAGCAATCATGTAGATGGACTTGTAAAATATGATTTTGATAGATCACAGGTTCAGGTAAAAACTAAAAATTTAATTTCAATAAACTATCAATATGAAGAACCAGTCGAAGAAGAAATAGTTCCTTTTGTTTCTGTTCGCAAGGTTTCTCTTGTAGACAATATCTTAAAGGTTAATGGTATTGGTTTGTTTAAGAAATATGATTTCAAAGATAAAGACAACATCAAGTATTACATTGAATTCTACGATTATAATGATAATCTTGTTTATTCATATCTTTGTGAAACCTTATCGTCTAATGGTTTCTCATTAAATGATGGCTATGATTACAGTTATTCAACTTATGAACTTAATCTGGATGTCAGCGAAATTAAAGAGGGTAATTATCGTTTGAGTCTGCATATTGTCAATGGTGATAAGGAAGCTGTCTGCGAATTGTCTTCTTCCAATTCAGCATATGCTTACCTGGTTAATGGCTCTTATGTATTATCAACAGATGAATTACATAACTACAGACTGTGTCTGGATGCTATGTCTAATGGTTTTGACTATTCCCAGATCAATAAACCTAGTACCCGTCAATCGTTATTCTCTTTTGATTCAATTGAAATCAATGATGAGCTTATTTTAAATATCAAAGCCCATGCCCTGATTTATTATGTTGATTTTAAAGATGACGTTACTTTTGAAGCATATTTAGTAGCTGATAAGGATAATGTCATTAAAATGAATGTTGAGGCAAGCTCCTGTCCAATTGATTATCGTAAGGCTTTAAATTCGTCCTATAAGCTTGATGGAATCTGTTTTAATGCTTCAACAGATATCAAAGATCTTAAGGGCGAGTATAAGCTATACCTGAAGATTATAAATGGTTCATATATTGATATTATTGAAATG
>DCGB01000105.1:1920-4546 GCA_002314515.1 Solobacterium sp. UBA1789 | reverse complement strand
GCCCTGATCAGCGTTTCTTTCAGATTATTGATCCGTAAGCCAAAGTCCAGCAGTTTTATTTTTGTATTCCTTAATACAGCAATCAGGACAATAACAGAAAAAATTTCAACAGTTAAGGTTAATGCCTCATGGCTAATGGGTTGACCAAGATATTCCCATAAGGCAACAAAACCTACCCAGATATTGCTTAAAAACATGATAATAATCAGACAAAAAACTGCATCATGTTTCTGACTGTCAAGGTTTTTTTCAACTACTTCCATGATTTCTAAATCATGTTCAATTCTTTCTTCGTTTTTCATAATCAATACTTTTATTTAAACACAGGTCATCAATGCCTGCACAGGTTATTGCTTATTAATTATTTGAAATTATCATCAATAATAGTGTCGTTTGTGCCGACTTGTTCTGTATTGCTGTTAACGATATTTGTAGAAGATGTTTCATTTGTAGATTTTGTTTTAGACAAAATATTGCTTAACCAGCCGCCACCATTTACTTTTTCCAATTCTTCTTTATTTAATTTTTTGTTTTGGCTCATCGGATATTTCCTCCTTTATTTATATTATTCCATTATCATATTACAACACGATGACAAAGCTTTGAATAACTCCATAGTTGCTATGATGTTAAACATATAATCACTTATATCTAATAAGATATTTTACCTTATTATGCTGGTATTGAGCTATTTTATTCATTGATTTTCATGTCCGTTTTTTGTTTACTTTGTCGTATTTTATGGAATACATTGAATATTCTTTTGTGATAAAATAAGAATAGTTTTTGTTAAATGGAGGAAAAATTTATATGGAATTCAAAAACCAGGCAATCGTCCTTACAGAACTCAACCATGTTGAAATTAGAGACGTGCCAACACCTGAATTAGGTTCTCATGATGTTTTGGTTAAGACTATGGGTAACGCTATCTGTACACAGGAACAGAGAGCTTTCAAAGGTATCAAAAAGTGTGATTTCCCAGCTGTTGGTGGTCATGAATGTGCCGGTGAAGTAGTTGCAGTAGGTAGTGAAGTTACAAGAATTAAAGTTGGTGATCGTGTATTCTGCGGCGCAGAACCAATCCCTGCTGATGGCAAGAGAACTATGCCTGCAAAAGTTGGACCTGATGGCTATAATAACTATATTCAGGGTACAATGCGTAGATATATTGTTAAGAAAGATACAGCATGTATCGCTGTTGCTGAAGATGTTTCTTATGCTAAGTTATGTTTAGCTTCTCCTGCTTCTGAAGTTTTACATTCAATCAACCGCGCTAACATCCAGATGGGTGAATTAGTTGTTATTATCGGTGCTGGTATCATGGGCTTATTACATTGCCAGTATGCTAAGAGACGTGGTGCTGTTGTTGTTGTATCAGAAGTTGATCCTAACAGACGTGCTTTAGCTACTAAGTTAGGTGCTGACTACACTGTTAACCCAGTTGAAACAGACCCAGTTGAATTCATTAAGGACAAGACTCCAAACAATGGTGCTGATGTTGTTATTAACACTACTGCTTTACATGCAGTTTGGGATCAGGCATTCGCATTATTAAAGCGTCCTTATGGCCGTATCATTTGCTACTCTTCTCAGTGGCCTGATACACCATTACCTCTTTCTATGGGCACAATTCATAACGACCAGATTTCTATCATTGGTACAATGGGCGGCACTCCAGCTGAACAGTTCACTGCTGTTAGAATGATCGCTACTGGTTTATTAGACGTTGAAAGCTTAACTGACAGCTGCTACAAGTTCGAAGATGCACAGGCTGCTTTTGAGAAGTCAATCGTTCCTAACACTTATCGTGTTATCATCACTGACTAATTAATTAAGTTCAGTTTAGACAAACCTCTTTAGTTAGACTAAAGAGGTTTTTAATTTTGTTATAATATTTATGAAAAGAGGACATTGATATGAAATTATTTATCGCATCTGATATTCATGGCTCTGCCTATTATTGTGAGAAAATGCTAAATGCATTCAAAAACGAGAAGGCTGATAAACTGATTTTACTTGGCGATATTTTATATCATGGTCCCCGAAATGATTTACCTGAGGGCTATGATACCCGAAAGGTTGCTGCTTTATTAAATGAATATGCCAGTAAAATTATCGGCGTTCGTGGCAATTGCGATTGTGATATTGACCAGGTCATGCTGGATTTTCCGATGATGGCTGATGAACTTTTGTTATATATCAATGGACGTAGCTTTTTTGTTACTCATGGTCATTTATATAACGAAGAAAAGTTACCGCCATTAAATAAGGGCGACTTCCTCTTGCACGGCCATACCCATGTTTCAATTATCAACAAACACGATAATTATACATATATCAATCCTGGTTCTGTTTCGATGCCAAAATCTGATACCCCAAATTCTTATCTGATTATTGACGATAAGGGTCTTTACTGGAAAAATCTTGAAGGAAAAGTCTATAAAGAATACCTATTTGACTAATGAAAACGCAGTTATTTATCCGTAGTGCCTATTCTCTATTGGAGGGAATGTGTGATTTTAATAAAACCTTAGCCCGCTGCAAGGAATATGCTTATGAAAATGTTGCACTTGTTGACCGCAATGTTTTAGCTGGTGCTATGAGTTTTAAAAAAGCCTGTGAAAAA
>DCGB01000105.1:1009-1750 GCA_002314515.1 Solobacterium sp. UBA1789 | reverse complement strand
GTATAGAAGATTTAAATAAATGTCGTGATGACAATTTTCTCATTCTTTTTTCTGACGATATGCCTTTGACCTACACCATGGGAAAAGGACTGGATATTGAAAACTGTCTGGAGCGCATGAAAAATGTCTTTGGAACTTATTATGTTGCCTTATGTGACCATGATATTGCCTATAATAAGCAGAATGATGAAAATATCAGGACGATACTTGATCAGCACAATATAAAAACTCTGGCCTTAAGCCGCTGTTATTATACTGATGAAGAAGATGTCAATGAATATAATGTTCTTCGCTGTATCGGTGAAAAGAAATTAATTAACGATGCAAACAACAAGCTCTATGAAGGGCGTTTCCTGCGCAATCAGGAGACTATTCATTCATTATATAGGACTGAAGATTGTCTGAATACTGATAAGCTGGCTGATTTGTGTGATGTTCAATTAAACTATCAGACTTCTTTGCCAAAATATCAGCCAAAAAACAATGTTGATAAGAACATTTATCTTCAAGGTCTTTGTAAAGAAGGTTTAAAAAGAAGACTAAGAGGTCGGATAAATAAGGAATATAGCGATAGGCTTGATTATGAACTTAAGGTTATCATGGATATGAATTTCAGTGATTATTTTTTAATTGTCTATGATTTCATTCTTTTTGCCAAGAAAAGGGGTATTGTGGTTGGTCCAGGCCGAGGTTCGGCTGCTGGTTCCCTGGTTTCTTATTGTCTGGGAATTACGGATATTT
>DCGB01000105.1:0-930 GCA_002314515.1 Solobacterium sp. UBA1789 | reverse complement strand
TATTGATACGGATTTTCCTGATGATCGTCGTGATGAGGTTGTTGAATATGTTAAGGAGCGTTATGGCATTGATCATGTAGCTCATATCATAACTTATGGTACTTTAAAAGCCCGCCAGGTTTTAAGAGATGTTGGACGTGTCCTGAATTATTCAACAGCTGAACTGGATAGCGTCTGTAAACTGATTCCAGCTGGACCTAATGTGACCTTGAAAGCCACTTACGAGACTTCGTCCTTATTCAGGCAGAAAATCGAATCGCAGAAAAGATATCGTGATCTTTATAATATTTCTCTTAAACTTGAGGGATTACCACGTCATGAATCAACACATGCTGCTGGTATTGTCATGTCTTTGAAACCTTTAAGCGAGGTTGTCCCTTTGATTTCTATTGAAAATGATATCTATTCTACCCAAT
This sequence comes from Solobacterium sp. UBA1789, assembly GCA_002314515.1. Lineage (GTDB taxonomy): Bacteria > Bacillota_I > Bacilli_A > Erysipelotrichales > Erysipelotrichaceae > Colivicinus. The sequence goes on along the minus strand of DCGB01000105.1, from coordinate 514 downwards.
ATACGATGGAACATCTGGAAGAACTTGGTTTGATCAAAATGGATTTTCTGGGTTTGCGGAATCTGGGTATTATTGCTGAAATAGTCGAAGATATCAATAAAGATGTTGATTTTAATATCAACACTATCCCTTTGGATGATAGGAAGACCTTTGATCTGATCTGCAGAGTAAATACTCTGGGTGTTTTCCAGCTAGAGTCTTCAGGTATGATGAATCTGATTAGAAGGTTGCATCCTGCTTCTTTTGAAGAAGTGGCTTTAACGATTGCCTTATTTAGACCGGGCCCAATGGAAAATATTCCTTTATTTCTGGAAAACAAGGCACATCCAGAAAAGATAAAGTATCTGCATAAAGACCTGGAACCCATTTTGAAAGAAACCTATGGTATTATTGTCTATCAGGAACAGATTATGACAATTGCCCGTAAGATGGCTGGTTTTTCTTATGCCAAGGCTGATCTTCTGCGTCGTGCTATGTCAAAGAAAAAGGCGGGCGAACTAAGTGCTTTGGAAGA
>DCGB01000107.1 GCA_002314515.1 Solobacterium sp. UBA1789 | reverse complement strand
TACTCTGCAGGGCTTTTATAATTTAATTTATACATAGGTCTTTCATAGTTATAGTAATGTACGTATTCTTTAATGAAATCATATATAGAATCATATTCATTGATGTTATAGTCACACTTGATCTGGGCTTTAATCCAGCCGTTCATGGATTCTATAACTGGATTATCAGTTGGTGTTCCAGCTCGAGACATAGAACGAATAATGTTATTATTAAGTAAAGCTTGGTTAAAGCTTATTGAAGAGTAAATTGTGCCTTGGTCTGTGTGGAAATAAACCGGCTCATTTATCTCTTCTTTTTTAATCAGTTTAAGTAAATCATCTCGACATTTGAAATATGGCTTAACATCACCATGTTTGCTTGATATATCCCATGTAATGATTGAATTATTGTAGACGTCTAAGAAGAATGTCCACTCATACAGTTTTCCTCTGTGGGCTAATACCGTCATATCAGATACTATCTTTTCTAGAGGCTTAATGGTGTTCCAATTATTCCATATCTTGTTTTCGTATACTACGTGCTCGTCACCTGATTTCTTCCATTTGTAGTGTTTTATCTTTGATTTGATTCCTAAGTATTTACACACTTTATGACAGAGATTATCGCTGAATGCCCAGCCAATATCATCTCTTATTGACTTAGCTAATGCGTGATATCCATATGATGGTTTATCTTCGTGCTTTGCCTTTATAAGTTCAGCCAATTCTAATCTATCTCTTTCGTATTGATTTATATCTCTATGTAGCCACTTATAATAGCCTGATCTATTAATAGACATATAACGACATAAGAAACTTACACTATAATCTTTACTTAATTCTTTGATGATTTGGTATTCACATCTAAGATAGAAACGTATTCCTTGTTTGCACCACCCCCTTTTACCAGGTATCCTTTTTTTAATCGTTCGTTCTCTATTCTTAGTTTTAGGTTCTCTAGTTCTAAACGCTGCTCATTGGTTAGATGTTTTGAAGAGTGAAGAGCCGAGAATTTATTACCTCTTTTATGGAATCTTCCTGTTTCCAAACATCCGTCTTGATAGTTCTTCTTCCAAACATCGAATGTTCCCGATGATATCGAGTACTTTCTCATTACTTCTGGTTTTGATAGAAAATTGTCAAAATAATCTTTCATTGCAGTCAATTTAAATTCGTAAGTATATTTTCTATTCTTACCACCTTTTGGTCTTCCTATAGTCATAGTATTTCCTCCTTTAGATTAATGATAAAAGAAAAAGTAGACTTTTTAATTGTCTACTTTAATATTACAAGTTCACCTAAGCTGTTTTTGTCTTATTGATTAACTCCTCTATATGAGCAGCCTTATCCAGACTATCATCAACAATGAAAGTCAGATCCGGAATTTTCCGAAGTTTTAATCTTCGCGATAATTCCGTTTTTATATAGCCCTTAGATCTTCTTAAAGCATCCAAACCATCTCTTTTCTGATAACCCTTGCCTAAAAAAGAAACATAGACCTTGGCATAATTGAGATCTGGTGAAACACTGACCTCTGAAACAGTTGCAAAACCAATTTTAGGATCATTTAAATCAAATTGAATGATTGAAGAGATTTCTCTTAATAAGAGGGCATCCAGTTTATCAGTTCTTGATGGCATTAATCGACTTTAACCTCCTGATCCTGATAAGCTTCAATGATATCGCCTTCTTTGATATCGTTATAGTTTTCAATAGTCATACCACATTCATAGCCAGAAGCTACTTCCTTGGCATCATTTTCAAAACGACGTAGAGAACCGAGCTTGCCTGTATAAATGACTATACCATCTCTGATTAAGCGAACATTGCAGTCTCTAACGATCTTGCCTTCGGTAACCATTGAACCGGCAATAGTACCAACACGAGATACCTTATAGGTCTTACGAACTTCAGCCTGACCAATGATGACTTCCTCATATACCGGTGCCAGCATACCCTTCATGGCTGCTTCCATTTCTTCTACTGCCTTATAAATAATGTTGTGCAAGCGGATATCAACACCCTCTTCAGCAGCTTTCTTACGAACATTTGCATCCGGGCGAACATTAAAACCATAGATAACAGCCTTTGAAACAGAAGCTAGAATAACATCAGATTCAGAAATACTACCAGCAGAAGAACGGATAATATTAACCTTAACACCATCAACATCAATCTTGGAAAGACTGGAAGCAACAGCTTCAGCGGTACCCTGAACATCGGCCTTAACAATAACTGGAACCTCCTGGATTTCACCAGCCTCAATCTGAGCAGATAAGTCATCAAGAGACATGGCAGAAGTTGCATTACGCTCCATTTCCTGCTTATGCTTAGCTCTAATGGTAGCAATAGCTCTGGCATCCTTATCAGATGCAAAAACCTTGAAGTTATCACCGGCAATTGGAACATCATTTAAACCAATGATTTCAACCGGTGTAGAAGGTCTGGCTTCTTTAATTTCCCGTCCCTGGTCATCAGTCATTTTTCTGACCTTACCATAGCAGGCACCTACAACAATTGAATCACCCTGTTTTAAAGTACCATTTTGTACCAGTAAAGTTACCACTGGACCTCTTCCTTTATCAAGTTTTGCCTCAATAACTGTACCAGTAGCAAGCTTCTTTGGATTAGCCTTCAAATCTGATACTTCCGCAACAACCAGAATAGTCTCTAAAACATTCTGAATACCCATGCCAGTCTTGGCAGAACATTCAACAAAAACCGTATCGCCACCCCATTCTTCTGGCATTAAACCCATATCAGACATGGCGGACTTGATCTTATCGGGATTAGCACCTGGCTTATCCATTTTATTAACTGCAACAATGATTGGAACACCAGCTGCCTTTGAATGGTCAACAGCCTCTCTGGTCTGTGGCATAACACCATCATCAG
>DCGB01000075.1:5540-6914 GCA_002314515.1 Solobacterium sp. UBA1789 | reverse complement strand
ATACTGCAAAAATAATGACAAACCATATCATTGTATTAGCCAAAGTATCTGCATGTAAACGTGAATACTCAGCTGGCAGGCTTATAAGACTGAATGAAGAAGCCATGATTGGTGCCAGAATCCAAGAAAGACCAACGCAGACAAGAGTGTAGAAAAAGGAAACCAGTTCCAGTAAAAGACCAGCTTTAAATGCCAGAAACATGGAAACCAGAAAAAGAAGATAAATCGCAACATCAATAAAAATAAATAATTCTGAATTTATAGTCATAACTGTATTATAGAAGATTAATAGACAAAATAAAAGGTATGTTAAACTTAATATATGAGTAATATTTCAATGAAATTATCTACGGATAAAATTAAAAAAATTAAGGATACATTCAAGAATGATATTCGAAGCAATAATAACGAATATATCGATACATTTATTCAGAATGATGATTTGACCATCAGCATTTATAAAAGTGGCAAGGTTGTATTTCAGGGAAAAGATGCCCTTTTTTATGCCTCGGATTTTATTGAAACAAAAATCGTTCGCCAATGTGGATCAGATGAAGTTGGCACTGGCGATTATTTTGGACCTGTAGTCGTTTGTGCTTCTATTGTTGAAGTTGAAGACTACCCTTATCTGCAGGAACTTGGTGTTACAGATTCCAAAAAAACTGATGATAAAAAGATCAGAGAAATTGCACCTCTTTTAATGCAGAAGTTTAAATATTCATTATTAATTCTTGATAATTCAAAATATAACGAAGTTCATGAATCAAACAACATGAATGCCATTAAAGCTAAATTACATAATCAGGCTTATATAAATCTTCTTCATAAGGGCTATTCCTTGCCAAAGGCTGCTTATGTTGATCAGTTTTGCAGTCCTTATCTCTATTTTGAATATTTGAATAATGAAAAAGAAATATATCGCAATATCATCTTTGAAACAAAAGCTGAAGAAAAATACCCGGCTGTTGCACTAAGCAGTGTCATAGCCAGGTATGCGTTTTTAGTAAAGATGGATGAAATGAATAAGAAATATAACTTTAACTTTCACTTGGGAGCAGGCGATGAAGTAAATAGAGATATTACCCTATTTATTTCAAAGTATGGAAGGGATAAGTTGAAAGAAGTAGCCAAAATCCATTTCAGCAATACTGATAAATTAGCCTAAATTATTGTTAGCGGTGCTGTTTTTTACAATAACATCATGAGCTCCGCCTTCAGAAATAGAAGTTGCGGAAACAATAGTCAGACGTACTTTCTTACGGAATTCTTTTAAATTCAAAGATCCGCAGTTGCACATGGTTGATTTAATTTTTGAAACAGTTACCGCTACATTGTCATGTAATAATCCGGCATATGGAACATAGGAATCAACAC
>DCGB01000075.1:0-5459 GCA_002314515.1 Solobacterium sp. UBA1789 | reverse complement strand
TAGAACCTTCACCCCAGTATTCTTTATAATAAGCACCATTTAAACTGATTTTATTTGTAGGAGACTCTTCAAAACGGGAGAAATAACGTCCAAGCATAACAAAGTCAGCGCCCATAGCCAAGGCTAAAGTGATGTGATGATCGAAGACGATACCACCATCGGAACAGATTGGTACATAAACACCATTCTTTTTATAATAATCATCACGGGCCTTTGCAACATCGATAACAGCAGAAGCCTGGCCGCGTCCAATACCCTTGGTTTCACGAGTAATGCAGATAGAACCACCACCGATGCCGATTTTTATAAAATCAGCACCAGCATCTGCAAGATAATTAAAGCCATCGGCATCAACAATATTACCAGCGCCAACTTTAACGCTATCACCATAGGTTTCTTTAATCCAGTGAATAGTGTCAGACTGAAACTCCGAGAAACCTTCAGATGAATCAATACATAAGACATCGACACCAGCTGCAATCAGCGCAGGAACTCTTTCCTTATAATCACGGGTATTAATACCAGCGCCAACCATATAGCGTTTGTGTTCATCTAATAATTCATCAGGATTTTCCTTATGAGAATCATAGTCCTTACGGAATACCATATATTGTAGATGATCATCTTCATCAACTATTGGTAAAGTATTCAGTTTGTGTTCCCAGATGATTTCATTGCAGTCTTTCAAATCCATTTCCGTGGTTCCACAAACAAGTTTAGAACGTTCAGTCATGTATTCAGATACTAAGGAATCTTTTTTTACTTTTGATCTGCGATAGTCACGGCTGGTAATCAAACCCTTAAGATAACCATGATTAGTACCATCACTCGTTACAGCAACTGTTGAATGGCCGGTTTTTTCAATAAGTTCCAATAACTCACCAATTGTTGCATCAGGACGGATATTAGAATCGGATACAACAAAACCAGCTTTATGATTCTTTACTCTTGCAACCATGGCAGCTTCATCTTCGATAGATTGAGAACCATAAATAAAGGACATGCCACCTTCTTTTGCTAAGGCAATAGCCAAACGATCACCGGAAACTGATTGCATAATTGCCGATATCATTGGTAACTTCAATTCAATCGGACATTTTTCACCTTTTTTAAAGCGAACAAGCGGTGTTGTTAAATTAACTTTAGTCGGAATACAGTCACGACCTGATAAACCAGGTACAATAAGAAATTCATTAAACGTGCGTGAAACATCTTTAAAATAAGTTGCCATAATTTACCTCTATATATTAGAGAAAATTCTAACATAATAATTAATAAAGTCAATACTAAATGTGATAAAATTTATAAGTTAAAAGGAGTTCGTATGAAATTAAAAGATACTTATTTCTACACTTTACGTGAAGATGCCAAAGACGAAGATTCCGCCAGTGGAAATCTCTTAGTTAAAGCCGGTTATGTCAAAAAAACTTCTGCCGGTGTCTACATGTTTTTACCTTTAGGTTTAAAAGTACAAAACAAGATCGAAAACATTATTCGCAAGCACATGAATTCAGCCGGAGCTCAGGAAGTTAAAATGCCTGCCTTGATTGCCAGTGAATATTATGAAGATTCTGGCCGTTTAGCTGGCTTTGGTCCGAGTATTTTTAAACTCAAAGACCGTAATGCCAAAGATTTTGTTTTAGGACCAACTCATGAGGAACTGTTTGCGGTTGCCGCAAAATCAATGATTAGATCATATAAAAATATGCCATTTAATCTTTATCAGTTCCAGACTAAATATCGCGATGAACCACGTGCCCGCTTTGGTCTAATCCGCGTCAAAGAATTCGTTATGAAAGATGCCTATTCTTTTGATATGGACGAAAAGAATATGGATGTTTCTTATCAGAAAATGTTTAATGCCTATAAGGCATCATTTGATGAAATTGGTGTTGACTATCGCATAGTCAAAGCTGATACAGGTATCATGGGTGGCTTATTATCTGAAGAATTCCAGGCAATAACCCCTATTGGCGAAGATAAGATAGCCTATTGTGATGCCTGCAGCTATGCTTCAAATACCGAAATAACCAAGTCAGTAAATACATATAAAAAAGAAAGAAATAATTCATTAAAGATTGAAGAAGTCTTCACACCTGATAGTGGAACTATTGAAGATGTATGTAATTTCCTGCATAAAGACGCAAAAGATTTTGTCAAAACTTTAATCTATGCCATTGACGGAAAACCTTATGCCGTTATGTTAAGAGGAGACCGCGAAGTTTCTGAAGCCAAATTAACAAAGGTTTTTGCCATGGACAGTCTGGAATTGGCTCCTGCCTCAATGGTTGAAGAAGTTACTGGTGCCAAAGTTGGTTTTGCTGGTCCAATTGGTGTCAAATGTCCAATTATCATTGATGAAGAAGTCTTAAATATGGCTGACTACATCGTTGGTGCCAACAAGAGTGACTACCATCTTATCAATGTTAATAACAGTGATTTTGAATATGCCTATAAGGCTGATGTCCGCATGGTATCAGAGGGCGATCTCTGCCCTATCTGTGGTAAAGCTTTATCTTTTACCAAGGGAATTGAAGTAGGTAATACTTTTAAACTGGGTACAAAATATTCCAAAGCTTTAGATTTAAAATATCTCAATGCCGAAAATAAAGAAGAACTGGTCTGGATGGGTTCTTATGGTATTGGTTTGGGTCGTACGATGGCAGCAATCGTAGAACAGAATCATGATGATAAGGGTATTGTATGGCCATTGAATATTGCACCATATCAGGTTATTGTTCTAATTATGTCCACCAAAGATGAAACTCAGGTCAAATTGGGAGAAGAAATCTATAACAAGCTTAACGATTTAGGTATCGAAGTAATACTGGACAACCGCGATGATAGACCAGGTATTAAATTCAATGATTCTGAACTGATTGGTATCCCTTATCGTTTAACTGTTGGCAAAAAAGCTGGCGAAGGAATTGTTGAACTAAAGGATCGTAAGACTGCTGAAAATGAAGAATTAACAGTCGAAGAAGCAATAAACAAACTACAAAGCATTATTAAAGGAGGCAATTAAGCCTCCTTCTTTTTTATTTCTCAAATATTTCAACAAATTTCTTTAAATTATTTCTGATTTCAATATGCTGAGGACAGATAGCTTCACAGGCACCGCATTCCATACAATCAGCTGGTTCACCAAGTGGGCCGCCCATCAATCCGGACTGCATACGCTCAAAACGGGCCTTATCAGGTGCACCAAAGCGCAGATATTCATTATACAATTCAAAAATCTTTGGAATCTTGATCTGCATTGGACAGCCATCAACACAGTATTCGCAACCCGTACAAGGGATAGATGGAATTGAATTCAGAATATCAACAACTTTTTTGATGCCATCAAGCTGAGCATCACTTAAATCCTTGTTTAAGGCCTGAGTTTTTAAATTATCTTCCATCTGGGCAAAATCAGACATGCCACTTAAGACGATATAAACATTAGGGAAATGCTGAGCAAACTTAATGGCATAACCGGCTGGTGAATAGTCACCAAGATCTGCAAATATTTTTCTGGCTTCTTCCGTTAGAGTTACCAGTTTTCCACCCTTTACCGGTTCCATAATGGCATTAGGTATACCATGTTTTTCACATACTTCATAGCACAATCTTGACTGAACTTTAGCATCTTCATAGTCAATATAATTGAACTGAATCTGGACAAATTCAATATCTGGCTGTTCAGTAAGGATACGATCAAGTAATTCAGCATTATCATGATAAGACATGCCCATGTGCTTAATCTTGCCTTCTTCTTTTAACTGTTTGATAACTTTAAAAGCATTTTCTTTCTTATATTTTTCATAAGAATCTGCTTTTATGGAATGCATCAAGTAGAAGTCAAAATAATCTACACCGACAAGTTTCAGCTGTTCTTCAAACAGAGGACGAATATCTTCTTCTTTCTGCCAGAAATTTGTTGATAACTTATTGGCAATCAGATATTTGTCACGAGGATAACGGTCAACAAGACCTGCTTTTAAAGCTTTTTCACTCTCACCTTTTAAATAACCGTGAGCAGTATCAAAATAGTTAAATCCTGCTTCGATGAATGCATCAACCATTTTGTTGAATTCATCCATGTTAACCTTATCGCCATTCATTGGTAAACGCATGCAACCAAAGCCAAAGCGACCTTTTACTTCGTTAAAAAACATAAATCTACCTCCATTTAATTTAATTTTACACTAATTTTCTTTAATGAACATATAAGGCATCATCAATTTCATAGCCCATAAGGTCAACGATAAAATTCATATTATCAATCTGATTATAGGCATATTCGAAACATAACTTTGCATACTGTAGCGCTAATGCTGCTTCATCTGCATTATTAAAGCCACAATTATTTAAACCGAATTCTTTGATTTTTTCAACAAAACTGTCCTTGTTATCAAGATTATCATTGATAAGCATCTTTAAGGTTGAAGCAAACTCTACAAGCTGCGACTGATTTTTATTGATTACTTCATTATTTACCAGTAAACAATATTCAGGAATGCCATCATAATCGGAATTAATCTGATAGATTTCTTCATAATCAGCAATTTCGTTATAATTTTCATCTTCCAGTAGATAATAATCATCACTTACGATTGCTTTAAATTCGCCATTGTTAAAAGCCTCTAGCGCAGCATCATATGTCAAAAAATATTCAAATGTATAATTCTTCAGATCTGTTTTCTGTAAATAAGAATTGATACCTTTCATCAGCTTATCACCATAGGCAGCAGCTGTACCAACCGCAAACCTTTCCTGGCTGGTAATCAGATAATAATTCTTATAAGATAGAATGGCAAAAATCTGATATTGTTTACTTTCCTTGAATAGTTCGACAGCTTTATTAAATGGCATGATAACCAGATCACTTTCACCATTTATACAGGCTTCCTTAAGTTTTTCATCAGAAAGTAAACTTAATAATAAAGTATTATCGTATTCATCAACAAATAAGGTGTTGGCAATATTTTTTGTTGAATAGATAGTATATTGCTTATTCTGATCCTCTTCTTTGGTGTTAATAGGACGACAGCCACAAAGTGTTAGAAGTGCCAGACTTAATATCAGGAACTTTTTTAACATATTGTTTTGTTTTCAACTTCCTCTTTCATCATCTTGACGAGTTCTTCAATAGACATTGATTGACTGCCTTCTTTCTGGAAACGACGAACATTGACCTTATTTTCGCTGATTTCGCCTTCACCGACAACGATGTTGATTGGAATCTTCTTCATTTGAGCTTCGCGAATACGATAACCTAGTTTTTCATTACGGTTATCAACTCTGACACGCATACCAGCTTTTTCAAGTTCTTCTTTGACTTTATTGGCATAATCATTGTGCAATTCATGATGAACCGGAATAATTACAGCCTGCTCAGGAGCCAGCCACAATGGGAAAGCACCACCGAAGTGTTCAATAAGGATACCAATAAATCTTTCAATTGAACCATAAAT
>DCGB01000012.1:5082-5269 GCA_002314515.1 Solobacterium sp. UBA1789 | reverse complement strand
AACTTATATGTTTATTGCCCATGATCTTTCGGTTGTTCGCTATTTCGCCGATCGTATTGCGGTTATTCACAATGGTCGTATCGTTGAGGTAGCTGATACAGAAGAACTGTTTGCTCATCCTTTGCATCCTTATACATTGTCTTTATTCCAGGCTATCCCAATGCCTGATCCAATTATTGAAAAACAG
>DCGB01000012.1:4849-5070 GCA_002314515.1 Solobacterium sp. UBA1789 | reverse complement strand
CAGAAACAGCTGATTACTTATCACGAAGAAGAATATAAGGATAGCGCAACAATTCCTTCATTAAGAGAGGTTTGTCCTAATCATTATATCTTTGCCAACGATGAGGAAATGACTGTTTACCAGCAGAAATTAAAAGAAATGGGAGTAGAATAAGAGTTCTTTTGAACTCTTTCTTTAATTATGAAAAAGATTATATTCACAGATGTCGATGGTACCATCAT
>DCGB01000012.1:1480-4825 GCA_002314515.1 Solobacterium sp. UBA1789 | reverse complement strand
CATTGATATTCATGGTAAAACTTTTAATCCTTCTGAATATACTGTTCATGCTTTTAATGATTTAAAAAAGAATAATCATGTTTTTGTGGCTTCTGGTCGTACCAAGTGTATCATGCAGTCTTCAGTTTTGAAGCTTGATCCATCTGGCTATATCCTGGCTAATGGGGCTTATGTTGAATATGAGGGCAAGGTTGTTTTTTCTAAGGAATTTTCTAAGGATGATATCAATGATTTGTTAAATAGCATTCGTAAATATCATGGTACTGTTTTTCTCTGTGGTCAGGATGCGGTAGTATGTCCAGATAATACGATGGAAGAATGTGCTAATTTTGCCAGAAGATGGTCAGCCAGAGAAGATGCTATTCGTAATTATGATATTTCAGAACATGTTCATTTAATTATTGCGACATTTAAACAGCAGGAAGATTCGGATGCCTTTAAGAATGAAATGAGTGGACGTTTCACCTTGACTTATCAGGGTAAGAGTAAGAATTTTGATATTGTTCCTAAGGGTGTTGATAAGGGTTTAGGAGTTTTAAAGGCCAGAGAATATCTTTGTGTTGAGAAAGAAAATACTTACGGTTTTGGTGATGCGATGAATGATATCAGATTATTTGAGGCTGTTGGTCATAATTATTGTGTTGGTAATGGTATGGATGAATTAAAGAAAGTTGCGGATGAAGTTTGTGAATCCTGTGATGATGAGGGCTTTTATAAGTCTTTGTTGAAAGAGGGTATTATTTCTGCATATTACCAATAGAGCTTTGTGATAAAATAGAAGAGAAAAAGGAGAACTTTATGGGATTAGGTGATAAGATTAAGGAATTTATTGCGCCAATCGATGAAGAAGATGAGTTGGAACTGACTGAAGAAGAGGCTGAATCATTGTCTCAATATGAAAAGCCACAGGTCCAGGGTGCTACTAAAATTTCTCGAGATACTAATATTGTTTTGTTTGAACCACGTACATTTGAAGAATGTGAAGAAATCGGTCATCATATCAAATTAAAGAGGGCATGTTGTATCAATTTACAGCGTTTGCCTGGTGAATATCGTCAGCGTTTAATTGACTTCCTTTCGGGAGTTATCTATGGTGTTGATGGTTCAATCAAGAAGGTTGGTGACAATGTTATCTTATGTTCACCAAAAAATTTGCAGGTTGGTGGTGACATTAGCCTGGCAAATGAGGTAGAATAAATTCGCAAAGAATAAGACCTGCTTTATTTAAGGAGACTATAGAGAGCCGTTGTTCGGTGTAAAACGGTGTTAAATTAAATAAAGATATCACTTAGGAGCTGTCGTGATGATATTCAGTTACGACCGTTACTCGCGTTAAGAGTTAGAGTTATAAGTTAAGGTGGTACCTCGCTTTATTAGCGACCTTGTACTGCCTTTTTATTTTTTTAGGGGGAAATATGGATTATAAGAATACTTTACACATGCCAAATACGGATTTTGAAATGCGTGGCAATCTACCAACTAAGGAACCGGATATCTTAAAGAAGTGGGAAGATGATAATCATTATCAGAAGATTCTGGCTAAAAACGAGGGCAATGAGGCCTATATTTTACATGATGGTCCTCCTTATGCTAATGGTAACTTACATGCTGGTACGGCAATGAATCGTATTATCAAGGATATTATCATTCGTTCACATGCCATGGCTGGTTATTATACACCTTATTTTCCAGGCTGGGATACTCATGGTTTGCCAATTGAAAATGCTGTTCAGAAACTGGGTTTAGATCGCAAGAAGGTTACGGCTAAGGAATTCAGAGAAAAGTGTGAGGAATATGCACATGGTCAGATTAAGACACAGATGTCTACCGAAAAGCGTCTTGGTCAGGTTGCTGATTATGATCATCCATATATCACTTTAAATAAGGAATTTGAGGCTCGACAGGTCAGGTCTTTTGCCAAGATGGCTTTAGATGGCATGATTTATCAGGGTTTAAAACCTATCTACTGGTCACCTTATAATGAGACAGCTATTGCCGATAGCGAGATTGTTTATTTTGATCGTAAGGATCCAACTATTTTTGTGTCTTTTGATGTTAAAGACGGCAAGGGCGTATTAAATGGTGATGAGAAGTTTGTCATTTGGACAACTACTCCTTGGACTATTCCAGCTAACCTGGCTATCTGTTTGCATCCGGATATGACTTATGTTCTGGTTAAGACTGAAAAGGGTAAGCTGATTGTTTTAAAGTCTCTGGTTGATTCATTAATGGAAAAATTTGAATTAACTAATGAGGGCATTTTAAGAGAGTTCAGAGGTTCTGAACTGGAACTGATTACCTGTTATCATCCTTTATATCCTGAAAGAGAGTCTATTGTCATTTTAGGTAACCACGTTACTGATGAAGATGGTACTGGTTGTGTTCATACGGCTCCAGGTCATGGTGCTGATGACTTTTATGTTGGTCAGAAATATAATCTTGGTGCTTTCTGTCCGGTTGATGAAAAGGGTAATTTAACAGCTGAGGCTGGTGAAAAACTGGCTGGTTTACATGTCTTTGATGCCAATAAGGTTGTTGTTCAGATGCTGGATGAACTTGGTCATTTATTGAAGATGGAGTGGATTACTCACTCTTATCCGCATGATGACCGTTTGAAGAAGCCGGTTATCTTTAGAGCTACTGTACAATGGTTTGCCTCAATTGAGCAGATTAAGGATCAGCTTTTAAAGGCTATCAAGGATGTTGAGTGGCTTAATGAATGGGGTGAGATCCGTCTTTCTAATATGATTAAGGATCGTAAGGACTGGTGTATTTCCCGTCAGCGTTTATGGGGTGTTCCTATTCCTATTATTTATAATGAAGATAAGTCGCCAATTATTGAAAAAGATGTTTTTGATCATATTGCTGAATTATTTGAAAAATATGGTTCTAATGTCTGGTTTGAAAAAGAGGCTAAGGATCTCTTGCCAGAGGGTTATAAGAATGCCAAGAGTCCAAANNATATCATGGATGTCTGGTTTGATTCCGGTTCTTCCTGGAATGAGTTGAGTGCCCGTGGTTATAATTATCCTTGTGATTTGTATTTTGAGGGTTCTGACCAGTATCGTGGCTGGTTCAATTCTTCTTTGATTGTTTCTACCGCTGTTAATGGTCATGCCCCATATAAGGCTGTTTTATCTCATGGTTATGTCTGCGATTCCAAGGGTGAGAAGATGTCCAAGTCAGTTGGTAATGTTGTTAATCCAATGGATGTTATTGCCAAATTTGGTGCTGATATTTTACGTCTTTGGGCTGCCACTGTTGATTTCAAGGCTGATATGCGTATTGGTGATTCCAACTTAAAGCAGGTTTCTGAACAGTATCGTAAGGTTCGTAATACTTTCC
>DCGB01000012.1:1260-1427 GCA_002314515.1 Solobacterium sp. UBA1789 | reverse complement strand
TTCTAAAAAGGATTTGCTGGCTTATGACAGATTAGAGAATGTTGATAAGCATATGCTGGTTTTATTGAATGAAATGAATAAGGCTGTTAAGGCTGCTTATAGTAAATATGACTATGTTGAGGCTACAACTTTAATGACTAATTTCATGACTAATGAATTATCAAGTT
>DCGB01000012.1:0-1157 GCA_002314515.1 Solobacterium sp. UBA1789 | reverse complement strand
CTGCCTGGATGTTCTGGTTAAATTGTGGTCACCGGTTCTGGCTTTCACGACATATGAGGTCTGGTCTTATATGAATACCGGTTTAGAGTCAGTTCATTATACACACTTTGTTGAAGATTGTAACTATGATGATGGAAATGAATTGAAGGATGCTTTTGCAAGATTGTTTGCGGGTCGTGATCTGGTCTTTAAGGCTTTGGAGGAGGCTCGTCAGGATAAGACAATCGGTAAGTCTCTGGAGGCTAAGGTTACTTTGAAGCTTTCCAAGAAGGATAGAGAGCTCGTTAGTAAGTATTTGAATGATAAGGCTGCTCAGTGGCTCATTGTTTCAAAGGTAGACTATGAAATTGTTGAGGATTTAGATTATAATGGTCTTGAGGTAACAATCGCTAAGGCTGAGGGTAAGGTTTGTCCACGCTGCTGGAATATTACCGATACTGCTGATGAAGAAGGCTTGTGCGAACGTTGTAAAGAGGTATTAAGTCATGAATAAAGATTTCGTCATTAGTATTGTCATTGGCGCCATTATTTTCCTGGTTCTTTATATTGGTCATAAGTTGCTGAAGAAAAAGACTACTAATGATTTGACCAGGTGTTTAAGAGAAACCCGTTATAACGATTATGAGAAGCTTTTGAATAAGCCTTTAACCAAGTATTTCTTTTCGGCTTATGAGCGTGCTTATATGCGTTTAACTGGTGCTTTGCATATGGATAATCGCCGTTATATTGATGAATGTTTTGCGGCTTTTGAAAATACCCGTATGAAGTCTAAGGATAAGGAAGATATCATCTGTAAGGCATTTAATTATTATATTTCTATTGATAATCATAAAATGGCAAAGAAATATTATGATTATTCCAAGGATATGTATAATAAGGCTGCCAAGCGTGATATTGCCATTGTCTATGATACTTATGTTGAAAAGGGTTATAAGTATCTTGATGAATATCTTAAGGATGAGGCTATTATGCCAGATGAACTGAAGACCGTATATTATGCCATGCTTGCCCAGATGTTTGATAACAAGGGTGATAAGAAGATGGCTAAGGAATATAACAAGAAGGCTTTGGAATATCAGAAGCATCTGGAAGAGTCTATTGTTCAACAATTAGATGAAGAAAATCAGTAAGGTCACATTGAACTAGTCAACTATTTG
>DCGB01000021.1:3662-10389 GCA_002314515.1 Solobacterium sp. UBA1789 | reverse complement strand
ATGATTTTTGCCGCCACTGCCCAGGAAGAAGGAGCCGGTTCTTTAGGTGGTATGAAACAGCTTGTTAAGGACCACCCGGATTTTAAGGCAGACTTAAGTGTTGATGGTGCCAATTTTACAGCTATAACCTTTAATGCCACTGGCGTTTTAACCAAAAGATATACTTTCCATGGTAAAGATGGTCACAGCTTTGGTGCATTTTCATTAATTGCCCAGGCACCTCATGCCATGGGCCGAGCTATTGCCAAAATTGCTGATATGACAGTTCCTGTTGAAAACCCTAAGTCCTGTTTTGCCGTAACATCAGTCAAAGGCGGTTCTTTTGAAGGCCTTCATGCCATTCCAAATGAAGTATCTTTCATCATTAACTTCCGCAGTGATGATGGTGAAGTCCTAAAGAAAATCGAAGCTGAAATCGAAAAGAATGTCAAAGAAGCCTGTGAAGAAGAAAACAGTAAATGGAACAAGCCAGGTGAAATAAGCTATACATCAGAAGTTTTATGTGAAATGGCCGCTGGCCAGCAGGATAAGGATACTCCTTTAGTTAGAGCCTTTGGGGAAGTTATCCGTTATTTTAATGAAGAACCTGTTTATACCAAAGGAGGCTGCTGTAACTCCAATGTACCAATTGGTTTAGGAAAACCGGCAGTCTGCGTTGGTGGTGGTTCCAAAATTGAAACTTATGTACATTCTTTAAAAGAACTCTTCCCAACCAAAGATGCCTATCTGACTTGTCAGGCAACTTTCCTGTTGTTACTGCTGATGGCTGGAAGTGATATCTGTCCATCGATTTATGATTAAAAAATGACCCAGAGGTCATTTTTTTTAATTAATTATCATATCTTTCATTCTAAGCAAAGTCAGACGATAACGCATGAATGGTGAATATTTCAGACAATCATCATAGAACTTCTGAGTTTTACCAATATCTTCAATTGTGATCTTACAACCGGCTTTAATCATGGCTTCCTTACAGGTTTCATAATCTGGAACCGATTTAATGATTTCTCTAATCTCTGGCCATAATTCTTTTAACAGCTTAGGATCAACTTTTTCCGTAATTGTTGGTTCATTGAGCTTTTTGACATCATCAGCCATTGGACCAAACCACTTGTAGACATCATCCCAATCGACTTTTTCCAGTCTTGTATCAATACTTTCAATCTTAGCCAGTTCATTATAATATTTCAGCATCTCCAAAGTGCAGACACCAACATCAACGCCATGAAAATCAGGAACTATACCATCCTGAATTTCTTTACATTCCATTAAGTGGGCAATCATATGCTCACAACCGGAAGCTGGACGTGATGTTTTGGTATAGGACATACCAATGCCGGTCATCAGCAGGGCTTCAAATATTCTGCCGGCTGTTTCTTCATCATTGACCTGAACACGATCAGCCATGCCCATCAACTGATCAATTGCTTCTCTGGTGATGGCTGCAACATCATCACACCAGTACTCGTTGATTAATAGGCTTGATATTTTCCAGTCGATTAAAGCCACATATTTGGCAACCATATCACCAAAACCGGAGGCCTTTAATTCACCTGGTGCAGCTGCCAGGATCTTTGTATCGGCAATAATGACATCTGGTGACTTGGCTGGATAAGTAGATTTAAAGCTACCCTTAACAATTGGTGCACCATAGGAGGCAAAGCCATCCATTGATGGAGCAGTGGCAAAAATCGCAAACATCTTATTCTGACGGGCACAGGCTAAACGGCAAGGGTCATTCAAAGAACCTGTACCAACGGATAAAACGGCAATATCCTTATCCTTAATTAAAGCCTCTATTTCTTCAACAACTTCTATTGTTGCCACTCTTAGATCATCATAGATATGATAAGTTACTTTAAAATCTCTAAGAGCTTCCTTGATACCTTCAGAGGCCTTTAAAGTGTTCCTGTCGGCAACAACCAAAAGATTAGTGGAAAAATTATTTTTCTTTAATATTTCGCCAACATCTTTGACAATACCAGAGCCCAGCTGAACATCCTTGATTGCTGTCTCATGAACTATACCACAGGAACACTTTTTGTCCTTGTGATCTTCAATTATCTGCATTATCCTATTCATTTGTTATCCTCCTGATTATTTCTTTGCCGATGTTTTCAGCAATATAGTACTTACAATCCATTCTTGATAAATTAACAGGCAGCTTAAGAAAGAAAGAATCTGTCTTATCTTCCATACTGATGGCAAAATAAACCTCGCCTGCGACACTGTCACTGTTATTTGGATCAACATTGGCCATTGAACCTGTTACACCAATACCAATATCAGCCTGATATGTTTTTCTGCAGGCTTCAGCCATTTCAACAGCTGTTTCATAGGAATAAACGCCATATTCTTCAATACATTCTTTTCTAACACCCTGATGAATCTTTGTATCATTACTATAGGTTACAAAAGAACCATTAAAGACAGCTGAAGCACCAGGCAGGTCGGCAATAAGTGAAGCCAACTGACCGCTGGTAATACTTTCCATTGTTGTAATTTTCAGATTTCTATCCAGCAAAAGTCTTGTCAGTTGATGATATTGATTTTCTATTTCTTCTCTATTCATATTATAAGTTTATCATTGCTTAACATTGATTTGGGAACAAAGCTCGCTAAAAACGCAGGTCAAAACAATAAAGAGGAGATTCTTCTTTAAAGAAACAACGACATTGATATTTTTACCATTTTTATCAACATAAGTCTTGCCAAACTTATCAACCGCAATTAACATCCTTCTGGTCTTAAACATCTTTTTAAAGACTGGATTGAGATACAATATCGGCATTACATCGTGCAAAACAGCACCATTAATCTGATTGTATTTTCGATTGCTGGATAGATTATAACGTAAAAATTCAACAAATTCCGGATAAGGAGAAATGCTTGACAATGAATCAATATCAGCTGGTGTCAGATACTGTCTGTTGGTCAAATCAAGCGGAAATAAAGTGATATCCAAACCACTATTTATAATAATATGTACACTCTCTGGGTCCTTGGAAAAATTGAATTCGGTATCATTGGCACTATTAAACTCATTGATACCGCCTCCCATGATATAAATATGCTTAAACTTCTTAATCAGTTTTTCATCTTTCAACAAAGAAACCAGATTAGTCAAAGGCCCGGTTGCGATATAAATTATTTCTTCATAGTCTCTGATTTTTTCTTTAAAATCATCAAAATCAATATGTTCTTCCATCTGCTGAAGATATTTTTCCTTACTGCCACATTTTTTTATGGCTTCTTTAATCAGAAGATTACGGGTATTGCCAATCCCATCTGGACCATGGAAGGCATTGACATCTTCAGACTTATAAGAAGTATCAACATCAACTCCCTTAACAATTCTGGCATCCAGATCCAAAAGAATCTTTAAAATTCGGGCATTGGTAAAAGCTCCATCCAGGGTCGTATTGCCATGTTCAGCAATAATATAATCCGGCTTAAATGGCACAAGCTTCCAGGCTAAAAAAGCCATTGCATCATCAGTACCAACATCCGTATCAAATATCACACAGCTATTCATTTCTACATTACCGCCTTAATTAATCCATAATAAGCCAGGGCATTAATGATACCACCCTCATCATGATTGCCAGAAACAAAAGAAGCTTCTTTCTTTAATTCTTCAACAGCGTTACCCATGGCCACCTTGTTGGCAACTTCTCTAAACATGGCCACATCATTGGAACCATCTCCAAAGGCATAGGCATCTTCTTTACTGATCTTGAAATAATCCAAAAGATAGCTGATACCATGTCCCTTATCATAATCTATTGTCGTACAATCAGCCGAACCACCCTTGTGATCATTAAAAACAACCTTATCAGCCAACTCAGTGAATATTTTATTTTTATGATCATCATCGCGATAGTAAATATTAAAAATATAATAAGGTAAATCACCAGGGTTGCTAATCAGACGCTGTTCGCCATAGGCCTTTTTCATATATTCCATAGACTTTATAGAAACATTATGATAATAGATATGATCATCGGAAATAAAGAAATATGGACAATCCAATTCCTGAAATTTCCTTTCATACCAGGCAAATTCTTCTTTAGTTAAAACTTCACCATGTAATCTCTTGCCTTCATAAATAATATATCGTCCATTACAGCAGATATAGCCACTTACCAGATCGCCAAATAAAGACATCGCATAAAAAGGAGCTCTTCCTGAACAGATGAAAGTAAGATGACCATCATCCTTTAACTTCTTTAATGCTGCCAGATTCTCAATCGGAATATTATTACCAGTTGCCAAAGTACCATCAATGTCAAAAAAGAAGATTTTTCTCATAGTCCCAATACAACCCCCACTAAAGCTCCAAGTCCAATCCAGGCAGCCGGATGAAGCTTGAATTTCTTATTCAGAAAATAAATACTTACAAAAATAATCAGGATACGAAGATCAAAGAGATCATAAATATTACCAGATTCTTTATACTTATCAAGAAAAATAACAGAGCTGGTAAAAATACCCAGAACAGCTGAAGAAATCAAGCCAACAACCATTGGTCTGATGCCCTCAAAAGCTGCCTTGACATATGCATTATCCTTAAATTTTTTCAAAAAACCCGCAACAATCATAATGACAACGATACTTGGTGTTATTTCACCCAAGGTTGCCACAATAGAACCTGGAATACCTGCTACCGTATAGCCTACATAGGTTGCCATATTTATTCCAATAGGACCTGGTGTCGATTCGGAAATCGCAATCATATTAGCCAATTCAGCCTTTGTAAACCAGGCCATTTTATCACCCATAGCTGCTAAAAAAGGAACAGTAGCCAAACCACCACCAACCGCAAATAAACCAGTCTTAAAGAATTCAAAAAATAACTTAAAATAAATCATTTCCTGAACCCCCTTCCCCTGATAATACCCAGGATAGTGGCAAACAAGACCGGAATAATGACAGAAATCTTTGTAAAGTATGCCAAAACAAAGCCACATAGCATTAAAATAATGCCAAATAAGTCCTTAACTGCTGACTTTCCCATCTTAATAACCGAAGCAATCACAACAGCGCAAACGGCAGCCGAAAGACCCCTGATAGCACTTTTAACAATCGCATAAGACGCAAAATTCTGAATAAAAGCCGCAATCAGTGTAATTATCAGAATTGATGGACAGACAACACCCAAGGTGGCAAAAATACCGCCTAGGATACCTGCTTTGTTATAACCGACAAAAGTTGCCACATTGACCGCAATGATACCTGGCGTACATTGAGAGACCGCATAATAGTCCAGTATTTCTTCCTTGGTAGCCCAGTTCTTTTTATCTATTATTTCTCTTTCCAGAATCGGTAACATGGCATAACCACCACCAAAGGTAGTAATACCAATCTTAAAAAACTTTATAAATAATTCCAGACATATCATAAACTCACCTATAATTAAATTATAAAAGAAAGCGAAACAACATGAAAGAAATATCAAAAAAACTAAAGGGACAAGTCATTATCTCCTGTCAGGCTTATGAAGATACTCCTCTATATGGACCAATGTATATGGAAGCCATGGCCAAATGTGCCATCATGGGTGGAGCCATTGCCGTCAGATCCTGCTGGTCCCAGGATATCAAAGCCATCAGAGCTCTTTCCAAAGACCTGATTATTGTAGGCATCAACAAAAAAATCATTGAAGGCAAAGAAGAAGGCCAATATCCTATCATTACCCCAACTTATAAAGATGCCAAAGAAGTCATTGAAGCCGGCTGTGATATTGTTGCCCTGGATTGTACAATCTTCCCGGAAAGAGGCAAGGAAGAGATCTATAGTATCCTGAAAAAGATACATGACAACTACCCTGATATTGCCATTATGGCTGATACCGGTCGGGTTGAAGATGCTGTATTTGCCGCTGAAAGTGGCTTTGTAGATATTGTCGGCACAACTCTTAGCGAATACTATACCCATAGCGGTAAGTTTGATGATCAGCTGATTAAAGAATATAAAGAAAAATGTCCAAACGTCCTAATCAATGCTGAAGGCAAAATCTGGGAACTGTCAGATGTTCAAAAAGCCATTGATGCCGGTGCTGATATGGTTTCCATTGGATCGGCTGTCTCAAGACCACATCTGATATCACAAAGATTTATCAATTATAATCAGAATTATCGAAATAAATAGAGCTTAGCTCTATTTTTTTTACCAGTAAAGTTCCACTTTTTCTTCAATATTATGACGATGTTCCTCAGCAGCTGCCAGAAAATCCAGTAAGTCACCTGATAGAGTAAATAAACCATCACTAAGCTGTTTATTGCGCTTATATTTACCACTCTTATAATTATCAATGACTATTTCATAACGTTTCATTGCCCGTAAAATAGCCTCATCCCAGGACAGATAAAGATCATCAGAAGCATTAGCACCCAATTTACGCAAATATTCCTTATTGTTCAATACCTTAGCCAAACAGACTGCTAAAGAAGCGGCATTTTCATCAATCAGTAAACTGTTGACATTGTTTGTAACGTTTTCAGCCGCACAACTGCCTTTAACAAGAACTGATGCCAAAGAAGAAGGTGCTGCCTCTCTAACAACCAGACCATTGGTATCAAAGGTTGATGGAAAAAGGAAAAGGTCAGCTCGACAATACCAGGCCGAAAGTTCTTCACGGTCTCTGATGGGACCTGTAAAGATGACCTTATCATCTAATTTAAGTTCACTATTATAGTTTCTGATTTCTTTTTCATCGCTGCCACCG
>DCGB01000021.1:0-3651 GCA_002314515.1 Solobacterium sp. UBA1789 | reverse complement strand
GATGACCATTCGAAAATCAAAATCCTGTGACTTTAAGGCCGCCAAGGCATCCAGAATGATTCTAAGTCCCTTATACCACATCAGACGACCGACAAAGAGAAAGACCGGCACATCAGCAGGAAGATCATAGTCCTTAACGTATCCGGCAATTTCTTCAGCGCCTAATCTTCTTTTAGGAATATCAACGCCATTTTCCATGACAACGAAATCACCATTATAACCAAGTTTCTGAATATTGCGACCAGCACCTTCACTGACTGCCCATAATTCATCACAGGAAGAAACACTATCAACTAAAGCCTTAATGGCCCCAGCCTGAATAGTCTTCAGCTTGGTGGCATTGGCAATATCAATATCAAATTTTGTATGATAGGTCAAAACAATAGGCACATTGAGACTCTCACGCAAAGAACGGGCCATGATATTAGACATAGCTGGACAATGAGAATGGAGAATTGAAATATTTCTTTTCTTCAAATCCAGCATCGTATTAATATCAAAAGGAAAACCCGCTGTATAACCAATAAGCTCCCTTAAATCAATACTCGGATAACGAATAACCGGATAAGGAAAAAGCGAATCATCGGCACCTGGATAGTCTGGTACTACCACCGAAACCTGATGACCATTATTATTTATTACCCGGGCATAATTTACTACTGTATTACTTACGCCATCAATAAGAGGCGGAAAAGAATCATTTAATAAACAAACTTCTTTATAATTCACTATGCTATTTTCTCCAGTTTCTTGTTAAAAACATTATTTAACAGATAAGCAAATATTACTCTGATGATCAATAACACAAGCAAAACCAGCAGAAGATAAATATTTACACTAATATCATAGCGCAACAGATAGGCAAAAACCGTGAATAAAGTGGCCATGGCCATGCCTCCCAGCAAAACAATGCCAACCGCCAGACTCTGTTTGATAATAACCACCTCATTGGTCCAGGTAAAATTAGGCATCAGTACATTCATGATCAAACCTAAATCAGCCATAAAGTAAATATAAAGAATAGTATCAATAATCATTTCAATCTTTACAATAATATCAATTTTGAATATCGTCATAGCACTTATCAGTAAAAACATCATTGGTCCCAGATTCATCAAAACACAAAAACGCTCCTTAGCCTTCAAAACATCCTTCATATCCACCGGTAAGGACTTAAGAAGCCAGAAAGTCTTGCCCTCCAAAGATATTGAAGGTGCCGAAATCGGATTAGTTGAAACCATTAAACAGACCATACTGAATAATAAAACCGGGATCAAAGATGCATAAGAAGCATCTGTATAAATAACAGTATCAACAGCACTTAACAGAAGATCCTTTTTAATAATCAGCATAACAGCCATTACAATACTCATCACCAGACCAAAACCATTATTCAACATATAAGTTGCACTGCTGGTAAAACGCTTAAACTCTTTTTTTAATAAGGCTGTTTGAACAGCAGAAACCCGGGATTTAGAGATATCAACCTTTTTATTGGTAGTAGCACTAGAAGCTGTCATAATCCTGACATAATTTTTCTTCATGATCAGACAGCAGACAAAGAATAGCAGAACAATAAAGGCCACAAATAATAACAGATACAATAAATTTCCAAGGCAGGCTTCTGCCAGCCAGTAGAATAAAAACAAGGCAAAAGAAACGAAATCGCTGATATTTTCGACATTCAACAATAGCGAATTCATCATCGTATTTAAACGATAATAAAAAAGATAATAAAGAAAAATCAGAACAAGAGAAAAGAAAACCGTGATAAAACTATTAGCCTTGGTTTTTCTGGTAAGCAAGGCCAGAAGATAGGCAAAAAAGAAAGTCAGAGTCGCCACCAGCAACGATAAAAACAATAAGGCAGCAACACCACAAATCAGTAAATATAAATCAAAGCCAACAGAATAATAGTAATAAACCAAAGAAGGCAAAAAAGCCATCGCAGTAAAAACAAACGAAAGCAGATAGACCTTGGACATTCTGGCCATCAGAATATCAACAGGCTTAATTGGCATTGATAGCAGTAAGTCATTGTCCTTTGCCAGATACAAAGAATGATAAGAAGAAAAGACACTGGCCACTACACCAACAGCCACTGCCATTAAGGCATTGATGGCAAAATACAGCCAGACATTATCACTTCCAAATAGAATACTGCCTAACGAATGAGCAGTTGCCATAAAAGAGACAAACATGCTGATGTAGGCAATAAGAAACAGAAAAACATATAAGGCAATAGAAACAGGATTTCTCTTTTTATTATTTTTATTGTCCATATAGTAGATCTGGGCCAGCTCAATTAATTCTTTTTTTAATAAAAGCTTAAACATAGACTACTCCAGTTCCAGAAAGGCTGTTTCCAGTGACTCATCGCCCTTGACTTCTTCCATCGTACCAGACTTAATGAGTTTTCCTTCTTTGATGATGGCAACCCGATCACATATCTTTTCAGCAACATCCAAAACATGAGTTGAAAAGAAAATGGCACAGCCCTTATTACAGGCCTCTTTCATAAGTTCCTTTAGTTTAAATGAAGCCATTGGATCCAATCCAACAAAGGGTTCATCCATTAATAATAACTGTGGATCATGTAACAGGGCTGAAACGATTGCCAGCTTCTGCTTCATACCATGGGAATAGGCAACTATCAGTTGTCCCAGTTCATTCTTTATTTCAAACAATTCACTGTATCTGCTGATTTTCTCCTGGCGTTCTTTCAAAGAAATATTGAAAATATCGGCCACAAAATTCAGATACTGAATGCCACTCATATAATCATAGAGATCTGGATTATCAGGAATATAGGCTATTTTCTTTTTACAGGTCAATGGATCATCTTTAATTGAAATACCATCAATCTTAATATCCCCTTTTTCAAAAGCTAAAATACCGGCAACTGCCTTTAATGTCGTTGTCTTACCGGCACCATTATGGCCAATAAAGGCACAGATTTCGCCTTTTTCAATCTTTAAAGATAAGTGATCAACAGCCTTCTTAGAACCATAATTTTTACATAAATCATTAATTTCCAGCATCATTTTTTTCCTTCTTTTTATATAAATAATACGAATACAGACAAGGTATTATTGTTACCAGCAACATAACAATCAATAAGATGACTTTTAGATTCAGCAGCAATAATAACAACATAATAAAGCCACCGATAACCCATAATCTTCCCGTAAACTGGTGAGTCATATCCCAGTTTTCTTCATCATTTAAAGTCCAAGGCAGCTTAATGCCGATTGTATAGCTTTGCGAAGCCTTAGGTAAATAATTGCCAAAAACAATAAAAATCAGAATCAGCAGTAAAAAGATAAAAATATCAATTGAAACCTTATAGCCAAGACCATAGCCGAAAACCGGAATACTGATAAATAGATTTAATGACGGAGCAATCCATAAAGATAAATTAATAAGCTTTTCATCCATGTTTTTATTCTTTGGGTCTGCTTTGATTATTAAAGGTATCAGATTATTGAATACCAGCATTATCAGTGGTATCACTATGATGCTGATAATTTTAGGAACATAAGAATCTACTTCACCCTGAATATTCCAGTGGGCAGGTAATAATTCAGGTAATCCAGGATATAAAATAAGACCAGCAATTAAAGGTATAAAACAGACAATATTTGTCAATAT
>DCGB01000055.1:1916-2751 GCA_002314515.1 Solobacterium sp. UBA1789 | reverse complement strand
AATTAAAAGTCGCCTAGGCGACTTTTTTATTTTATAATTATTAATATGAAAAAAGTATTTCGCTCCTTTATTGATTTTCTGGAAATCATGGCAGCAGCTATTGCTATTGTGTTTCTTTTGCTTAATTTTGTTCTGATTTCTGTTGTTGTTACGGGTTCTTCCATGGAACCAACCTTATGGAATGGCGAATTTGGTCTAAGTTTCATCATTTCCAGAAAAATTAATATCAATCGTTTTGATATTGTTGTCATTGACAGCAGTCAGAGTGATGACCTTCTGGTAAAAAGAGTTATCGGTTTGCCAGGAGAAGTAATCCGATATGAAAACAATCAGTTATATATCAATGACGAAGCTATTGAAGAGGAATATCTTGTTGATTCTTATACCAATAATTTTGAAGTATTTCTTGGCGATGATGAGTATTTCTGTCTAGGAGATAATCGTGATGTTTCCCGTGATTCACGTTATTATGGACCATTTACCTCTTCAGAAATAAAGTCTTCTCATGTTCTGATTCTTTATCCTTTCTCCTCAATAGGCTGGAATAAATGATTACCATCAGCGTTCTTAATGATGACCGTTGTCATAATAAAGTTTTTGCTTATGAACACGGTCTATCTTTTTATTTGAAAATAGATGATAAGGCCTATCTTTTTGATTGTGGTGAGTCTGCTGCTTTTCTGGATAATGCTGCTAAACTTGGAATTGATACTAATGAATTAGTCTGTGTTTTTTTATCACATGGTGACTATGACCATGGTGGTGGTCTAAATTATTTGAATAGTAAATATAAACTGGTTTGTCATCCGTCCTGTTTTGAAAAAAGATATTCTAA
>DCGB01000055.1:1474-1910 GCA_002314515.1 Solobacterium sp. UBA1789 | reverse complement strand
ATTCTAAGCGAACAGGTAAAGATGGTGGGCTGTCATATAAAAAAGATTACTATTTAAATAAATTTAATTTGCTTGAGTCAAAAGACTTTCTAAAAATCGATGATAAATTATTTTATAGCGGCGAAATACCAAGACTTAATGATTTTGAAGGTCTCAATAATTTACCGATGCTTGATGCAAATGGTAAGACTTATCCGCATTTTGATGATTCAGCCCTGTTTATTAAAGAAAATGACAGTCTTGTTATTGTTTCAGGCTGTGCACACAGCGGCATCTGTAATACGATAGAATATGCGATGAAAATGACTGATTGTCATAATATAAAGGCTGTAGTTGGTGGTTTTCATTTAAAGAATATTGATGAGCAGACCATCAAAACCATGGAATATCTGAAGTCTTTAGATTGTGACTGTTATCTGAGTCATTGTACTTCGGA
>DCGB01000055.1:0-1369 GCA_002314515.1 Solobacterium sp. UBA1789 | reverse complement strand
TTAACTGGTATCCTGGTCATATGGCCAAGGCAAAAAGACAAATGGAAGAAGAGCTCAAGCTTGTTGATCTCGTTTTTGAATTGCGTGATGCCCGAATGCCTATGGCTTCAGCTAATCCTTTATTAAATGATCTGGCTGCCAATAAACCAAGACTTGTTATATTGAATAAACAGGATATGGCTGATGCCAATGAAAGCAGTAAATGGCAGAATTATTTTGGAAAAAATGGACGCTGTATTTTATTGAATTCTACATCTGCCGATGTTCAGAAGACGATAGTAGCAATTTCTAAAGACATCATGAAGGAAAAGCTGGAAAAAGCCAGGGCCCGTGGTATTCGTAAGAAAGTATTAAGGGCCATGGTTGTCGGTATTCCTAATGTTGGCAAATCCACTTTGATAAATAATGTTGTTAAAAAAAGAGTTGCCAGGGCCGAAAATCGGGCTGGTGTTACCCGCAATCTCCAATGGATAAGAATCAACGAAGATTTAGAACTCTTAGATACACCTGGTATCTTATGGCCTCGTTTTGATGATCAGAATGCTGCCAGAATCCTGGCATTACTGGGTTCGCTGAATGATGATGTGGTCAATAAAGAAGAGCTGCTTCTTTTTGCGCTTGATTATTTAAAAAAATATTATCCCGGTTTATTACATGAACGTTATGGTATCGATGAAAATGAAGATGATTTACTGGTAAAAATTGCCTATGCCCGCAAGTGGTTATTAAGCAATGAGCGCATCGATAAGACTAAAACCATGGATTTATTATTAAAAGATATCCGTAATAATAATCTGGGAAGAATCACCTGGGAACAATATGTTGAATAATGAATACGAAAAAATAAACTGGGCAAGTAATAAGCTGGTTATGGGTATTGATGAAGCGGGCAGGGGACCCTTATGCGGACCTTTGGTTGTGGCCTGCTGTGTTTTACCTTGCAATTATGAAAATGAGCTTATTAATGATTCCAAGAAACTCAGTGCCAAAAAAAGAGAACAAGTCTTTAAAGATATCATCAAAGACGCCATATATTACAAGTGGTGCATTGTTGGCCCTAAGACCATTGATGAATTAAATATTTATGAAGCTACAAAACAGGCTATGAAAAAACTAAGCCTTAGTTTTAATGTTGAACAGGTATTGACAGATGCCATGCCTTTACAGGATGAAAGAGTTATATCAATGATTAAGGGTGATGCCAATTCCATTTCTATAGCTGCTGCATCTATTCTTGCTAAGGTTCTTCGTGATCATATTATGGATGGTTATCATCATCTCTATCCTGAATATGAGTACGATAAACACAAGGGCTATCCAACCAAAAGACATCTTGAGTTGATTAACGAATATGGAATTACCGATATCT
>DCGB01000133.1:4024-4232 GCA_002314515.1 Solobacterium sp. UBA1789 | reverse complement strand
CATCCACGCCATCAGGTGCCGACATATAAGAACGGCCAACATAACGATCAAAGAGTTCTTCATATCTTTCAACCAGAACCTCATATTCTTTATTAATCTTATTCTTATTGTTTTCTTCAACAATGGCATTCTGGACAGCCATCACTTCTTCAAATCTTTGAACCTTTAAGTCCTCATCTACCTGTTCAGACATTGTATATGCCAATTG
>DCGB01000133.1:1619-4017 GCA_002314515.1 Solobacterium sp. UBA1789 | reverse complement strand
ACCATTGTGTCATCTTCACAGGAAAACGGGAAGGCACCCAGGGAATCAAAACGCAATTCCTTAACTAATTCGATAGTATCATTAAATGTTTCCTCTGTCTCAAAAGGAAAACCGGTAATCAGCGTTGTTCGAATAATCGCATCAGGAAACATCGTTCTGATTTTATTTACTCTTTCTTTAATTAATTCAACTGAGCCTCTTCTATTCATCTTCTTTAAAATGAAGTCATTGCCATATTGAATAGGAATATCAAAATAAGGAAGAATATGTTTTGAATCCTTTATTGTCTGATATAAATCATCACTTATCTCATCAGGATACAGATATAAAAGTCTTATCCACTTGAAATCAAGCTTATCCAGTTCTCTTAATAATTCACAGATATGGAATTTGCCATCCAGATCATGACCATAATATGTTGTATCCTGGGCAACCACATTCAATTCCTTAACGCCCATATTTAATAATCTTTTGGCTTCTTTCAGATTATCTTCAATAGTAAAAGACTTACAATTACCCCTGATCAAGGGAATTGCACAATAGGCACAACGATTATCACAGCCATCGGAAATCTTCAGATAGGCCGTAAAGTTATTGGCAATCAGCACCCTATCCTGACCATAACATTGTTTAAAATCTTTCTTTAACAGTTGATTTAACAAAGAAGGCAATCTGGAATAATCTTCAATTTTTACAAAGAGGTCAACTTCTGGCATTTCTTTAATCAGATCATCATAATATCTTTGGACAAGACAACCGGTAACAATCAGATATTTTAAATTCTTCTGTTTAAGTTCAGCCATTTCCAGTATTGTATCAATAGCCTCTTCCTTAGCCGAAAGAATAAAACCACAGGTATTGATTAAAATAATCTCACATTTATGAGGATCAGCTTCATATTCAAAGTCAGGCTGTTTAAATAAGGCAATAAGATGTTCACTATCAACCAGATTCTTGGCGCAACCCAAAGAAATAAAACCAATTTTCATCATCCAACCTCCCTTGTCAGATCTCTTGCCCAGATGCCACTCTTAAAGCGTCTTAAAGTAAAGACAAAACGCACCATCTGTTCTATTTGACAAATCAGTAAAACCAAAGCTACTGACTTTAAACCCAGATAAACAGCCAGAAAAGCCGAAGGAATACCAATCAGATACATAAAACCTGAATCGTAGAGATTCAAAATTCTGGCATCACCACCAGCCTTCAATGTTGAAAACATCATATAAGTAAAAGTTCTGATAAATATCTTTAAAGAAAAGACATATAAACACTGTTTTGCCAGATTAAAAGTAGACAGATTATCAACATGGAAAAAGGAAATAAATAAAGGACCACAGAATATCATCAAACAGGACAAAAAGATGCCCAAGGCAAAACCAATACCTAATTGATAATCAGCCTCTTTTCTTGCCCTATCAATATCACCATGTCCCAAAGTTGTACCAATCAGAATCGAAACAGCACCACCAAAACCCCAGACCGCAAATAAAAAGAGATTCATTATCTGATTGGCAACATAATAGGCATCCATAGCCTGAGTTCCCAAAAGACCATAGGCCTTATTAAAAAGTGAACAGCCAAAGCCAAAGAAAGTCTCATTAATCATTATTGGCAGCATTGTTAAAACAATCGGTTTGACAAAAGATAACTTAAAACTGAACAATAATTTAAATTCCTGCAGAAAAACCGGTCTATTTATCAAAATAATGACAAAGTAGATAATCGCAATCAATAAAGAAGCCAGAAGTGTACCATAGGCAGCTCCGACAACCCCAATCTTTAAAATATAAATGAAATAATAATTTAAACAGATATTAAATAAAGCCATCAGAACACTCAGGAAAAACGGCAACCTGGTATTATGAGTTGACTTATACATGGTCGAAAAAGAAGCTACAAAAGAATCGGGAATCAAAGCCAATACAGCAATTCTTAGATAACTTAAAGATGGTATTAGCAGATCTGCATCATCAAGATAAAACAGCAATATCTCCTTACCAAAAAAATAGACAACAAAAGTCCACAAAAAGGCATTAGATAAAGTCAGACAAAGGGAAAGTCCCAAAGTCCTATTCATATTATCTTCCTGATAAGCACCAAAAAACTGGGCACCAAATACCGCAATACCCGAAATGATACCCCAGTTAATACCGCTATGTAACATTAAAACATTAGTCGCATTACCAACAGCTGTTACCATACCAATCGAAGATACCATGATGGAATCGATGATATTCATGCACGACTGCAACAACATCGTCAAAGCCAAAGGAATACCAACTCTTAAGACAGCCGCATAGTAAGAACGATCAGCCAGATACTTATTCATAATCAGCTATTTTTATTTCGGGCCTCGGCCTTATATCTTTCAATCTTTTCTTCTTTTATCTTCTGG
>DCGB01000133.1:0-1605 GCA_002314515.1 Solobacterium sp. UBA1789 | reverse complement strand
ATTCTTCTTTTACGCTTGATTTCATTAACCTTTTGAGTCTTCTTTTTCTTGTAATTTGGCTTAACCTTTTCATTTTTACGCGTCAATGATTTAACGATTTCTTTTTCATCCTTGTCAAAACGATTAGGACGCTTATATAGAGGTGAACGCAGATCCTTCCAGACACCCTTCTTATATTCCTTGCAGATGAAAGAAAGACCCATCTTCTCCAAAGAACGAATACTATTTAAATCACTTTCCTTAAACAGGGCATAGCAGACACCATCACGGGTATTACGGCCAGTACGACCAGCACGATGAATATAGAATTGTAATTCCTTAGGGAAACCCAATGAAATAACATGAGAAATACCATCAATATCAATACCTCTGGATGCCACATCCGAGGCAACCACATAAGTATATTCTCTTGAATTTAAGGCCTTAATAGCCTTGGTACGCTCTCTTGAATCCAAGCCGCCATGGATCAGCAAGGTCTTATAACCATTGTTTTTTAAAGCTTCATAAGCCTCATCAGCCTCATTTTTACTATTGGCAAAAATCAGACAGATATAAGGATTAATACCAGCCAGAACATCCAATAAGGCATCCTTATATTCCTTATGCTTACAAGGAACCAGAATATGGGCAATATTAGGATCACGCTTCTTATCATCAATACGAATAATCTTAGGATTATTCAGATATCTGCGGGTAAAATTCTGTAATTCCTGAGGGAAAGTCGCCGAGAAACAAAGAAGCTCCGGATTTTTAACCATTGAAGAAAAGACAACATCAATATCATCCAGAAAACCATATTCCAGAGTCATATCAGCCTCATCAATGACAAACATCTGCACAAAATCAACTCTGATAAGATCAGAAGTAAAGAAATCCTTAATACGACCAGGAGTACCCACAATAATATGAGGAGGTCTATTCATTTTGCTGCGGCTCTTATCCATACCGCCAGTCAGTAAGGAAATACGCAAATCAGGATAGACATCAATTAATACTCTGGCATTCTGATAAACCTGGTAAGCCAGTTCTCTGGTTGGCAAGGAAATAACAACCTGGGTCTTATCTGAAAGTGGATTAATCATCTCACAGATAGGAATCAGATAGGCATGGGTCTTACCAGTACCAGTCTTGGAAATGGCAATAACATCCTTCTTGGAACGGGTAAAATCCAGGGTCTGTTTCTGGACATTGGATAATTCACTAAAGTTATTTAAAGCTAAAAACTGCTGTGTTTCATTTTTTAAAATCTTGTTCATGAAAACATTTTAACATTAAAATAGAGATATGAACATTAAGAGATTAATTCCCAGCGGCTATTGTAAAGGTGTTGTCAACGCCATTGAAATGGCCAGAAAATGCCGCTTAGACCACCCAAATGAAAAAATCTATGTTTTAGGCATGATAGTCCACAATTCCTTTGTCACAAGACAGCTGGAAGACTTAGGCATTATCACCCTTGATGACAGTCAGAAAACCAAAGACGAACTGCTGGATGAAATAAATGAAGGTATTGTCATCTTTACAGCCCATGGCATCTCCGACCATTACAAAGAAAAAGCCCGAAATAAAGGTCTTCAATATCTTGATGCATCCTGTGAAGATGTT
>DCGB01000097.1:8831-9424 GCA_002314515.1 Solobacterium sp. UBA1789 | reverse complement strand
TTTCTTCTCTTACCAACCATCATCAATAGGCCACGGTTAGAATGGAAGTCCTTCTTGTTTTCCTTCATGTGAACAGTCAGACGATTAATCTGTTCAGTTAAAATTGCAACCTGAACTTCAACAGAACCGGTATCACCCTCAAAACGGGCATACTTCGCAATAATAGCTTGTTTTTCTTCTTTAGATAACATGTTTCTCTCCTTTTTTTTATTAAACATTTCATCTATGTAAGGGATGAAGAGAAATCCGTATACAGAGGTGAATGCTTATTTATGATAACATATTATTGTTAAGTAAACATAAAAAGGAGAAGAAAATGAAAATCGGATTTATTGGAACCGGCGTTATGGGTTCCGGCATGGTTAGAAACCTCTTAAAAAATAATCATCAGGTCAACGTCTACAACCGCAGTCCACAAAAGGCTCAGGCATTAGTTAATGATGGTGCTGTCTTTTGTGAAACAATAGCTCAATGTGTTAAGGACACTGATATCAACATCACAATTGTTGGTTTTCCAAAAGATGTTGAAGAAGTCTATAACCAGATTTTTGAAAACGCCAAAGAAAATTCTATTGCTATTGATATGACAACAC
>DCGB01000097.1:2897-8808 GCA_002314515.1 Solobacterium sp. UBA1789 | reverse complement strand
AAGCCATCTTTAGCTAAACAGCTCTATGCCAAAGGCAAAGAAAAGAAAATCAGAGTACTCGATGCACCAGTATCCGGTGGTGATACAGGCGCTAAAAACGGTACCCTATCTATCATGGTAGGAGGAGATAAGGATGCTTTTGAAGATGCTCTGGATGCCTTTAAAGCCATGGGTACAACTATCAACTATATTGGCGAAGCAGGTGCTGGTCAGCATTGCAAGATGGCAAATCAGATTGCGATTGCCGGTACAATTGCCGGTGATATGGAAGCAGTTGCCTATGCCATCAAAGCAGGACTTGACATCAATACTGTCATGGCTGCTATTTCAAAAGGTGCTGCCGGTTCAGCACAAATGAATGGCAATTGCATCAGAGCCATCAATGGTGACTTTGACCCAGGCTTCTTCATCAAACATTTCATCAAAGATATGCGCATAGCTGTTGAAGAAAGTCATAACATGAACATCGTCTTACCAATTCTGGAAAAAGTCTGCACTATCTATGAAGAACTTCAGGATAAGGGCATGGGTGATCTGGGAACGCAGGCCTTATATAAATATTATTTAAACAGTTAATCAAAAAGCGGCTATGCCGCTTTTTCAATCATTGTGTTTTTTATTTCATAAAAGACAGGAGTGTATTATTCAATAATTCACGATTAACTGCTTTGAGATGATTGTTTTCTATAAGCAGATTATCTTTTTCCTCAATTAATACATCACGATAATAATCAAGAAAATCCACATCATATCTCTCATTAAATAATAAAAGATTCAGTCCTTCTTCCAGCCTTAAAGACATCATGATGTTTTCAAACATCATATCTTCTTTGCTTAACAAATAATCATTTTCAATGATGTCTTCATTATTAAGATAATGAGACATTTTTTTTGTATTATCATAGCGATGATTATTTATTTTGCCAGATGCCCCAAGCGAAAGACCACGAAAGTCATCATAGTGCCAATAGCCCAGATTGTGTCTGGATTCCTTGCCTGCTTTGGCAAAATTGGCAATCTCATAATGAATATAGCCTTTTTCACTTAACCTTTTTTCAATCAGTTCATACATATCAGCTTCAGTATCCTCATCAAGAGACTTAAGACCTTTTTTACCAAAAAGCGTATTTTCCTCAACAGTCAAAGAATATAAAGACAGATGTTCAACATTCAGATCAAGAACCTGGTCCAGGGTATCATTTAAATCAGCCATTGTCTGAGAAGGCAGAGAATACATAATATCCAAAGAAATATTATTTATGCCCTTTTTTCTTAAAATGTTCACTTTATCCCTGACATCATTAAAATCATGATGACGATTCATCAGTTTTAACAGGTCTTTATTGCAGCTTTGTAAACCAATAGAAATACGGTTGACCTGATATTTTATTAATAAATCTATCTTCTTTTCACTTAATGATTCAGGATTGGCTTCAATGGTAAATTCATATTCTTTTTCCTTATTTATATAAGGAGAAATCAGTTTCAGTAATTCTTCAAATAAATCATCGCTTAAAGAAGTGGGCGTTCCCCCACCGATATAAATAGTTGAATATTTCTCCTTATTACAAAGTTCTGTTTCTTTTTTTAATCTTTGTAACCACCTTACAGCTATGTCTTCTCTGTACAGCTGATGAGTAAAATCACAATAGGCACAAATAGAATGACAGAAAGGTACATGAATGTATAAATGATCAATCATTCTTCATCCATGGACAAAACAGCCATAAAGGCTTCCTGTGGAATATCAACCTGACCAACCGCTTTCATGCGCTTTTTACCCTCTTTCTGTTTTTCCAGTAATTTCTTCTTACGGGTAATATCGCCTCCATAGCACTTGGCTAAAACATTTTTACGCAAAGATTTAATATTGGTTCTGGCAATAACCTTATTGCCGATTGCAGCCTGAACAGGAATTTCAAACTGCTGCATCGGAATCAGTTCCTTCAGTTTAACAGTAATGCGATGACCCCTGTCATAGGCAAAATCACGATGAACAATAACTGATAAAGCATCAATGACATCGCCATTTAAAAGAATGTCCATCTTAACCAGATTGGATTTGCGATAGCCAATAGGCTCATAATCAAGTGATGCATAGCCCTTGGAAACGGACTTCAATTTGTCAAAAAATTCAAATATAACTTCTGATAAAGGCATTTCATAGGTAATCTGATTGCGATTATCATCAATATAAGTCATATCCTTATAGATACCTCTTTTATTTTGAGCCAGTTCCACGATAGGCCCAATATAATCATTTGGAACCATGATGGTTGCAGAAACATAGGGCTCTTCAATTGAAGAAATTAAAGTCTGGTCAGGCATCAGTGATGGATTATCGATCATCAGATAGGTACCATCAGTCAGATTTACCTTATAGATAACACTTGGTGCCGTGGCAATAAGATCCAGATTGTATTCCCTTTCCAGTCTTTCCTGAATAACTTCCATATGTAAAAGACCTAAGAAACCCAATCTGAAGCCAAAGCCCAAGGCCTTAGAAGATTCTGCTTCAAAAACCAGCGATGAGTCATTTAGCTGCAAACGCTCTAAAGCATCCCTTAAATCGTTATAACGGGCATTATCAGTAGGATACATACCACAATAGACCATAGGATTCATCTTGCGATAACCAGACAAAGCCTCAGCAGCAGGATTTAATGAAGCAGTTATCGTATCACCTACTGTAATATCCTTTATTGATTTGATAGCAGCACAAAGATAGCCGACTTCACCTGCTTCCAGACGATCTCTTTTGACCTCATTTGGTGTCTTAACGCCAAGTTCTGCCACTTCATATTCCTTGCCGGCTTGCATGAAAGTGATCTTATCACCAACTTTGACCTGTCCTTCTTTGACACAGATATAGACAACAACACCACGATAAGAGTCGTAATAGGAATCAAAAACCAGAGCCTGTAAAGGTTTTTCCTTATCACCCTTTGGAGCTGGCAGATATTTCACAATACCCTCCAGAACATTTTCAACATTTAGACCGGTTTTAGCAGAAATACATGGTGCATCACTGCAATCCAAACCAATAACATCTTCAATTTCCTTTTTTACTTTTTCAACATCAGCCGAAGGTAAATCTATTTTATTGATTACCGGCAGAATTTCCAGATCGTTATCCAAGGCCAGATAAACATTTGCCAGCGTCTGAGCTTCAATACCCTGTGTGGCATCAACAACCAGAATTGCGCCATCACAGGCTGCCAAAGAACGGGAAACCTCATATGAAAAATCGACATGACCTGGAGTATCAATCAGATGGAAAACATAGTCCTCACCATCTTTAGCCTTGTAATGCAACTGAACAACATTCAGTTTGATAGTTATTCCTCTTTCTTTTTCCAGATCAAGATTATCTAAAATCTGGTCTTCCATTTCTCTTTTGGAGACCGTTCCTGTCAGCTCCAGTATACGATCGGCTAAGGTTGACTTGCCATGATCGATATGGGCAACGATGGAAAAATTACGAATTTTATTCTTGTCCATAATTCAACTCTTTCCTAAAATATTTACCGCAAAGGTTTCGGCCATTGCCATTATAGAAGCTTTTTGCATCCATGGTCTTCTTACCCTCAGGCTTTAATTCATAGACCTTGATAAAACCATCAAGACAATTGATACGCAAATAATCTTTTTCCATTCCGACAAAAAGACTGTCATCTTCTTTTTTGCCGCTGATTTCATAAGATACCCTGATCCACTTGTAGCTCTTGCCATCCAGGATAGAATAGGCACCCGGTTCATCCAAGAGTCCCCTTATATGATTAAATACTGTTCTGGTATCCAGATCAAAATGAATGAATTCATCTTCCTTGGATAAATTATAACAATAAGTAGCCTGAGAACTATCCTGTTCTATTGCGTTATATTTACCTTCAAAATAATCTGGTAAAAACTCCAGTAACATTTCAGATGCCAGATATGCCAGCTTGTTAAAAAGACTTGAATTGGTATCTTCATCTTTAATGAGATATTCTTTTTGTTTCAAAATGGCACCTTCGTCCATTTTTTCATTCATAAACATTAAAGTAACACCAGTTTTCTCATCACCATTGATTAATGACCTTTGAATAGGTGCTCCTCCTCTTCCCTTAGGTAAAAGTGAGGCATGAGTATTTATGCAGTGATATGGTGGCAGATTAAGTAATTGCTTAGGAATAATCTGACCATAGGCACAGGTAATAATCAGGTCTGGTTTTAATGCCAACAGATCTTCATATTCATTTCTTATTTTAAATGGCTGATAGACTGGAATATTGTTGTTAAGTGCCACTTCTTTGACCGGTGTATAAGTCAGTATCTGTTTTCGACCTATTTTCTGATCGGGTTGTGTTACGACTGCAATGATCTGATAATCATTATCTAAAAGCTGTTTTAAGACGATGGCAGCGAACTCTGGCGTACCCATAAATAATATCCGTTTCTTGTTCATAACAGAGCCTCTCTTTCTCGTTTTGGGAAAGCTACTTCTATTATTGCATTTTTAAAAGTGCTTTGGTATAATTTTATAGCGTATAAATAAGGAGGAAGCATGGCAAATATTAAGTCACAGAAGAAGAGAGCTTTAACCAATGCCAAGAAGAATCTTCAGAACAATTCCCAGAGAAGCCGTTTAAAGACAGCTATCAAGAAAGTCCTGAAGGCTGTTGAAGCCAAGGATAAAGAAGCTGCTGTTATCGCTTATAACGAATGTAACTCACTTCTCGATAAGGCTGCAAGCAGTGGTTTAAAACATAAGAATTATGTTGCAAGACAGAAATCACGCTTTGCGAAAGCTATCGCAGCACTAGATTAATAAGAATTAATAAAGATATAGGACTAGGTCCTATTTTCTTTTTACCTTTTTTGAAATTATTTTCATTTTTTAAATTTATTATGTTAATATTTAAAAGTAATTAATCGTATAATCCCGCTAATATGGTGCGGGGGTCTCTACCCGGATGCCGTAAACTTCCGGACTATGATGGAACGCCTCTTCTGGTATTCTATCTTCGAAACGATAGATTACAAAAAGAAGAAGTGGCTTTATAATAAGACTTCTTTTAATTATTTTTATTAAATAAAAGTCTTTTTTTAATTGATTCACTTCGACAGCCAAAACATTTTGGCACTATACGGATAACCAAGGAGGACAAAATGAAAAAGTTATTATCTGTATTATTAGCTCTGTTGATGGTTTTCACTCTTGCTGCGTGTTCATCAGGTGAAGATACTGCTGATGAAGGTGGCAATACTGCTGCTGAAGAATTCAAAGTTGGTATCATCCTTATTGGTGATGAAAATGACGGTTATTCTGGTGCCCATGTTATCGGCATTAATGCTGCTGCTGAAAAATTAGGTGCAACTGTTATCGTTAAACCAAATGCTGGTGATGGTTCTCAGATCAACCTTGACTTTGCAGATGAATTAATTGAAGAAGGCTGTCAGCTGGTTATTGAAAATTCATATGGTCATCAGTCTTATGCTGCTCAGTCAGCTGCTGATAATCCTGATGTAACATTCGTTGCCATGACTGGTGATAATGCTGCTACTGTTGGTTTAGCTAACTTATCTAATGGTTTTGCCCGCATTTATGAAGCCAGATACGTTGCAGGTGTTGTTGCTGGTATGAAATTACAGGAACTTGTTAATTCTGGCAAGTTAACTGAAGAAAATTATGATGAAAATGGCAAGGTCAAGATTGGTTACGTTTCTGCTTTCCCATATGCTGAATGTATTTCTGGTTATACTGCATTCTATCTTGGTGTTAGATCTGTTTATGAAGATGTTACAATGCTGGTTACTTATACCAATAACTGGTCAAGTGCTTCTCTGGAATCAGAAGGTGCTAAGTCTTTGATTTCCAAGGGTTGTGTAATTATTTCTCAGCATGCTGATACAACTGGTGCTCCATCTG
>DCGB01000097.1:2600-2882 GCA_002314515.1 Solobacterium sp. UBA1789 | reverse complement strand
AAGTGCTGTTGAAGCCGCTCATGAAGAAGAAGGCAAAGAAGTATATTGTGTAGGTTATAATATTTCAATGCTGCAGGTTGCTCCAAATACTGCTTTAACATCTGCTACTACAAACTGGGAAGTTGCCTATACTTATATGATTCAGACTGCTATGAATGGCGAAAACCTGAATGACTGGAGTGCTGGTTATGTTGAAGGTGCTGTTGCTATCACTGAATTAGGTTCTGCTTGTGCTGAAGGTACAGCTGAAAAGGTTGCTGAAGTTGAAGCTGCTATTAAGAA
>DCGB01000097.1:0-2468 GCA_002314515.1 Solobacterium sp. UBA1789 | reverse complement strand
GACGGTTACTTCCATGAGTCAGAATTCAGAAGTGCTCCTTACTTCGCTGCTCATATCGATGGTATCGTTGATATCGAAGACTAATTAACAATTTAATTAATAATAATCAACAATGAGGTAGATCATCTACCTCATTGTTTCTTAGAGGTATAAGATGGACAAGATTATTGAATTTAAAAATATAACAAAAGCTTTTGGAACCAAGGTTATTGCCAATAAAAACGTCAGTTTTGAAATATATAAAGGTGAAGTATTATCTTTATTGGGTGAAAATGGCAGTGGCAAAACAACTCTGATGAATATCCTGGCTGGAATTTATTATCCTGATGAGGGTGATATTTTTGTTAATGGTAAAGCAGCCAATATCACCTCGCCAAAGGATGCATATGCGCTAAATATCGGTATGGTCCATCAGCATTTTAAACTGGTTGATACTTTCACAGCTCTTGAAAATATCGTCCTGGGTTTAAAAGAAAACATGGAAACATCCCGTCAGCGTGTTCTGGATATCTCCAATAAATATGCCTTTGATCTGGAACTTGATATGAAAGTTTCGGAAATGAGTGTCTCTCAGAAACAGAAACTGGAAATCGTTAAAACATTATTCCGTGGTGCTGAAATCCTGATCATGGACGAACCAACCACTGTCCTGACACCACAGGAAGTTGTCAATCTCTTTACGATTATTCGCAATATGAAGGCTGACAACAAAACCATTATTATCATTACTCATAAATTAAACGAAGTAATGGAAATTTCCGACCGTGTTGCCATTTTAAGAAAAGGTGAATATGTCGGAACCTGAAATACGCAAGATACATCAACCAAAGAATTAACCGAAATGATGGTTGGTGAAAAGATAGAATTAAACATCAAAAGAGATGATGTTGAAAATAAGGTTAAAAGACTTGAAGTCAAAAATCTTACTGTCAAAGGTCCAGAAGGCAAAAATGCCATTGAAAACATCAGTTTCGATCTCTATAGCGGTGAAATTCTCGGTATTGCCGGTATTTCCGGCTGTGGCCAAAAAGAGTTACTGGAAGGAATTATGGGATTGCAGGAAGTCGATGAAAAATCATCGGTTGTCTATAATTCCACTGCCCATGGTGTTCATGAACTGGTCGGTCTTAGCACCAAAGAAATAATCGGCTTTGGTCTGCATCTGGCCTTTGTTCCAGAAGATCGCTTAGGCATGGGCCTTGTAGGCAATCTGGGCATGACTGACAACATCATGTTAAAAAGATACCGTAAGGGTTCAGGTCCCTTCTTGCATCGCAAGATTCCACAGGAAACAGCAGCTAAAATCAAAGATGAATTAGGTGTTGTTACACCTGGTCTTGATTATCCAGTTAGACGACTTTCTGGTGGCAATGTTCAGAAAGTACTGGTTGGTCGTGAGATTTCGGCAAAACCTACAGTTCTCATGACAGCCTATGCAGTCAGAGGTCTTGATATCAATACTTCCTATGCCATCTACAATCTCTTAAATGAACAGAAAAAGAAAGGCGTTGCAGTAATATATGTCGGCGAAGATCTCGATGTCCTGCTTGCCCTTTCTGATCGTATCTTAGTACTATGTGGTGGTAAATCAAATGGCATCTTAGATGGCAGAACTGCTACAAAAGAAGAAGTCGGATTACTGATGACTAATCTGAAGGAGGAACATGAATAGAATACATATTGCTAAAAAAGAGCGTCCTCTTTATCAAAACATTATTATTAGAATAGTATTTATTATTCTTGCCCTTTTGGTATCGGCTTTGTTTATCATTTCAATCACTGGTCTTAATCCTGTTGAAGTATTTAAGGCCT
The DNA here is from genome assembly GCA_002314515.1 of Solobacterium sp. UBA1789. Classification (GTDB taxonomy): domain Bacteria; phylum Bacillota_I; class Bacilli_A; order Erysipelotrichales; family Erysipelotrichaceae; genus Colivicinus. The sequence goes on along the minus strand of DCGB01000097.1, from coordinate 656 downwards.
TGATCAAAGGTACCTTTGGTTCAACAAAACGTCTATTATCAGTATTACGTGATACATGCTTCCTTTGGCTGATTTCGCTTGGCTTAACACCAGCCTACAAAATGCGCTTCTGGAACACAGGTGCTGAAGGTCAGGTACTTGTAGGAGGACTTGCATGTGCCTGTGTAATGTACTACCTTGGCGGAAAGATCGCTAATCCAGTTCTCTGGTTATTAATGATCATCTCAAGTATTGCTGCCGGCATCGTATGGGCGATCTTCCCTGCTGTATGCAAGGCTACCTGGGGTACTAACGAGACACTGTTCACTCTTATGATGAACTATGTTGCTATGCAGCTCGTATCCTTCTTCCTTGCTTCTGAGGTAAAAAGCGGTGCAGGCTCACTTCCTCCAATGCAGGCTTACGGACTTCCAACAATAGGAAACGCATGGATCTTAAACATCACCATCATCGTTATCCTTGCTGCTGTAATGTATATCTACTTATTCTATTCAAAGCACGGCTACGAGATAACAGTCGTAGGTGAAAGCGAGAATACAGCTAAATACATCGGTATCAATGTTAAAAAAGTAATCATCCGAACAATGATACTCTCAGGTGCTCTTTGCGGACTTGCAGGACTTATCATCGTAGGTGGTACAAACTACACTATCGCA
>DCGB01000015.1:4719-9474 GCA_002314515.1 Solobacterium sp. UBA1789 | reverse complement strand
CCTGTGATATTGAAGCCTGGTCTCCTAGACAGAAGAAGTATTTTGAAGTAGGTTCCTGTTCAAATTTAGGTGATGCCCAGGCCAGAAGACTGGGTATCAGAATCAAATCAGATAAGGGTAATTACTACTGTCATACATTAAATAATACGGTTTTGGCTACTCCAAGAGGACTGATTGCCTTAATCGAAAATAACTATAATGAAGATGGTAGCCTCAATATTCCAAAAGTTCTTCAGCCATATATGGGTGGTTTGCAGAAAATTACTGTTAAATAAAATATTAATGACCTGCTTTGCAGGTCTTTTTTATTGTATAGTTTAGCTATGAAAAGAATTATTGTTATCGGATTATGTGGTTCAGGTAAGTCTTATGTATCAGGTATACTTGGCAAAAAACTTAATCTTCCTGTTTATCATCTTGATATGCTGTTCTGGAAGGAAGATAAGACTAATGTTTCAAATGAAGAATTTGATGAGAAATTAAGAGAAGTACTAAAAAATGATGAATGGATTATTGATGGTTTTTATACCAGAACACTGCAAATGCGCCTGGAAAGATGTGATACTGCTATCGTTTTGGATACTCCTCTTGAATATTCAATAGAAAATATCAGGAAAAGAACTGGCACAATCAGAGATGATTTACCTTGGGTTGAGGATACTGAAGATAGTGAGGAACTGGTTGAATGGGTCAAGGATACCTATATAAATCATAAAAACAAGATGAATGCCTTACTTGAAGAAACAAAGAATGTTGAAATAATTCGTCTTAAGAGTAGAGAAGAGATAGATAATTATCTCAATAGTCTATAAAAGATGTTTCACGTGAAACATTATCTTATTACGAGATAAGTACAATGAATTTGAAAAAGAAGAATAATTAGGCTATTATATTAATGGTACAACAAACATGTTCTTAACTTGGTCAGGTCCGGAAGGAAGCAGCCACATAAACCTCTGTCTGTGTGTACCATTTTTTTACATATGAATAAAGAAGAATATATGCGCATTGCGCTAAAAGAGGCTGAAAAGGCAAGAGATAAGGATGAAGTACCTATTGGTTGTGTTATTGTTTTTAATGACAGAATAATTGCCAGAGGACATAATCATAAGGTCAGAAAGAATCTCTCTACTGCTCATGCTGAAATAGAGGCCATAAATAAAGCATCAAAGAAACTTGGAACCTGGCATTTGGATGGCTGTGAGATGTATGTTACACTTGAACCCTGTTTAATGTGTGCAGGTGCTATTGTTAATTCGCGGATTGCCAAAGTCTACTATGGAGCAAAGGATCCCAAGGGCGGTGCTATTGATACCAATCTGAAACTGATTAGTATTAAAAATATCAATCATTATCCGGAAAGTGAAGCAGGGATTCTGGAAGATGAATGCAGCAGAATATTGAAGGATTTCTTTAAGACTAAGCGTTAACTATCCATGTATATCATGGATTTTTATTTGATATAATATTTATATGGCTTATCAGGTATTATATCGTACATATCGTCCTTCGTGTTTTTCAGAGGTTGTTGGTCAGACGGCAATCGTTAAGACACTGAAGAATGCCATAAAGACTAAACGCATTGCTCATGCGTATTTATTCTGTGGTCCTCGTGGCACAGGCAAGACTACTGTTGCCAAACTATTTGCCAAGGCAATTAACTGTTTAGAATGGAACGAGGAGTCTTGTGATAATTGTGATAGCTGTCAGGCTTTCAATAACAATACTCATCCGGATATATATGAACTTGATGCCGCCAGCAATAATGGTGTTGATGATATCAGAGAAATCGTTGACCAGGTTCTATATCCACCAGTTATGGGTAAATATAAGGTTTATATTATCGATGAAGTCCATATGCTGTCGACTAATGCCTTTAATGCCTTATTAAAAACGTTGGAAGAACCACCTGCTCATGTCGTCTTTATTCTGGCAACCACTGATCCCCAGAAGATAATTCCAACAGTTTTATCACGTTGTCAGCGTTATAATTTTGCCAAGATTAGCAGCTTTGATATCAAAAAGCGCATGATTGAGGTTTTAAATAGTGAACATATTAAATATGAAGAGCAGGCTTTAAATGAACTGGCTTCTTTAGCTGAAGGCGGTTTACGTGATGCCTTGTCTTCTTTGGAGCAGGTTCTGGCTTATAATCCTGAGGGTATTTTCCTTAATGATGTTGAAAGTATCTTTGGTTTAAGTTCAACTGAGGATAAGCTGAAGCTTTTGACTTTTGCTCATAAGAAGCAGATGAATGAGACTATTGCCTTATTAAGAGGCATGTATCAGAGAGGCTTTGATATCCGTCGTTTAATTACTGATCTTTTGGATATTATTAAGGAAGCTCTATTATATGCAGAAAATGGTTCAGATGAATTACTGCAGAAAATAAATCGTATTCAGGCTCAGGAGCTTTTGTCTTGTGCCGGCAGAAAAGATCTGATTAATGATTTGAATTATTTTGAGGATGTTCTTTCGAAGAATCGTGCCAGTCAGAATGTCTTGACTTATCTGGAATTGTGTTTTGTTAAGATTGCTGGTAGTGATAATAATGTTTCCCAGGAAATAAAACTTGAAGAAATTAAAATAGCTGAACCTGCAGCTGTTGAAGAACAGCCTCAGGATAATATCCAGCTTGAAGAAAGCAGCAAAGCTGTTGAAGAAGAAGAAATTATAGAAAACAGGGGAAATCAGAGAGATTATAAATTCCTGCATCAGATTCTTTTAAGAGCTCGCAGGGATAACAAGATTAATGATGAGGTTATTTTTAATAAACTGGAATTATATCGCTATGAGGCTGATAAGCGGCGTTTTTATGAGCTTTTGAATCATTGTGATTTCTTTGCCAGCAGTCATGATGCTATTGTTGTCAGTTGTAATACCATGCAGGCAAATAATATCAATGATGTGGCAAATAATGAGGATTTATATAATTTCATTAATACGGAATTTGGTATCAATAAGATGATTTATGCCATTGATGAGGAAGAAAAGAAGATTCTGGTGGATATGTATCATAAAGACCGTAATTTGGATCCGGATTTTAAGGTTGAAAAATATCAGACTATTAAAGAGCCAACAATGGAAGACAAGCTTAATGATCTGTTTGGTAAGGTAAGAGTGGAAGAATAATGTATCCTATTGATTTTGATAATTTAATAAATATATTTCAGAAATTACCGGGTGTTGGTGCAAAGACAGCACAGCGTTATGCTTTTGCGGTTCTCGATTTGAACGAAGAAGATAGAGCTGCTTATATTGCAGCTATTGAGGGTATTTCCCGGATAAGACGTTGTGAGGTCTGTGGTTTTCTGACAGCAGATGATAAGTGTGAGGTCTGTAAAGATAGCAGCAGAGATCGTTCTATTATTGTGGTTGTCGCTTATCCTCAAGAGGTAGCTGCTATTGAGAAGGCTGGTAATTATCATGGTCTTTATCATGTTCTGGGTGGTTTGATATCTTCCAATAAGGGTGTTTTCCCAGATGACTTAATGATTGAGCAGCTGTTGAATCGTATTGATGAGTCTACCAGAGAGGTTATTCTGGCTACTTCTTCAACCATGGATGGTGAGATGACGGCTTTGTATCTGGATAAGGTTTTAAAGAATAAGGATGTTTTGGTTACCCGTTTGGCCCATGGTTTGCCAATGGGAGCTTCTTTGGATTATGCTGATGAATTGACGCTGATTAAGGCTTTGAATAATCGTCGACGTATTGAGGAATGAATTTCCTAGGTAATTGTTATGAAAAAAAGACTGCTGAAAGCATTTGATGAAAACGATAATTATACTAATGTAATCGTTCCTTTGACTTTGGGTGTTGATGAGGTGGTTTATCTTTATCATCATCAGACAGCAGATGAAATTTTTAATAACTGTTCCAAGGTTCTTCATAACTATAGTGATATGAAAATCAGTTATCATCTGATTGATGATGAAAATGAGGTAAATGTCTTTTTTGAGGGCGATGACGAGGTTATAATCGATGTCTCATCTTATAAGTATCTTTCGCTGGTGATGCTGGAGAAGGCTTTTAAGATGGGTTCAATGATCTGTTACTATGACGATGAAGAAGAGTGTATCAAGTCCTATCGTCGTCATGAGGTCATTAATGATAAACTTTTTAATCTGGGTATTGATGATATCGTAACCTTAAATAATGGCGAGATTAAAGACTATATGCATAAGCCACCACGTTATGATGATCTTGAAAGCAATAATATGATTATTGATATTATTGAAGATTCTTTTGATAATTATCGTTTATTTATGAATTATGTTCAGCGTATCAATTCTTATATTTCCAATAAGAATAATGATGGCATAACTTATGATATTGGGGCTTATCTGGTTGAGAAGATTAATAATGATGAAGCTTACAGGAAATATCAGAAATATCCTTTGTTTACTTTAACTGTTGATCAGCTGATTTTTAAAAACAGTTTTATTGCCAGATTGTTTATGGTGTCTGGTGCTTTTCTGGAGAATTATCTGTATCTGAAATTAAAGGAAGCAAAGTGTTTTGATGATGTGGTTTTATCGGCAATAATTGATTTTTCTTCGCGTACTGATAACTATCCGGTTACCTGTGAGATTGATGGAATTGTGATGAAAGACAATAGGCCTTTATTTATCTCCTGCAAGTCAAATAAGGTCGATACTGAGTGTTTAAATGAAATAAAGTTACATAGTATGATGTTTGGCAATCGTCTCTCACGGGCTGTTGTTGTAACTCTGGATGATGTTGACATTTCCC
>DCGB01000015.1:2588-4700 GCA_002314515.1 Solobacterium sp. UBA1789 | reverse complement strand
GGCTAAGGAACTGGGAGTCGCCATCATTGATCGTTCAGTATTTAAGAATGATGGTCTGATTGAAGCTATATCTTCTATTTTTGATAATACGTATAAATACGACAAGGTGTATTAAATATGAGTGCTATTGCCTATATTACTGATCCGAATATGTTGGCTATGCATCGTTTAAGTGCAAATCGGACGATGAATTTCTGGCGTTTATCAACGAAACTGGCTTTCAGTGATTTTGGTGTTGGCGATCTGGTTTTTTTTCTGTCAAAAGATAAGGAACACAGCAAAGACAAAGAAAAGGGTCTGGTGGGGTTTGGTCGGGTTACCAGTATGAATCTCAAAAGTCCTTTGCAGATGTGGAATGAATATAAAAGTGAAAATGGTTTTTCTAATAAGGAGCTGTTTTTTGAAGCCTTAAAAAAACTCAGCAAGGATCACAAACTGCCAGATAAGATGTCATCTTTTTATCTGGAAAATGTGGTCTTTTTTCAGGAACCACTCTTTTTAAGTGAATATGACATTAATATTTCCAATAGTATTGAATCCTATATTTATATCAGACCAGAAGAAACAGTAATTAAATTACTGGAAGAGGGTAAGAACTCTTTGGATATCTGGTCCAGTTCAGAGCTGACGGCTGTTCGTATTCAGGAAGAGGCTATTGCCACGGCTTTGAATCTGGCCTATAAACAGGTTGGAGAACTTCCAATATCAGAGACCTTGTTAAAGAAGGCATATAAGACCCTGTGTTCTTATCAGAAGATTTATGAACCTTATCGTTTCATCAATAACTGTCGGACAGCTCTTTATTTGTCTTTTGAAGATAATGTCGAAATCGTCGTCTATGCCGACAGGATAGATAAGCGGATATTGATTGGTCATGCACGTTTAATAAATTATTATCTGAAGATGTATTATCCAAGGGAATTGCGAATTTTCTATAAAACAAGCAATAGAGACAAAGAACTGGAAGAATTACTGAATAACTGTTAAGGCACAGCAATGTGCTTTTCTTTTGGTAGAATGAAGATGATTATGGGCATTGAAGTAAGTATTGCAGAAAGAATCAAAGAAGAAGGTGGCCGGGCATTTTATGTTGGCGGCTATGTTCGTGATGCCCTAATGGGCAAGGAAAATAAAGATATTGATATTGAAGTTTATGGGCTTTCTGAATCGCAACTATATGAGATTCTGCAGGAGTTTGGCAAAGTTCAGACCTATGGCAAAAACTTTGGAATCTTTTCCTTAAGTAAACACAACATTGATTTTGCCTTACCAAGAAGAGAAGTCAAAAGCGGTAATGGACATCGTGATTTCATTGTTAAAACAGATCCTTTTATTTCCTGTAAGGAAGCAGCAAGAAGAAGAGATATCACAATCAATTCATTAATGAAAGATGTATTAAGTGATGAAATCATTGACAATTATGGCGGTATTGAGGACCTGAATAATAAGATTATCAGACAGGTTGATGCCAAAACGTTCACTGAAGACCCCTTAAGAGTGCTCAGAGTAGCCCAATTTGCGGCCAGATTTGAGTTTAAAATTGCCCAGGAAACGATAGACCTGTGTAAGCAGCTGGATTTAAGCACACTTTCCAAAGAAAGAGTTGAAGAAGAATTGAAGAAGGCTTTGTTGAAAAGTAAGAAAGCATCTTTGTTTTTTGAAGCTCTAAAACAGATGAATCAGCTTGATTACTGGTTTAAGGAACTTAAATATACTATTGGATTAAAACAGGATAAAATATATCATCCGGAGGGCGATGTCTATACGCATACAATGATTGTTTTGGATGATGCGGTTAATTATTTTGATGATGTCAGTGATCCTTATCATTTTATGATTCTTTGTCTTTGTCATGATTTGGGTAAGATCATCTGCAGCGAAGAAAAAGAGGGACGTATTCATGCCTATGATCATGAAAACAAGGGTTTATCTCTTGTTGAATCATTTGTCAGACGTTTTAGTAACAGTCGTTCATTAATGAAATATTTATTGAATATGGTTCCTTTGCACATGAAGGCCAATGCCCTGGCTTATAGTAAGTCGGCTGTTAAGAAAACCAATGCCTTTTTTGATAGTGCTTTGTATCCTAAGGATCTGATTTATTTTTCAATG
>DCGB01000015.1:1377-2544 GCA_002314515.1 Solobacterium sp. UBA1789 | reverse complement strand
TGAAGTGTTTAGTGGCGATAGCGACTTTCTTTTTGAAAGATATGAATTATATGAAAAGATGATGAAAGAGCCTTTTGTAAGTGGTAAGGACCTGATTGAAAACGGCATTAAAGAGGATTTAAATTTTAAGGATTATTTAGACTATGCCCATAAACTGCGTCTGGCAGGCATTAAAAAAGACGATGCCTTAAAACAGACCTTAGCATATATCAGAAAGAGGGAAAGATGATGAAAAAGACTTATTTAATATTTTATTTTGTTGGTTTTCTTGATTTTGTTTTAGCAATTTTAAATATGAAACCTAATAAGGCGGCTGCTTTAATTCTGTTTTTATTGGGTTTTGTGATGCTGGTAATAGGATTAAAGAGTAAAAAATAGCTTAATAGTGCAAATATTGCACTATAAAAAAATACAAATGTGCAAAAATTGCACTAATAAATAAATATAAAGTGCAAGGACTGCCGAATACAAATCTAAATATGAATTTATACCATGGAATGACGTTATTGCGTTCAGAAATAGGCTGGTTCACGATTATGGCAACGCAGATATGACAATTGTCCATGATGTTCTAACAAATGATATATACGAACTAAAGATTCAACTGGCTATAATAGTAAAAAATAATTTTTAATAAAAAACATGCAATAAAATAGCATCTAAGTTTATTAACTATATGAAGGGGGTTGTTTATGGAGTCATCTTTAGACTATGAATCGACTAAAAGACTGGAAGATTATATCTTTAAAATCGGTCAGGACGACACTGATTCTCTGAAGGGATTATACGAAGAAACCAGGCATATATTGTTTGGTTATGCGTTGAGTATAGTAAAAAACAGACATGACGCAGAAGATATCCTGCATGATAGCTATATTCAGGTTTATCGTTATGCCAACAGATATACAACGGCATCAAAACCTCTGGCGTGGCTGTTGACGATAACTAAAAACCTGTCTCTGGCGAAACTGAATGAGAAAAACCGCAATGCAGACTTAAGTTATGAGGAATGGGAAAACAGTTTTAAGGCCAGTGAAAAAATCAGCGCAACTGATAAAGACCTTTTATATCAATGTATAAATACCCTGGAAGAACCGGACAAACAAATAGTGATTTTGCACTCGCTAAGCGGTTATAAGCATCACGAAATAGCCGAATTGCTGGAAA
>DCGB01000015.1:0-1354 GCA_002314515.1 Solobacterium sp. UBA1789 | reverse complement strand
TCTAAATATAATCGCGCAATCAAAAAATTAAGCGAATATGTGAAAGGAAAAAAATAATGGAAAATATTGAAGAAAGAATAGGAGAAACAATTAGAAAAATGACACCAAATGATGCAAACACAATAGTTAATGAATTAGATCTCAAAAAGAAGAAGAAATGGTTTCAGGTTTTTAAGCCTGCTTATATTGCTGGTTTAGTATTCTGTTTAACTATCGGCGTTTTTGGTTTTAATACAATTAATGCCGGAAAGATTTATAGCACTGTTTCTTTAGATGTAAACCCAAGTATTGAAATCAATGTCAATGCGAAAGACAAGGTAATTTCGGTTAATGCTTATAACGAAGACGCAAAAACAGTTGTTGGCGATATGGATTTTAAAGGAGCAAGTCTGGAAGTAACGATTAATGCGTTAATCGGATCACTGTTAAGAAATGGTTATTTAAGTGATACAGCTAACTCTATTCTTGTGTCGGTAGATGGTAAGAATGTGGAAAAAAACAAAAAGCTGGAAGCAGAAATAGTTAATGAGATTGAAGAAATTTTATCTGGAAACAGCTTACAGGCTGCAGTGTTATCTCAGGTTTTAGATAAAGACGAAACAATTGCCAAATATGCTGAAGACTATGGTATTTCTAAGGGTAAGGCAACGTTAATATATGACATTATCAACTCTGAAAACAGTACGCACACTTTTGAAGAATTGAAAGATTTGACTATCAATGAATTAAATCTTCTGGTTAGTTCACCAAAGGTTGAGTTGAGTACAGTAAAATCAAATGGCGCAACTGCCAGTGATAAGGGATATATCGGTAGAGATGCTGCAAAGGTGGCTGCTTTAGCTAAGGCTGGTGTGAAGGAAGCTGATATCTATGATTTCGAAATTGAATTGGATTATGAACATGGAGTGATGGTTTATGAAGTAGAATTCAATTGTGGAAATACCGAATATGATATTAAGGTTAATGCTTTAGATGGTTCAATCGTACATTATTATTCAGAACTTGATGATGACTATGTTAAGCAGGAGTCTAAGCAGTCTTCTTCTACAAGCAGTGCCAGTGTTTCAAAAGAGGACGCAAAGCAGATTGCTTTGAAGAATGCCGGTGTCAGCAATATCAGCGATTATGAAATCGAACTTGATGATGGCAAGTATGAAGTAAGCTTTAAGAGCAATGGTGTCGAATATGAATACGAAATCGATCCAGCTACCGGCAAAATCCTTAAACAGGAAAAGGAAATCGATGATGATTATTATGAGACTAAGCATAAAGACCATGATGATCATGACGACGATGATGATGACGATGACTGGCACGATAAACATGATCATGACGACGATGACGATGACTGGGA
>DCGB01000077.1:13924-14047 GCA_002314515.1 Solobacterium sp. UBA1789 | reverse complement strand
TGCTTCAATGTCTGGTCAGGAAAGATTGGATCAGTTACATGCTGCTGAAAAGTACCTGGTAGAAGAACAGGCTATGGTAGTTCCTCTATTCGGTTACGGTTCTGCTTGTCTGAAGAAGGCTGG
>DCGB01000077.1:7404-13826 GCA_002314515.1 Solobacterium sp. UBA1789 | reverse complement strand
CTACCACATGCCACTATTTCTTTATATAGGAGCTTAAATTATGAAAATCAATGAAGAAAAACTACCGATAATTTTTGAAGCAATAAACAAAAATGATGTTGATGCCTGGTTGATTATGGGAAGGGAATCAATAATGAAATCAGAGCCGGTTTTACCTGTCTTAGGTGATATGGCTTTTATTATAGCTACAACCCTCATTTTTACCAGAAATAAGTTAATTGCTATTGTTTCTCCTTTAGATGTTGAAGCATACAAGATGATGGATGCTGTAGATGAAATCTACGAATATCCAACAACTATGGAAGAAACAATTTATGAAGTCCTGGAAAAACTCGGTGTTAAAAAGCTTGCATTGGATATCTGTGATGCTGATAGTGCTGCTGATGGTTTAACTCTTGGTAACTATCTAAAATTACAGGAAGTTTTTAAGCGCCTTACTATCAAACCGGAAATCATATCTGCTTTCCCGATTGTTTCTGAAGTTCGTGGTCGTAAGACTAATTCACAGATTGAAATCATTAAGGACTGTGCTGTTCAGGCAGAAAAATATCTGTCTTTAGTACCTGGTATCTGCAAAGAAGGTACTACTTCTTTAGATATTTTTAACTTTCTTCATGATATAGCTTTTAAAGATGGCTATGGCATGTCCTGGGCTGAATCTCAATGTCCTAGTGTCAGCTGTGATCCGGATATTAAACAGGGTCACAGTGGTTTAATTGATACGCCTTTAAAGAAGGGTTGTACAATCAATATTGACTATGGTGTTTCTAAAAATGGTTACTGTTCTGATCTTCAGCGTATGTATTATGTTCTAAAAGATGATGAAGATGATGCGCCTCAGGATGTCAAAGACACTTTCTATCTGGTTAGAGATGCCATTGATGCAGCTCGTAAATTTATGAAACCAGGTGTTACCGGCTTTGAAGTTGACCAGATTGCCCGTCATATGATTGTTGATATGGGTTTTGATTCCTGGAATGCCGCCTTGGGTCATCAGGTTGGTCATGTATGTCATGATGGTGGTACAATTCTGGCGAATCGTCGTCCTCGTTATAATAAACCTGAACTTATTGATACTCCTTTACAGGTTGGCAATGTCTTTACTTTAGAACCGGGTATTGAAATCAAACAGGGTCGTATTGGAATTGAAGAAGATGTTGTTTTATATGAAGATGGTGCTGTCTTTTTAGCAGAACCACAGAAAGAATTAATGTTAATAAGGTTGAAATAAAATGAAAAAAGTAGAATTAAAGGATTTCTGTAACTATCATTACTTGTCGGATTTAAATGCTTCTCCATGTAATAAGAAATTATTATTTGTTGAAAGTATGGCTGATGTTGAAAATAATACCTATAAACAGAAACTATGGTCATATGATATCAATAATCAGGAATTTAAGGCTGTTATCGATTTCCGTAAGAAATTTTCTTATTATGTATTAGGTCATGGTGATGTCCTTATCACAAAGGATGTTGAAAGTGAGTTTATTTCAACAACTTTTGATCGAATCTGTCCTAAAAATGGCAATATCAATGATACTTTTACATTGCCATTAGCTGTTAACAGTATTAGAAATTTCAATGATGATTACTATCTTGTTTCTGCTGATATTGATACTCATTGTCCTGACTATTATCTGATGAGTGATGAAGATAAGAAAGCTTATCATCAGAATATTAAAGACAACAGTGATTATATTGAATTTGATGAATATCCTTATGTTTATAATGGAGCTGGTTTTATTAATGGTAATCGAACTGCCTTATTTCTGGTAAATAAGAAAGATTACAGTTGTCTAAGAATTACCAGTCCAACAATGACTGTTGAATCTTTTGATGTTGACAATAATAAGATTGTATTTGCAGGTAATGACTACGATAAGGTTAAAGTTGTAACCAATGAAATTTATGAATATGACTTTGATAAGAAAGAAACAAAATGTCTCTTTAATGATAGCTTGCAGGTCTTAAGAGTCTTCTATGATAAGGGCCGGGTTTTGACTGTTGGTATTTATCAAAGAGGTTTTGGTGATTTTGATAATGGTAAATTCTATGAAGTAAAAGATAAAAAACTGAAACTGATACTTGATAATGAATTAAGTTTATATAATTCTATTCTGACTGATTGCCGATATGGCAAATTAAAGAATTATGCCAAGTTTAATGGGGTATCTTATTTTGATTCCTGTGTTGAAAGTAACTCTAAGCTGTTTAAATTTGAAGATGATAAATTAATTGATCTTTGCGATTTTACTGGTACTGTTGATGATTTTGTTGTTGCCGGCAAGAGAATATTTGTCATTGCCTTAAGTGAACAGAATCTGCAGGAAATCTATGAACTTGCCGATGGTAAGTTAAATAAATTATCTTCATTCAATGATTTAAGTGAATATTATGTTGCTGAACCTAAAAAAATAAATGTAGGTTCAAAAGTTGACTTTGATGCCTGGGTATTATTGCCAGAGAACTTCGATATTAAAAAGAAATATCCAGCTATTCTGGATATACATGGTGGTCCTAAGTGTGCCTATGGTACAGTTTATTATCATGAGATGCAATATTGGGTAAATCTTGGTTATGTCATTATGTTCTGCGATCCACGTGGTTCAGATGGTAGAGGAAATGCTTTCAATGATATAAGACGCCAATATGGTGGTGTTGATTATGATGATTTAATGGACTTTGTTGATAAAGTTCTGGAAATATATCCTAATATCGATTCCGGTCGTTTAGGCGTTACAGGTGGCTCCTATGGCGGTTATATGACCAACTGGATTGTTACTCAGACTGATAGATTTAAGTGTGCTGCAACACAACGTTCAATTTCTAACTGGGTATCAGAAGTATGCACTTCTGATTATGGTATTGACTTCCCGATTTCCAATCGTTTTGCCGATATTAAACACTGTGATCAGGAATTATGGGCTCTATCACCATTAAAATATGCCAATAATGTTAAAACACCATTGCTGTTTATTCATTCAACTGAAGACTATCGCTGTACCTTCACTGAAGCTTTGCAGTTCTATACAGCCGTTCGTTTAAATGGTGTTGATACCAAGATTGTAGCCTTTAAGGGTGAAAATCATGAATTATCACGCAATGGCAAACCACTACATCGTATCAGAAGACTTGAAGAAATTACCAATTGGTTAAATAAATATCTAATGGAGGACTAAAATGAATTTCGATTTAAACAAAGCACATTGTTACTACTTCAATGAATTATGTAAGATTCCTCATGGTTCAACTAATGAAGAAGCTATTTCTGACTATTTTGTTGAATTTGCCAAAAAACATAATCTGGATTTTTATCGTGATGATATTTATAATGTCATCATTTATAAACCAGGGTCCAAGGGCTATGAGAACAGCGATCCTTTAATCTTACAGGGTCATAGTGATATGGTTTGTGAGGCAAATAAGTCTGCTAATTTTGATTTTACCAAGGATCCTTTAAAGCTTTATGTTGATGATGAAGGCTGGCTGCATGCGGATGGTACTACTTTAGGTGCTGATGATGGTATGGGCATTGCTTATATGCTGGCAATTTTAGCTGATGAAGATTTACCTCATCCACCTCTGGAATGTATTTTCACTGTTCAGGAAGAAATCGGTTTAATTGGTGCTTTACATCTTGATCCATCTAAGATTTCAGCTAAGAGAATGATTTGTTTAGATGGCGGTGGTGAAATTGAAACCTGCATTTCAACAGCTGGTGGTACACAGGTTACTTCTGATATCAAAGGAAATATAGTTTCTAATAACAAAAAGACCTATTCATTATTTGTTTCCGGTTTAAGTGGTGGTCATTCAGGCAGTGAAATCAGTAAGGAAAAGGGTAATGCCAATAAACTGGCTGTACGCTTAATTAAGAATCTTGATTGTCCTGTTAATATCGTTTCAATTGAAGGCGGTCTTAAGGAAAATGCCATTCCTCGTGAATGCGAACTTGTTTTTGCGACAGATTCTGAATTTATGTCTAAATTCGAAAAGGATGTTGAAGATATTAAGGTTGAACTTGAATTTTCTGATAATGGTTTTAAGGCTGAAATAAAAGAAATTGAACAAGCTGACAAATGTTTTGATGATGCTTCAAGTAAGAAGATTATTGATTTCATTTATCTCTTACCTAATGGTTTAATAGCCCGTTCAATGGCTATTCCAGGTTTAACTTTAACTTCTTTAAATACAGGTATTATTGAAACTAATGATGACCATGTAGTTATAACTTCTTCTTTACGTTCTGCTGTTGATAGCGGTATTAAGGATCTGGTTTTACAGATTAGAACTTTAGCTTCATTATTCACAGATATTAATATCACTACATCATCTGAATATCCAGGCTGGAATTATGTACCGGTTTCACCATTAAGAGATAAATTAGCAGTTATAGTATTGGAAAAATCTGGTAAGGAGCTAATAAAAGAGGCTGTTCATGCCGGTAATGAATGTGGTGTCTTCAGTTCTTATGGTGTAAAGGATATTGTTTCTTATGGTGCTATTAGTAAATATGTTCATACACCTGATGAAAAATTAGATTTGGCGTCTTTTGATCGATCATATGATATTTTGACTACATTAATCAAGGAGTGTAAATAATGGCAGGAACAGTTGTAGTTTTATCTGGTGCAAGTTCAGTTGGTAAGGGTAAAATTCGAGATTTATTATTAAAAGATGAGGATCTTAATCTGATTTATGCAATATCTTTGACAACAAGACCTAAAAAAGATAACGAAGTTGATGGTTCTGATTATTATTTTACAGATACCAAATCTTTTGCTCAGGCAATCAAAGAAAAACAGCTATTGGAATATACCGAATTTAATGGTTATTATTATGGCACACCAAAGGCTCAGGTTGAATTTTTACGTTCTCAGAACAAGAATGTCTTGATTGAAGTTGATGCTCAGGGTGTTGGCCCAATTAAACTTAATATTCCTGATGCTATTTGTTTCTTTGTGGTTCCGGAGAAGATTGAGGATCTGGAAGCAGCTATTTATGAGAAATATAAGGATGACAGCGCTTCATTAAAACTTCGTTTACATAAGGCTAAGATGGAAATGGAGATTTCTTCTTTATTTAATAATCTGATTGAAAATAAAGATGCGCAAGCAGCTTATAAACAGATTAAGAATATTATTTTGAAAGGATAATAAGATGATTTCAAAAGAGGATTTTCTGATTAAGAATGTCTGCCATGCAGATGATTTAAAAACCAAGATATTATCATATCGCCAGCAGGAAAAAACCATTGATAACTGGCTTTCTATTCGTTTTAAAGAAATACTGCCAATGCTGATGAAACGCAGCGGTATTGATGCCTGGGTTGTAGCCTGTAATGAATATAATGAGGATCCGGTTATTTCTTCTTTGACACCGAAGGCAATGTTTACTGCCCGCCGTTTAACGATATTACTGTTTGTTTTACAGGATAACGGTGAAGTTAAACGTTTATGTCTGACACGTCCTAATGTTGGTCTGGATGCTTTTTATGAGGCTGTGTGGATCAATCAGAAGGATTCTTTGTGGTGCAAGGAACCCGATAAGGCAGAAACACAGTTTGAATGTCTTGCAAGATTATTGAAAGAATACAAGGTTAAGAAAATTGGTTTGAATATGTCTAAGGATTATGCCTTTGCGGATGGCTTATCAAAGACTATTTATGATGATATTGTTGCCTGTTTTGATGAAGAATTAATGTCAAAAATTGTTTCTGCTGAAGATTTATGTGTTGGTTGGCTTGAAACAAGAACGGATGTCGAAATGGAAGCATATACAGGTATCATGCAGATTGCTCATTCCATTATTGCTGAAGCCTTTTCTTCAAGAGTTGTTATTCCTGGTGTGACAACAAATCATGATGTTAAGTATTTTATGTTACAGAAGGTTATTGATTTGGGATTAGAACCTTGGTTTGATTTTGAAGTATCAATTATTCGTAGAGGTAAGGGTTCTACTGAAGAAGAAGATATTATTCGTCAGGGTGATATCTTACATTGTGACTTTGGATTACGTTATCTGGGCTTATGTACTGATACTCAGGAAAACGCTTATGTTTTACGTTTTGATGAAAATG
This sequence comes from Solobacterium sp. UBA1789, assembly GCA_002314515.1. GTDB lineage: Bacteria > Bacillota_I > Bacilli_A > Erysipelotrichales > Erysipelotrichaceae > Colivicinus. Next base: position 7,747 of record DCGB01000077.1, on the reverse strand, counting down.
ATGCCCCAGATTATCTAAAGAAAGTCTTAAGAGATGTTAATCGCTTCCAGGAGATTGCTGTAGGCAATTACAAAGAGGGAAGAAGTGGAAATGATATTTTAGCTGCTTCTTTAAAACAAGCCAAAGAAGAGGGTTTAAATGCGTCTCTGTACACTCATCCAATTGGCTATCATGGTCATGCGGCTGGTCCAACTATTGGTTTATGGGATAAACAGCAGGGTGTAAACAATTATACCGGTATATATCCTTTGTACAACAATACTGCATATTCTTTGGAACTCAACTGCGGCTTTGAACTAAAGGAATGGGATAATACTAAATTTACCTTAGGTTTAGAAACAGA
>DCGB01000077.1:7138-7386 GCA_002314515.1 Solobacterium sp. UBA1789 | reverse complement strand
CTTAAGGATGGTAAGGTATATTATCTGGCTGGTCGTCAGGAAAATTTCCATTTAATAAAATAATCATTATAAAAAATAATATAAGAAGAACTGAGCATTATACTCAGTTCTTTTTTATTGTGAAATAAACTGTATCTGTAACTGTTTTGGAAGTTGATAGGGTACAGGTAATGGTTAATTCATCATCGGATATATGAGATGGAATATCGATTACCAGAGTTTTTGAACCATCAGTTTCATAATAGCTT
>DCGB01000077.1:5586-7113 GCA_002314515.1 Solobacterium sp. UBA1789 | reverse complement strand
GACACTGTCCAGATCAGTTCGTCATTTGAATTTGTCAGATTAGAATAGACATAGAATTCACTGCCTCTTGTTGGTGAACCATTAGAGGTTATCCTGACTGTTGGAGCAGCTTCTATATAACTGTAAATGGTAATCTGCAGATCATAGATTTCTGACTGTTTCATTGTATAGGCAGAATTCATTGTATATTCTTTACCATTCTGGTCACTGATTATGATTGTACCAATTGGTTTATCACCACCTGCTGTTTTATAGACAATATCAGCAGATATACCATAATTTGCCGACAAAGAATTTTGAATTTCTTTAGCAGAACCATGAGGAACCGTGAATGAAACATCCAAATCTTCTATTTTAATTGTTTTGGTTACTGTATTAGATTTAACATCATGTGACTGATAACCATAATAGAGAATTACTTCAACCTTATCACCTGGTCTTGCCTGAAGTTCATATGTAGCTTCATTTACTGCTGATTCAACAGTATTTACATGTACACCATTGATAACGATATCAGCCTTATAGCGTACAGCACCATAAATCCAGGAATAATCAAATAAGCGTTCGCCATACATTTCAATTCTATTAGAGCCATCTGATGCCTTTAAAGAAATATCCATCTGATCAGATGCAACAGTCAAGGCATCTTCATTAGGATAAACAGGCCATTTCAGATTCAAGGCTCTTGTTTTGGAATCATAGGAAATAGTAGGATCACCAGTCATTAGTTCAATTGAAGCTGATTCCGGCGATACGAGATTGGCAAATTGAGCACGGATCATGCCATTGGCAACATATTTACTATCCATACCATCAATAGTTGCAGCATATGGGTAAGTTCCAAGTATATGGGTAATGCCTACAACACCATCTGGTTTGGCAACATAATCAGGTTTACCATTAACTTCAACTGTTGCATCAAGAAGGGCATTGGTTATTTTACCCTGAATATTTTCTAAATAAACCGATCTTCCAATATATGACTGTTTTTCGGCATCAGCTTTTTCAAATCCCAGCCAGGTTGCAACAGCATAATCGGTAGTACAGGCAACAGTCCAGGCATCTTTAATAGCACCGGTTGGAATGTTGTAGACCTTACCACTGGTACCCCAGTCGGTAGTTCCGGTCTTGGCATAGACGGGATAATTGTCTTTTAAGATCTGCATCAGGTTGGCATAGCCACCATAGACGTTGTTATATAGTAATGATGACATCAGATATGCTGATTCACTGGAAACAGTCTGTGTTGGGGTATATACCGGTGTAACTGGATTTTTGCCATCAAGGAATTCAATTCGGGATATAGTATGAGGTGTTATATATTGGCCACCATTTACTAAAGCACCCATGGCAGCGGCCATCTGTTTAACAGATACACTTAAAGTAGAACCACCGATACCATACTGTATATTGAAGTCTTCCAAAGCTATATCAAAGCCCATGGAATTCATATAATCAACAACATAAGATGTTCCCATATTGTCTAAAACATCCTGTAGAGCCTGAATAGCCGTTGTATTAAGGGAA
>DCGB01000077.1:5052-5554 GCA_002314515.1 Solobacterium sp. UBA1789 | reverse complement strand
CTTCCAGTTTAACCTGACCTGCATATTTGCCATTAGCATTGGAAATAATAAATGATGTACCAGGATAGGTAATAGGTTTATCAACCAGAACATGGGAAGTGGCCCAACCCAGGTTTTCAAAAGCCAGAACATAGTCAAGAATCGGTTTAATTGAAGAACCAGGCTGCTTATACTGATCAGTAGCATGATTTAATAAGAGGGCACCACCATCAGCATAATTACGACCGCCTAATACTGCTGAAATAGCTCCGGTTTTAATATTGATGGCAATGGAGGCAGCTTCCATTTCTTCATATGGGAATTCAATTCCTTCATATGTTCCAGATTGAATAGTATCGCAAACATCCTGTATTGTTGTATCAAGATAGGTATATATGCGCATTGGTGTAGAAGTAGGGTCAACACCTGTTAATTCGTATGCTTCATTAATAACAACATCAACATAAGCCTGATATGGGTTAACTACACCTGATTTTGAACGTGATGTTTGTGGGTCAACAAG
>DCGB01000077.1:3939-5027 GCA_002314515.1 Solobacterium sp. UBA1789 | reverse complement strand
CAGATCTTCAACTTTAATGGATTTGGCTAATTCATATTCAGCATCTGTGATATAGCCATGATAATTCATGAGATAGAGAACTTCATTTCTTCTTTCAGTTGCAAGTTCCAGATTATTGAAAGGATTATAGGCAGTTGGGGCATTGATGACGCCAGCCAACAAAGCTGATTCTGCAATATTAAGTTCAGTTACATCTTTGCCAAAATAATAGTCTGCAGCTTTCTGGACGCCACGAATATTACGATTACCACCAAAATTTAATTTATTTAAATACAATTCAAAAATAGTTTTCTTATTTACTTCATTAGATCTTTCTAATTCCATTGCTAGAGCAATTTCTTGCANNTTGACTTTCAAGTTCCATGGCAACTGCTATTTCCTGAACCTTACGGGATATTTTCTTTGGAGCATTTGTTCCACTTTCGTCATCAACGAAATAAGTATTTTTTACCAGCTGCATTGTGAAAGTAGAACCACCCTGGGAAAATGACATAGTTCGAATATTGGAAATAAAAGCTTTAGTAAAACGTGGCACATCAAAGCCATTATGTTCAAAGAAACGGGAATCTTCTACTGCAACAAAGGCATCAATCAGAGATGTTGGCAGATCATTGTAGGTAATATTCTGTCTGATTGTTAAACCCAGTTCTGCAACTTCATTACCATTTACATCATAGACAACTGATGACTGAGTTGATTCAAGATCATTTAAATCAAGCTGTGGTTTATCTTTTAGCATATTTGCCAGGACAATCAATCCGCTGACAAGACAGATCAGACCGATTATAGCAATACAGGATATGATAACAGCGAATATGGAAGTTACGCTTAATTTACGTTTATTTCTTTGTTTCATAAGAGACTCCTTATAACTCATATACTTCATCTACGACTTTTAAATAGTCGCAGGGTTTAATGTAATTGTATCGGATAAGGTGACCATGTTCCTTTATCCAGTCATAGGTTATTGATTTTCGATTGCAGTTACGATAATAAGTGATGAATTCATCAGCTTTTATTAAATAATCTTCATCATAGAGAACCATTCTTAACAGGATGAAGGCAATAGCTCCATGGCGCATTACTCC
>DCGB01000077.1:3264-3933 GCA_002314515.1 Solobacterium sp. UBA1789 | reverse complement strand
GACCATCAAGATGTTCAATCTGATGAGGATGTATTGATGAAAAAGGAAAAGCTGTACGTGAACGGCATTCTTTTGCTTCAAAATCAACATAGCGATTTTTATAGATACCATTATAGTCAGTTGTTGATGGTAATTTATAGTATGCTTCTGTTATTTTGGCAGCAGTTCTTTTAGGATAATCCACTTTTACAACTGTAATTGGTGTCGGTTTTTTATGAATAATGGCAATATCATTTTTCAGATAGTAGCTATTCATTTCGTTTATTTCATCTTCCAGGGCTCTACCACGGTTGGCAGCTGAAACTTTTGCGTGATTTTCGCTGATGTTTTTTTTCGAATTTGGATAATTCATCCTTATTATTATAAAGAATATCTTTCTAAATGTCTAAATTATGCTTTAATAGCTCTGATTATATCTGACATATTCTGATATTTACGGGAATAATAAAGGAATTTCTGCAGGGGTTCTTTTATATAACTGAAATAGTCCTTATAACCTTCACAGAGATAAGAATAAGGAATACCATCATTGTCATCATAAAGGAAACGGTCTTTTGGACAGGCACCATTACAAAGTTTTAATAAATCACAGTTTAGACAGCGTTTAGCCAGATTGCTTTTCTGCATACCAAAAGATTCCTGTCTTTTTGAATATACCAGGTCTTTTAT
>DCGB01000077.1:980-3232 GCA_002314515.1 Solobacterium sp. UBA1789 | reverse complement strand
TCAAGCAGATATTCCGGTTTTACGAAATGATCGCAGGAATAGACAGAACCATCTTTTTCAACAACCAAAGCCTGGCCACATACATTTTGTAGAGTACAGACTGATGCATTATTGCCAGAGAGAATCATGATGATTTCGGCAAAATTCTGAATACCTAATCTGGCAATATCATCACCATACCAGAGGTCAAAGATTTTTTTCATAAAAATACCAAATTCACGAGAATTTATTGAATCCTCTTCATTATCTTTGATAACAATTGGTATAAACTGTATCCATCCGGTATTTAATTCTTTTAATTCTTTATAAACGGTTTCAGCTTCTTTTATTGTTTCTTTATTGACGGTACAAAGAATATCGGTTTCAATCTGATATTTCTGTAATAAATGGCAGGCATTTTTCGCCTTAAGATAAGAGCCTTGTCCTCGACACTTGTCATGAACACTTTTAAGCCCATCAATTGAGAGGCCAACTGTAAAATTATTTTCTTTTAAAAACTGACACCATTGTTCATTAATCAATGTGCCATTAGTCTGAATATTATTCCAATATTCCTTATCACTTGGACAGTATTTCTTTTGTAATGACAGGACTTTTTTGTAAAATTCAATACCTGCCAATAGAGGTTCGCCACCATGCCAGACAAAAGATAGTATTGGCCCTGGATGAGATTCAAAATATTCTTTGATAAATTTTTCAAGAATTTCATCAGACATCACGAAAGAAGAATGATCTATAACATCATTCTTCTTATGATAATAACAATAAGTACATTGAAGATTACAGGCCGATGAGACCGGCTTGATCATCAGAGAATAGGGATGATTCATTACTTGAGATTTTTGTCAAAGAAATCGATAACTTTATTAAAAGAATCAATGGCAGCTTCTGGTCTATACATTGGTGTGTGATAATACCAGATACCATGTCCTGCTCCATCATAACGGTGGAATTCATAATCTTTATTGTTTTTCTTTAATTCAGCTTCTAAAGCATTGACTTCATCTACATCTGGTCTTTTATCGTCGTTACCAAAAATACCTAATAAAGGACATTGCAGATCAGCAGTTAAAGAAGCAGGGGAAACAGGCTGTCTTTCATTTAAACTTTCTTCAGCCTGAACAGTATTGCCACCCCAGCAGTCAACAGCCGCATCCAGTCCTTCGCATTTGCAGGCAGCCAAAAACGCATGGCGGCCACCTGAACACATGCCAATAACACCAACTTTATGATTGGATTGTGGGTCATTTTTTAACATATCAATACAAGCCTGAGTATCGCCCAAGACATTTTCGTCATAGGTTCCACCTTGTTCACGTGATTTCTGGGCAATTTCAACAACATTTCCATGTCCAACTCTTTCATAAATATTAGGGCATATGACCATATATCCATGTTGAGTAAAACGTCTTGCGGTTTCTCTACACCACTCATCCCAACCAGGAATATGAGGAATTAAGACTATTGATGGTAAATTTGTTTTATATAAGGGACGAGAAAAATAGGCGTGAATAGGATCACCTTTGGCGCCATTTAGGACAATAGTTTCGGCAATCATGCCGTCCAACTGATCGGATTGTAGATTATTCCACATAAATTTCTCCTTTTTTATATATTTTAACATTCTTTTACTACAGTGATGATATAATATATGCAAGACTGTTCTTATGCGTTTTTATTAGTGGGGAGTGTTTTATGGAAAAATTAAATTTAACACCGGAAGAGATATTGAATTTTGAACCTAAAGTTGATTTTAAAGGCTATTCAGCTGCTGAAGTAGATGAATTTTTGGATAAGGTTCTTGAAGATTACCAGATTATGGAAGAAAATGTTCAGGAATTACTGGATTTAGTTGCTTCTTTACAGGATGAAGTTGCTGAATTAAAGAATCAGAAAGTTGAACTGGAAGGTAAAAATAGGGTTTTTGATCTATCAAATACTACTGTTTATTCTTCTGTTGATATTCTCAAGAGAATTTCTCGTTTAGAAGAAACTGTATACAAAAAATAGGATCTGTAGACGATCGCTGGTCATTTGATTAGAGGAAAGTCCATGCTCGCACAGTCTGCGATGACTGTAGTGTTTGTGCTGGATTAATAAATAAGTCCAGGCAGGAAACTGACGGCTGGTATAATTCCTAAGGGAAACTATGGAAGGAGCCTGTAAAAGTGTCAAAGTGACGAAACTGAATGAAAATTCAGGAGTGGAACGTGATAAACCCCACAAGCGAGAAACCCAAATTTGGTAGGGGA
>DCGB01000077.1:439-890 GCA_002314515.1 Solobacterium sp. UBA1789 | reverse complement strand
TTGCACAGATAAATGATCGTCATCCTTTTCAGGAGACAGAACATGGCTTATTCAGATCTATTTAGAAAAAGACGTAAGTCTTTTTTCTTTTATGCCTGTGGTATAATTTATTTATGAATCTACCAAATAAATTAACTGTATTCAGAATTGTTCTGGTACCACTTTGTATCCTTGTTTGGCTATTTCCTTATAAAAGCTTTGATATTGTTTTAATGTCATTTGAGGTTGGCCATGTCAGTATTTCTTTATTAAATATTATTGTGATGTTTATTTTTGCCTTGGCTTCTTTTACTGATTTTTTAGATGGCCAGATTGCCCGTAAAAAAAATCTTGTAACAACTTTTGGTAAGTTTGCCGATCCAATTGCAGATAAGCTTCTGGTCAATACAATGTTGATCATCATGGTATATAAGGGTATGTTGCCTGTTGTGCCTGTAGTTTTAATGCTTGC
>DCGB01000077.1:218-420 GCA_002314515.1 Solobacterium sp. UBA1789 | reverse complement strand
GATACAGTAGTTGATGGCTGTCGCATGCTGGCTTCTTCAAGGGGCATTGTTGTTGCAGCTGGACTATTAGGCAAAATGAAAACCGTTTTACAGATGATAACTATCATTATTACTTTGCTTAATAATGTACCATTTGAATTGATTTCTTTTCCAATGAAAGATATTCTAATCTGGTTTGCTGCTTTTATTTCACTGGCGGGTG
>DCGB01000077.1:0-123 GCA_002314515.1 Solobacterium sp. UBA1789 | reverse complement strand
TAAAGAAAAAGATGAAATTTTAACAGATGATAAAAAGGATCAGATTTTAAACGATACTTTAAAACAGATAGAAAAACAATATGGCAAGGGTTCAATCATGAAACTTGGTGAACATGCCAATGT
>DCGB01000063.1:6036-6620 GCA_002314515.1 Solobacterium sp. UBA1789 | reverse complement strand
CAAAGTCAGCAACCTGTTCTTTTAAGGAAACTTTGCGGGCAATTCTTTCTACTAAAGGAATGCGGATGTGCAGGCCAGCCTGCCAGGTTCCGGCATATTTACCAAGGATTTCAACAACCCAGGCATTGGCCTGTGGAACAATGCAGATGCAGGAAAGAAGAATTAAGATAAGAAAGATGATTAAGATTATTAATACGTAGTCCATTAGAAACCTCCATAGATAAGTGATTTAATTAAATAGATAAGTTCTGGAAAAAAGATAATTAGGAATGTGATGATAAAGATGGCGATAAAGATAAAGGGAACAGGGCTTGAAGGAGGGTTCTGTTTTTCCTGACGGGAGATGTTTCTGACGTCTTCGGCAGCACAGTTTTCTTCATGTTGAACTTTGATTGCTTCAGCAGCACAGTGTTCTTCATGTTGTCTTCTTATGCTTTTTCCTTCGTCAATATCCCAGACGGAAACGCGCTTTTCACGGGCCATTTCCTGTGATAGCCAGTCGTTTTCGCGGTCTTCAAACATTTTGATTTCTGATATTTTATTTGTCATTTCGTATTTCCTTTAAAGACTGAGCGACTTTGTCC
>DCGB01000063.1:0-6008 GCA_002314515.1 Solobacterium sp. UBA1789 | reverse complement strand
AATTGACCATGATATTTAGGGCCAGGTGAAGTTTGTGTTTGTTGTTTTCTTCATAGCCTTTCAATTCGCTGTCAATAAGTTTCTGTATCTGCTTAGGGTTGATGTCTTCAAGCTGATTGACGATGTTGACGAAATAATCATATAGTATTGATTCAGAAATAATGTCATCTTTTTCATCGTCAATATCACCATTAATCATGGTCATCAGTTCGCCGATTTCTTCAATCATGATACAGGACCTGAGGGCATCAATCATCAGGATTCTTGATAGATGTCGATCATAATACTTTTTATTAATAGGATGGGGTACAAAGCCTCTTTTGACCCAGTTTTGAATCGTTGATGTTTCCAGTTTGGTTATGGTACAGATTTGTGATAGAGATAGACCATCGGTTATCTCAATCATGGAACCGTAGGTTTTAAAATTTCGTAGTGTCATAGTGTTCTCCTCATGAGGTTAATTTGATTATAACATAGGTTCATATGAACGTAAAGTATTTTTATGTAAAATTATTTGCCCACCTTTATTGATGAATATCATTATATTGTAAATATGAACAATACTTATCGGGGCATTAAAAAACTTACACTGATATCATATGGCTTTTCTTTGGCAAAGACGATTATCTGGCATAAGGATATCTATGTAATTAAAGATAATGGCAATGCCTATTATCGAAAGTTTGAAAAAGGCGATATGTTTAGGCCAAGTGAAAAAAGAGAAGTCAGTACTGATTTATCTACTTTAGGTGAATTATTGAATCAGATTGATAAGCTGGCTGTTAAAAAGGGTATCAGTAAATTTATTCCTGATGATGAATGTGGGGAGGTTCGTATTGATTATGAAGATGGTCGCAGTATCATTATTCCACGTTCTTATTTATACAAGGGAGAGTCTCTTTATTTTTTACTTGAAGATTATTTTGTTTCGTTATTTAAGGCATAAAGTATTTATAATGATTGATGAAGATATAGGAGTAGTATTTTATGTTTAAAAAGATTGTATCTCTAAGCTTTGTTTTACTGTTGCTTGTTACTTTGTCTGCCTGTGGCAAAAATGAGGAAGCAACAAATCCTGATGAAAAAGCCAATGTTTTAAGTTTTTCCAATGGTTATGAGCCTGTTGAGTATGATAATTTTACAGATTTGGGTGATGGCGTTATTTATGTTGAATGCAGTGAGGATGTTACTGAGGAGGCTTTGGCGTGGACGGCTGAGCGTAATGATGCCTGGGATCTCAGCTGCACATCACTTGCCAATATCAATAGTAAGGGCGAACTGATTATTGGTCGTAATAATGATAATGAAATAAGCGAATATCCACTTTATGTCATTAAGAATACTGGTGGCAGGTATGAAACTTTTAATTTATATTATATGTCTGATGGTTCTTATACTTATGAGGAAATACTTGAGGCTGGTCATTTGAATGATGAAGTGGCTGCTTATTGTGCTTTTTTGGCAACAGATGCCATGAATGAAAAGGGTTTATATATTGAAATCAATATGCGTTATGCCGGTTTGGATGGTATTGCCAACAGTGGTACTAATCCGGGAAAACAGCGTGCTTCGACGATGACTATTCCAAATCTGGTAGCACAAAACTGTGCAACTGTTGATGAGGCTATTGAATTTTTAAATGACAGCTATGATTACTATACTGTTGAATCAGCACAATTCCCTTGGGTAAGCGGTTGGGATGCCGGTTTTCTGATTGGTGATGCGGAAGGTAATTATGGCGTCATTGAAATTGCTAATAATAAGGTAACTTATACTCCTGATGTCAGTGTCAATGCCAATTATTATTTCAATGAAGAATTTGCCTCTTATGATGTCAATGCCTGTGGTACAGGCAGGGCTGCTATTATTGCCGATAAGGTTAAGGATGTTGAGACTATTGAAGATGCGATGGATTTGATTGAAGTGGCCAGCTGGTATCATGAGGTTCTGGATATCGAATATTCTTATAAGGATGAAAATGGTGTTCATTTTGTTGATAAAGATGGTAATCCTTCATTTGATTATCGTGATGAATTACCTGGTACTTTCCTGGTTGATGAGGATGGCAATATCGTTTATGAAACAGGTTATGAGGATGACTATGATGCCTTCCAGTATTACTGTTATATTGGTGATTTTGATTCAGCTGCTGAATATAGAGAAGGTTATGATAAGCAGATGGAATATTATCAGCGTTGTACCAGTGAATTTATGATGAATGATGATAATTTTGATCAGGTTAAGGCTGCTTATCTGGATTATTTTGGCCATTCCAAGGAATTATTATTAAATTATTTTGATGGTGATTATGAGCCTTTGATTGAAGATGGCTGGGTTTTTACAACTGGTTACCGTACTGGTGTCAATTGTATGAAAAAAGAAATGGTTGTTGAAATATTTGAACGTGATGATCTGATTCTAAAATACTCTTTCGAATAATATATGACCTGCTTGATGTTAATATCGGGCAGGTTTTTTGTATATAATGAATATATGGAAAATGGAATGTTAAAATATTACAAAATAATCGGTCAGATTAATGCCGTTATTTCAAAGTCTGATACTTTGAATGATGCTTTGAAGAACAGTTTAAAGGCACTTATTGATTTATGTAATGCCAATTATGTGGTTATCTGGTATCGCGATAAGCAGGATGTATTACATCCTTATTACTGGATTTGTCCCTGTGATCTATCTTTAACACAATACAACTCGGGCGAGGGTGTTGTTGGTGCTGTTTACAAAAATGATAAGTCAATGCGTTTACTTGATTATCGTAATGACCAGCGTGAGGATATCAATAATGATTTTGCAGGAATCAGTATTTCTTCTTTTGTCTGTGTTCCAATTTCCAATAAATATGAAAATGTCGGCGTTATTGAACTGATTAAAGAAGAAGGGCAGTTTTCTCAGGATGATGCCGATGTCTTTGAGATTATGGCTAATCTGATTTCTTATCAGATTGAGGACTCGGAAAAGTTTAAACAGAGCTGGCAGTTGGGCAAGTCAATTATTTCCATTAAGGATGTTAAAAAAGAATATAAGAATGGTGAAATTATTACCCAGGTATTAAAGGGTGTCAATCTTGATATCTATGATGGTGAATTTGTTGTTTTACTGGGTGAGTCAGGTTGTGGTAAGTCAACTTTATTAAATATTATTGGCGGCATGGACAAGGTCACCAGTGGTAATGTTGCCTATTTAAATCAGGATCTGACTGATGCCAGTCAGGAAGAGCTGACGCAGTATCGAAGGGATAATATCGGTTTTATTTTTCAGAGCTATAATCTGATGCCCAATCTTACGGTCAAACAGAATCTTGATCTGATTGGTGAACTGGTTGATAAGCCATTAGATAGTATGGAGGCATTAACACTGGTTGGTTTGGCTGATAAGAAGGATAATTATCCTTCACAGTTATCTGGTGGTCAACAGCAGCGTGTTTCAATTGCCAGGGCTCTTATTAAGAATCCAAAGATCATTATGGCTGATGAACCAACGGCAGCGCTGGACTATGATACCAGTATTGAAGTGTTGTCAGCTTTGGAAAATGTCTATAAAAAGGGTACAACTTTAGTTATGGTTACGCATAATGAGGAGATTACAAAGATGGCTGATAGGGTTATCAGGATGCGTAATGGTCGAACATATGAAATAACGGTTAATTTACATCCTCTGAAGGCTTCACAATTGCTTTGGTAGTTTATGAAGAAGACCGGATATATTGAATTATTTGCTAATATCAGAAAGACAATCATCTCTTTTGTTTCCATTACGATGTTTGTCTTTTTGGGCATGGGTGTTTTCCTAGGTATGTCCTGGACGGGCATGGCTATGAAGAATTCAATGGAAATTGCCTTCAAAAATGGTCAGGCAGCAGATATCAAGGTTACTCTTCCCTATGGCATTGATTACAGGCAGGCTAATTCCTTACTGGCATATGATGGTGTTGATGATGTTGAACTGGAATTTATAGCATATGAAAGCTTTAATTATAATGATTATCTCTATCAGGCAAGTATTACTTCTTATACCAGAAACATTAATACGCTAAAGGTGATTGAAGGTACTTATCCGGCAAATGATCAGGAGATACTGATTGAAAAGGGTTCGAGTAAAAATACCGGTATCAAAATTGGTGATTATATCACTTTCTCTGATGGTAATGGTGACAGCAATTATTTTTTAAATACCATAAAAGATTATGATGAAAACAGTTTTGATGATTTACTTAAAGAACTGGATAATGAACATCATAACCTTAAATATGAAACATATAAAGTAGTTGGTATTGTTGAACATCCAGCCTATCTATCAAAGTCTCAGTCTTCTTATGGCGTTAATGACCAGGGTATGCAGATCCATGCCTTGTTTTTCCTGGATTATGCTTCTTTTAATGAAGAAGTAACAGCCAACTCATATAATGTTTTACTTTTAAAGAGCGATTCATTAAATGATATCGTCAGTTATAGTGATGAATTTGTCCAAAAGAATAAGGAATTAAAAAAGACAGTCGAAGAAGCTATCACTAAAATCAATGATGATAATTATCAGCTCGTCAGAAATAATCTGGATAAGTTTGTTGATAAGGCTGGTCAAAAGCTTTCTGATGGTCAAAATGATATTGATAAGGCAACAAAGGAAATCAGTGATGCCCAGAATAAAATATCTAAAAATGAAAAAAGCTTAGCTGATGCTAAAGAAAAATTAAATGAGGCACAGACTAAGCTATCTTCGGCTTTAAAAAAGCTTAATGATAATCAAAAAAAGATAAATGAATATCAGAAGAATATCGATGATAATAAGGCAAAATTACAGGATGCCAGAGATAAAGTGGCTGCAGCCAAAAAAGATTATGATACTTTTTTCGCGGAATACGATAATAATCTACAGGCTTTGAAGGATTGTTTAAGCAAACCTTACAGTTATGAAAATATTGAAACCATAATTGAAATAATCAATAAGTTCGAAAGAGGATATACTATTGATCAGATTAAAGATATTTTTGATGAATATGATATTGAGCCATCCACTCAGCTGCAGACTGATATTGACGAATTTGAAGAGGACCTTAATGAATTCAAATTTAATTTCATGTTTGATGTCGTTGATGAATTTGTTGATGATTTTGCGGATAATTCATTGGTCATATTGTTAAAAGAAATTAAGAGTGATGTCGATGCCGGTAATATAACTTATCGCGAGGCTGTTAACAGACTAGAAACTGAATATAAGAATAACAATAGTTTATATAAGTCAGCTCTTTTGGAAATGTATGATTCAATTACCAGCGCAAGTTTAGATGACCTTGCGAAATATGATGAGCAGCTTGATGATCTAAGTACCAGAGCTAAAAACATTGGTGCTCAGACATTGGCAGAAGCGGATGCCTATTTAACAAATTATGAATTATATATTAACGGCCTGCAAAAACAGCTGGATTTATCTAAAGCTGAGCTTTCTGCAGGCTGGGCAGAATATAATGATGGCTATCATGAATATTTGAAGGGCCTTGAAGAATATGAAGATGGTAAAAAGAAGATTTATGAGGCCAATGATAAACTGGCTGATGGCATAGATGATCTCGAAAAGGCAAAAACTGATCTTGCCAAATCCAATGATAAATACGCTGATTTATTGGAAACAAGTGATTCAATCAAAAATCACGGAGTTAATATATTTACCAGAAATGAAAATGCGGTTGTGCCTTATATCAATCTTATTTCTGATATTATTATTAAGCTTAAGTATTCATTGGGCGGTTTGTTCCTGGCGATTTCGATTATGGTCTGTTACTCGGTGGTTGCCAGAAATGTCAATAATCAGATTAGAGAAATCGGTACCAAGAAGGCCCTGGGTCTTTATGATAGAGAGATTACTTTCTCCTGTTTGGCTTATTCGTTTATTTCGATTATTATCGGAACGGTTTTTGGCTTATTACTGGCAATTTTTGTTGTCGAAAGATATATTGTTCCAAGTGTTAAGGGTTCTTTCAATTTTGCCTTATA
>DCGB01000137.1 GCA_002314515.1 Solobacterium sp. UBA1789 | reverse complement strand
GGGATTGTTTGGCCATGCCCCAGGACCTTTAATTGGACTTTATTCAAGTCAGAAAGAAGTCCATCCAAGTGGCGATCTTCTGATTCATGATTCAACAGCCTATGCCCTGGAACTTAATACCAGAGACTTTGTCAAAAACTACGATAAAGATATCTACATCTATACCGAAGAAAGTGTTATCTTCCTGAATAATAAACTCAGTTATTTCTGTAAACCTAAGGGCATTTATATAATTTAAAAGTCGCATTTGCGACTTTTTCTTACAATAGATGAACGTTTTCTTTGTCGAAAACCAGATGACATTTATCACCAACCTGATAAATATGTTTATTTTTCGGATTATATTCCTGTAGCTTAACCAGATGATCATCAACCATGACATGATAATTCTGATAAGAGCCCATGAAACAGGATAAGACAACCTTACATTCAATACCACCTTCATCTTTTAAGGTAGCAGCTTCTGGTCTTAAGACAATAGTCTTACCAGCTTCGCCAATATAATCACCTGGCAGGAAGTTAGCTTCACCGATGAAGTCGGCTACAAATTCATTCTTTGGATGATAATAGATTTCCTGTGGAGAACCCATCTGTTCAACTACACCATTACTCATAACAATGATATTGTCGGAAAGAGCCATAGCCTCAGACTGATCATGCGTTACATAGACTGCTGNNAATACCAACTTCCTGCTGGATACGGCGGATTTCTGTACGCATAGTAACACGTAACTTAGCATCAAGATTGGATAATGGCTCATCAAACAAGAGAACACTTGGTTCAATAACCAGCGCTCTGGCCAGGGCAACACGCTGCTGCTGACCACCAGATAACTGATTGGTCATACGAGCTTCCATACCTTCCAGTTCTACCAGCTTCAGGATATTGGTAACTCTTTGTCTGATTTCATCATTTGGAATCTTACGAAGTTTTAAGCCATAGGCAACATTGTCATAGACATTGTAATGTGGCAATAAGGCATAAGACTGGAAAACCATGGCAGTATCACGCTTGTCTGGTGTCAATTCATTAATTGCCTCATCACCAAGATAGATTTCACCTTCATCCGGTGATTCGAAACCGGCAATCATTCTTAATGTTGTTGTTTTACCACAACCGGAAGGTCCTAATAGAGTGACAAAGGAACCTGGTGTAATTTCCAGATCAGTATTTTTGACCGCATAAAAGTCCTTTCCGGTCTTAGGATCCTTATATATTTTTGAAATGTTTTTTAAAATAACACCTTTTTTCTGTTTTTCCATCTTATTTCTCCTCTAAATACTTACTTGTACCGAAATGTTTAATGAAAAAGTTCATTAATAAAACTGCTGTATAAGTTACCAGAATAAGCAGGCTGGCAAAAGCACAGGCCAAACCAAATGAACCCTTTTCAGCAAATTCATTAATCTGAACCGTTATCAGCAAAAACTGCGGAGTAACCAGCAGAATAATAGCCGAAATAGCCGTAATACTACGAACAAAAGCCGTAACCAGACCAGAAAGGAATGAATCCTTGATCAGTGGCAGTGTTACGGTCATAAAGACCTTGAAACTATTGGCACCCATATCATAAGCCGATTCTTCAATTGACTTATCAATCTGTCGCAAAGCTGAAATACCACTGCGGGTACCAGTAGGCAAAGATCTGACCACAAAAACAATAACCAGAATCAAACCTGTTCCATAGATACCCTTGAGGATGCCCGTATGGAATAAACCGCCAGAGAAACCACGAATATAACCAACACCCAAAACTGTACCAGGTACAGCCATTGCCAGCATTGAAACAGCTTCAATAAAACCACGCATCTTAAACTTACGCTTAACAACCAGATAAGAAATAATCATTGACAGCAAAGCAGTAATTGGAGCTGAAATCATCGACAAAACAAAAGAATCCTTGAAAGCCTTGAAGCCCTTATAGCGGGTAAAAATCAGCTTAAACCATTTAGTAGTAAATGGGAAGAACTTATAACCCCAGGTTGGGAATAAGGCACCAATTGGTACGCAGATATACATCAGAATGACAAAGGAAGCACAAAGAGTACATAAGATAGTTAAAGGGATTCTAACGCTCTTATCTTCAATCAGAACTCTTGCTCTTGATGCCTTACCAGTTAAGGTTGCGGTTGACTTGGCTTCCAGATAATATTTCTGAACAGCAAACATCAATAAAGTAATGCACAATAAGACAACAGCCATAGCTGCAGCACCAGCCTTATCATAGGCACCAGTTATCTGCAGATAAATCGTTGTTGCCAAAGTATCATAGGAACCACCAATAATCATTGGATTGGCAAAATCGGCAATACTTTCAATAAAAGTAACCAGGAAGGCATTCCCCAAACCAGGCAATAATAATGGAAAAGTAACACTGGTAAATACCTTAAAACGACTGGCACCCATATCACGGGCTGCCTCTTCCAAAGAAGGATCAATATTCTTCAAAAGACCCTTCAGCATCATATAACAAACCGGGAAAAATGTTAGAATCTGAACCGTCACAATTCCCCAGTAACCATAGACCGAATTATCAAAAATACCCAATAAGTAACGGGTAACCAGACCCGCCTTACCAAATAACATAATAATACTCAAAGACAAGACAAACGGTGGTGAGACAACCGGTAACATCGAAATTACCTTAAATAAACCACCCGTAAATCTGTTCAAACGTACATAAACTTCGATATAGGCAAAAAGTAAACCAATGAGAGTTGCGCCAATGCCGACTACAAAGCCTATTTTTAAAGTATTAAAAATTGCTGTCTTAAAAGTCGGAATCTGGAAAATACGCTCAAATACTGAAAAACCGAAACCACCATCGCCAACAAAACTATCAACCAAGAGTATTGCCAGCGGATATAAAATGAATAAAGTTAAAAAAGCAATCAAAACCGCAATGGTTGTAACCATAATTGGATCAGCCATTAATTTTTTACGATCAAGTGCCTTTGACTGGGAGCTAGCCATGTTATGCCCCTTTCTTTAAATTAAAAAGAATGAGGCAGTGATTACACTGCCTCATAAATAGTTAATACGATTACTGAACCTGGAATCTGCCTGTATCAGCAGTATCTGTACCTGCAGCAGCGATAGCTTCCATAACCTCAGTTACATAAGTCTTAATATTAGCAGTTGCATCTTCGAAGTCATAGTCCATAGCATTTGATGGATCCAGACCATATTCGTAAGCAACCTGTGGCTGTTCAGCATTATCAATTACTAAGAACTGGTAAGAACCGTTTTCTTTAGCAAGATTTACACAATCAGGAGACAATGCATATTCAATCCACAACTTAGCAGCATTTGGATGAGCAGCACCCTTCAGCATAGCAGTTGCACCGATTTCACAAGTAGTACCACTTGAAGGAAGAACCATACCGATGTTTTCATAACCATTATCAACGATCTGATAAATTACATCATGCATGAAGCCGATACCGATGACACATTCGCCAGTACCAACATTCTTAGAAGGACCTGAACCAGACTTTGTATAAACTTCGATATTCTTATCTAAGTCAACTAAGTACTGAATACCTTCGTCATGACCATATTTCTGGATAATAGTGTTAATAACCAGCTTAGCTGTACCAGCTGTATTGTAGTTAGATAACCAGATTAAACCTTCATACTGAGGATCCAATAGATCTGGGAAATCCTGAGGAATTTCTAAACCTAATCTTTCAACTTCATCCTTATTGTACATAATACCTAACATACCAGTGTAGATACCATACCATAAGTTATCAGCATGTTTGTACATTGGAGACAATAAGTGAGATGCATTCTTAGCTTCATAAGCTTCCAGTAAACCTTCAGATGCCATAACATTATATGGGTCAGTAGTGCCACCGAACAAAGCATCAGCAGATGGATTACCATTTTCTTCTTCAATCTTTGCCTGAACTTCGCCAGTAGATAATCTCTGATATTCAACAGTAATGCCGAATAATTCTTCGAAATGCTGGCAAGCAGCTGCTAGATATTCTTCTTCACAAGCGCCATAAATAACCAGGCTTCCTTCTTCCTGAGCAGCTTTGATTAATTCTGCATGATCTTCCCATCCTTCAGGAACATTAGCAGTATCTTCACCGCCATCGCTTTCACCAGCACAGCCAGCTAGAGTGAAAATCATAGCCAGAGCCAGTAAAACTGTTAAAAGTTTTTTCATTTTTTTCCTCCTACTAAATCAAAAAAATGATTCTTCTATTATTTTACCCTAAAAATTCAATATATGAAAGGGTTTACATTATCAGTCAATAAAAAAAGACCAGATTTTTTTATCTGATCTCATCTTTGACATATATCTTCAATAAAATTATCCCAGTTCTTTTTCCAGTTTTTCATCAGAAGATTACGGCTTTTTGACTGTAAGCCAGAATAAAGAATAGAATTGATACACAAGTGCTTAATCTCCGCCAATGAGAGATTCCAGCAGACAATAGCCGCAAAGAAATCATCTACCAGTGTCTCCTTTTCAAAAAAGACCGGATCATCAGAACATAAAACCAGTGTCAGACCTCGCTTGAGATATTCAGCAGCCGGATGTAAACGCAAATCCTTAACATAGCCTAAAGACTGGTTGGAAATAAGACAGGATTCTATACAGATTTCCTTATCCTTGTATTCATTCAACAAAGAAGGATATTTATATAAGTTGACCGCATGCCCAACTCTCTTGGCATCTAATAAATAGGCATCAAAAAGATTATCGCTATCAGGATTAATGCTTTCACCTGAATGCAGGAAATAGGCAAAATCCGGATGATCATTTTTATATTTCGCAAGTAATGGCGCATATTCAATTAATGAACGATTGGCATCCTCTTCACCAACCAGATCAAAACCCAGAATAAAATCCTCATCGCCATCCCTGATTTCCTGTTTCAAACGATAAACGACATTCATTATTTCCTCGGCTATTTCCAGGGTGAAAAAAGCTGCCTTTGTTACTGCACCTATATAACGAACCGAAAACTCCGGATGATCTTTTTTAAATGACAGATATGCATCATTTACAGATTTAACAATATTATATGAAAAATCATAATCCGTCTTTAACATTGAATGAATCTCCAGATGATGGATATTTAAGGAATAATAATAGGCAAAAACCCGCTGATAGTAGGCCACACAAAGATCTCTATCATCCTCAAGTTCATTACAGTAATAGAAAAGATTATGAAAATAAGGCCAGACCTTCTGATAATGTGTCTTACCCAATAAAGTCCACTTCTTATACAGATCATCCCTGCTAAGCAGCTTATCCTCAAATACTTTTTTAAAAAGGACACAGTCATCATTAAACAATGTGCTGTTTTTATGACGCATGACCAATGTCTTCATATCCAGATAGACATCATCACGCCCCATTAAAAAATCAAATAAATATTCAAAAGGCAATAAGGCCTTGGAATGAACATGTAAATCAGCACCCTTAGGTAGCTTTTTACAGAAAGTATACAAAGAACTCTGCCATATCCGCTCATCTCTCAACATTGGCATCTTATAAGAAACATCGTTATCACAGGCCTCTTTAAAATCCTGCTTTATTTTCTGCAGATATTCATCAGCCTTTTTTTCCTTATCATTTAAAACAACACCAACCAGATTTCTGTTCTTTTCCAGTAATTCTTCTCTTAATAATAAATAATCATTCATGGAATCATTATATCACCATTCGTGATATTCAAGTCCCAAGGCCTTTAAATTATCTCTGACACTACCCTTGACATACAAATCTCTTTCGATACCCATTCCATAGGGCAATACTATTGAATCCAGTTCTCTAAGCGAAACATATCCCCATTCCGCGCAATCCGAGCGCAGACCCAAATCACAATAACCAAACATCAGATAATCATCATCCAGTTTTTCCGCCTCCAGAATAAACCAGTAAGCCCTGCCAAGGGGATTAAAAAACTTGACCAGAACCTCCTCATCAAAAAGATTATCACCGCAGCTACAGAAAGGATGCCCAACCAGTTTTTCCACTAAATCATCATTTAAAAGCTTCATAAACTATCCTCCACATCCTGTTTTTACCCAAAAATAAAAAAATATCCTTACAGATATTTTCTTAATTTAACATCAGATTGTTTAAAGCACATTCCAGAAGATAAGCAGAACCCTCCAGAAGCCGTTTATCACGCTCACTGTAATTATCATTTTCCTTAACAATGATATAGTCATAAATCTTAAAAATCGTCATATACAAGGAAACAAGATCACTCTCCTCCAGAATCTTCTGGAAAGAGCGAATAGACAAGACATAATCATCATCACTGCGATATTGGCGATTAGTATTGAAGTCCTGATAAAAATAAATATCTCTATCTTCTTCAACCCTGCCATCCGAAAAGAATGGTCGCTCATAAAAGACATCAAGTCTCTCATCCTCAAAATCAACATTACTATCAAAAGCCTCATATTCAGTTTCAATATACTCCCTCAAGCCCTGTCTTGCGCCTTTGCCTAAACTCTTGTTATCTTCTGACAAAAGAAACAAAGCCCGCCACAACAGACAGAATTTAACATCCATGTCCTTTTCATTCAATGCTGAATCATAATATTTTTTAGCCATCTTTGCCTTCAACTTCATACTCAAACCTCTATATATTCTATTTTAACTCATTGTTATGCTATGCTAAAAACATGATATATTTTGTTTCACCTGTCTTTGGCTACCTCTTTGGCAGCCTCAATCCCGCCTACATCTTTGGCCGTCTGAAAGGCTTTGACATCCGCGAAAGAGGATCACACAACGCTGGAGCCTCTAATGCCAAAATCTGCTTAGGCTGGAAATACTTTTTTATGGTTGTTGCCATCGACGTCTCTAAAGCTGTACTTGTTGCCCTGGTTATCCGCAATTTTTTACAAGGTGATCAGTTTGCCCAGATACTTGGCAGCTGTTTTGCGGTCATTGGCCATTGTTTCCCCTTTTATCTTCAATTTAAGGGTGGAAAAGGTTTTGCCGCCTTTATCGGTGTAGCTGCCATCATAAACTTTAAGGTCTTTGCGATTATCATCTTCGCCAGTCTCATCCTGGCATATCTGACAAACTATATCGTTGTCGCAACTCTTATACTCACTATATCTTTACCACTTGTTGCCTATCTGATGAATTTATCGCTTCCCTGCGTCATCTGTTTGGGTCTAACGGCAACAATGATTATCTTCCAGCATCGAAGTAATTTCATAAAATTCTTTCATAAAGAAGAAATTGGCATCAATGGTAAATATATTGGCATCGATTTAAGAAAAGGCAGATAAACAAAAGTCCCAGCGGGACTTTTTTTATAGATAATTATTTAAGATTTTTTCTGATAGTCAGGATCAAGTTTCTTTATCTCTTCCATTAACCACTTACACTCATCACAAAGGTTCAGATAATCATAATTAACGACAGAGCTCATGAGTTTCTGCATAATCATAATATCGCCCTCATCTGTAGCCGGAAACATTCCTGTAAAGAAGAAGCCTTCACTCTTACAATAGTCATAAACCCGATTAGTACCTCTATTAGATGGGCAATAGACGGTAATTAACCTGACTTCATTTTTCTTTAATTCAAAGATGCTGTCATATAAAGCTTTTTCAACATCCTTTCCAATTTCATGAATAGTAATAATACCTGCATTATTACGAGATAAATATACTGATTCCATAACCGTGTAATCCATCTCGCAGTCACCTTCATTAATTACTGTTCTTGGCAACTGTAAATCACGATATATATGTTCAACAATATGTCTGACTTCTAATGGAAAATAAACTGTTCTTTCTCTTTTATCAAAAACCTTACATATGTCAACACCAGAATCATAATTCTTACCATCAGAAAAACTTGATTGATACATTTCCGGTGGCATAGTCTGGAACTGGAAACCCGTTGGAACGGCACCCAGTTTTAAGGCAGACTTTTGAGAATAAGGATGGACTATTGTACAATCGGCATAATACATTGGCATCTTTATTTCTTCAACATCTTTCATAAGCGAATCTAAAAGTTTAGAACTGATACCACGATTACGACACTTTGGATCAGATAGAGCCATACCAAGTTCATAACAGCCTTTGATACTTTCATTAGGACATAAAGCTACATGTCCTCTAACTACATTGTTTTCATCAACCATCAACATCGAAATGAGTTCTTTGTTGTTGTAGGCTTCCATATAGGAATTAGGATAATAAACCAGATCCCAGGAATAAGAAAAACCAAAAGAGCGATAGAACAGCTTACTCAAACTATCCGCATACTCCATAGCCGGCTTTCTAACATATAAGGCGATATCACTAGGAACTTCTTCTTCATCATTACTATTATCAGCACCAGTCATTTCTTCATAATGTTTACTGAATAACTGACGGCGTCCATCAAGTCCCAGATTATCAATACGATATTCATCAACAATGTTATGCAGTAATTCCAGACCAAGTCCTTTTTCGCCCTTCAACTCATTTTCAAAATCGCCAGGTAAGGCATAGTCTTTAACAGCGACCGAAAATTTACCTTTTTCAGCACTCAAAGATATGCTGATTTCCACATCTTCACCGGTATATAAAAGAATATTGTTCAAACACTCTTCCAAAGCCAGACAAATTGTTCGACTATCCTTTTTTGAAGTAAAAAAATTACCCGCAAAACTCTCACCGGCTGCCAAAATTGCACTAATTGTTCTACTGTTTAATTTACTTTTAATATCTATATTCATAAAGATATTATAAAACAAAAAAAAGAGACTGATAAGTCAGTCTCTATTTTACTACTTGTTTGATAAAGCTTCGTCAATTGACTTAGCAGCCAGCTTACC
>DCGB01000101.1 GCA_002314515.1 Solobacterium sp. UBA1789 | reverse complement strand
GCATAACACCATCATCAGCTGCAACAACAACAATAGAAACATCGGTAACACTGGCACCACGGGCACGCATAGCTGTAAATGCTTCATGACCTGGTGTATCTAAGAAAGTAACAAACTTGTTGTTAACTCTAACCTGATAGGCACCAATATGCTGAGTGATACCACCAAATTCTCCATCTACGACATTAGACTTACGGATAGTATCCAGTAAAGTTGTCTTACCGTGGTCAACATGTCCCATGATAGTGACAATTGGTGGACGTTCCATCAAATCTTTTGGATCATCAATTTCATCATCAACCAGTGATTCATCATCCTTTGGTTCTTCTTTGGTAGCAGTAATTCCATATTCCATACAGATGAGTTCAAGATTCTCATCATCCAAAGGTGAATTAATAGTTACCATTTTACCCAGCATGAAGAGTAATTTGATAATATCACTTGAAGTATGGTTGATTTTAGTCGCAAGTTCACCAACAGTTATGCCTTCGGAATAACTTATGGCTTCAACTTTTTCTTGTGGCTTACGTGGCTCGTTATTAAAGTGCTGATTTTTCTTATTGTTATGTTTCTTAAATGTCTGTTTAGCCATCTGAGCCCTCCTTTATTTTTTTGATAATACTCTGTCCAAAGCCCCTGTCAGCAATGCCAACAATATGGATATTGTCCTTGCCCAAGGCCCTTGACAGTTCTGTGTGATCATATGCAATTGAATAAGGCAAGTCGTAATATTCAACTTTTTTTAGATAACGTTCAATTGTCTTTGATGAAGAATCACTGGCAATAAAGAGAAAATTCAATTTATTCATTCTATTTAAAGTATCCTCACCAAAGACCAGCTTCCCAGCCCGATAAGCCAGGCCCAGAAGATTTAGAACATCAGCCATTAATCACACTTTCAATCTCCTGATAAACTTCCTCAGGAATTTCCATTTCCAAAGCCCTATTCAATAGTTTTTTCTTTTTCAGAATCTCCAAAGCCACCATTGAACGGGAAATATAGGCACCCTTGCCATTTAGTTTACCCGTCAAATCAACTTTTACCTCACCCTCCGGAGTTCTGACAATTCGCAACAGTTCTTTTTTTGGAAAAGATTCGTTTGTTGCCAGACACTTACGCATAGGGATTTTTTTCATCGCTTATCCTCATCGTAGTAATCATCGTATTCATCGAAGTCGATTTCATCATTGATCCAGCTATCTTCTTCGAGTTCTTCTTCGTGTCTTCTGATTTCTTCAAGTTCTTCATCAGAATAGATTGGCTTAACATCCTCATCATATTCCTTCTTCTCCAGATCCTTGGCACGAAGACGTCTGTCTTCGTCATCTTTGTTACGACGACGTTTCTTGAATTCAACTTTTTCTTCTTTTTTGGATGCGTCTGCAAAGTTTTCAAACTTGGAAACATAGTCAGTCTTAGGAACCAGTGTCTTACGCTTATTTTCCTTCTTGACTTCTTCAACGGCTGCAGTCTCTTCAACAGTTTCAACTGTTTCTTCTTCTTTTTCTTCTTCGACAACAGCTTCTTCTTCAACAGCTTCTTCTTCGACAACATTTTCTTCAGTCAGCTGCTGTTCTTCAGCTTCCTTGAGTTCAACAATTGTAATCTCTTCTGGAGCAGTTTCCATTTCATCGAAGACTTCTTCAATCATGCCGGTATCATTCTGAGCCAGTTCTTCATCGAATTCAGCCTTACGCTTCATAGCCTCTTCCTGCAGTTCAAGGAACTTCTTCATTTCCTTTTCCTTAATGATACGAGCCTGGTCTACCTTGAAGTTGGCAACTTCTCTTTCAATATCAATACCTAAAGCTTCGATATCGCTCTTTGTCTTGATATCAATCTTACGATTAGTTAACTTAACTGCCAGCTTGGCATTCTTACCCTTTTTACCGATGGCAATAGATAATTTATCATCATCGACAACAACAACCAGTGGCATATTGTTATGACGCTGATATTTTTCAATATCTTCATCTGTCATATCTGGATCAATCAGAGAACTGGAATAGAAACAAGCCTTGACTTCTGCTGGTGAGAGTGCATTCTTAACCAGTTCGCCAATATCATCATTCCATTCAAAAACATCGATCTTTTCACCCTTTACCTCACTGATTACCGCCTGAACACGGGTACCACGAGGACCAATACAGGCACCAATTGGATCAACATCTTCCATGCGGGAATAGACAGCCATCTTTGTACGTTCACCAGCTTCACGGGCAATAGCCTTGATTTCAACAGCACCCTGCTGAATTTCCGGTACTTCTTTTTCAAATAAACGACGGACAAACATTGCATCAGCTCTTGACAAAACAACCTGAGAACCCTTGGAATTCTTTGAAACTTCTTTAATGATGGTTCTGATAGTCTGACCCTCGCGATAGATTTCACCTGGAATCTGTTCAGAACGCAATAAGATACCAATAGTTGTTTTAATATCAACCAGGACAAATTTATCTTCAACAGTTTTGATGATACCATTGATCAATTCGGACTCTTTACCCTTATATTCATCATAAACACGCTGTTTTTCATATTCCTTAATGCGCTGTTTTAACATCTGTTTGGCAACATTAATGCTGGTACGTCCTATTTCATTAAAATCAACTTCTCTTTCCAATGTGTCACCAATCTTAATATCCGGATTTAGTTCCTTGGCTTCACTGAAAAGAATATCCAAAGTCTCATCAAAATTATCAGACTCATCATCAACAACCTCTAGCTGATGATAGACATGTAACTCTTTACCATCCATATCAACCCTGATCTGGGCTGCAGGTGCATCAATGTGCTTCTGATAAGTCTTGGCGATGGCCTCTTTCAAAGTCTCAATGACAAATTCTGGATCGATCTTTCTCTCGTCCTCAAACAGGCGCATACCTTCAATAAAGTTCTTGCTCTTTAAACTAATGCCGCTCATTTACCTTTCTCCTTAAAATCTGACCGCATAGCGTAACTGCTTAACCGCTGAATAAGCGATTTCTTTAATTTTCTTTTTGTTCTTATCCTGATATTCAAGTTTCAGAACACCATTCTCATAAGCCAGCAAAGTGCCATTTAACTTATCATCCTTTGTTTTAACAAAGACATAAGAACCTACAGCCTTTAACAGCTCATCCTCATTCCTGATTGGCCTTTCAATACCAACACAGGAAATATCCAAGAGGTACTCATCAAAATCCTCATCATACTTGTCCATAAAAACCGAAATCTTCTGTGACAGTTTTTCAATAGCATCCAAATCCAGTGATTCATCCAATAGACAAGTCAGAATCTTATCCTTTTTGAGATAAGTCAGGTCATATAAGTGATAACCCTCTTTTTCAATATCCTTAGCGAGTGCTTCCTTTATTTCTTCTAATTTCAATTTGTCCTCCGGCATAAATATAAGGAGAGATTTCTCTCTCCTTAAAACATTATTATTGTACTTTGTTTTCTTCTGATAATCAACTTTTTTTAAAACAGCGAAAGCTGATTGGTATCAGCCAGCTCATTCAAAACACCCAAATCCTCAAATTTCTTACATAAAGTATTGGATAATTGTGTCCGCGACATCAGATCTTCTTTGGAAATAAACTCCATTTCCTCTCGAGCCTTAACAATACTCTCAGCAACGTTATCGCCTAAACCATCCAATACCTTAAATGGTGGAATAATCAGTTTATCATTATCCGGATCAACTCTAAATTCAGTCGCAAGTGACTTATTTAAATTGATATTTGTCATTCTGAGGCCTCGGGAAGCCATCTCGTAACATACTTCAATCGTATTGAATATATCCTCTTCCTTCTTTGTAGCCTTCATGTTCTTATCCGGACCGCGATAATTCTTCTTAGCCAGTAACTGTTCCATTCGTGCATAAATGGAATCGGCATCCTTCATCATTGTCTCCAGTTCATAGGCATCGCAACGTAAAGTAAAATAAGAAACATAATAATATGCCGGATAATAAACCTTAAACCAGGCAACACGGACAGCCATAATGCAATAGGCAACCGCATGAGCCTTAGGGAACATGTATTTGATTTTCTTACAGGATTCAATATACCAGGCCGGAACATCATGTTCCAGCATCAGCTTTTCCTCTTCTTCTGTTAAACCCTTACCTTTTCTGACCTTTTCCATCAAACCAAAAGAAGTCCTAGCCTCAATGTTATAGGACATTAAAGTACCCATGATATCATCACGACAACCAATAACATCCGAAAGCTTAATACCCTTTCTGATCAGTTCCTGGGCATTGCCCTGCCAGACATCAGTACCATGAGACAGACCGGAAATCTGGACCAGATCCGAAAATAAGGCTGGACGGGTTTCAACTATTGTCCTGCGGGTATTCAAAGTACCAAATTCCGGTAATCCGGCAGCTCCTGTTTCCTCATGATAATTAGGATTAGCAATATCCAAAGCCTTAGATGAATTGAATAATGATAAGACCTTAACATCATTCATCGGAATTGTCTTAACATCAATGCCTGATATCTTTTCCAGAAGACGCATTGCCGTCGGATCAACATGACCAAGAATATCAAATTTCAAAAGATTGTCATTGTAATCGTGATATTCAAAATGTGTGGAATGCCAAGGTGCCTTGGAATCATTAGCCGGAAACTGAATTGGTGTAACATCTTCAATTTCCATATCATCTGGTAAAACAACGATACCACCAGCATGCTGACCCGTAGTACGCTTAACATCAGTACAGCCGATTGCCAGACGCTCACGCTGAGCTCTGGACATATTTGTGATATCTTTATCCTCACAATAGCCGCTGACATAACCAAACGCTGTCTTTTCCGCAACTGTTGAAATCGTACCAGCTCTAAAGACATTATTCTCACCAAAAATCTCACGGGTAAACAAATGAGCCTTTGGCTGATAATCACCTGAGAAATTCAAATCGATATCCGGAACCTTATCGCCATTGAAACCCATAAAAGTCTCAAACGGAATATTCTGGCCATCGCCATGCAGCTTCTCGCCACAGTCCGGACAGATCTTATCCGGCAAATCAAAACCCGAACGACAATCATCAACCCATTCCAGACGATGACACTTTGGACAGATATAATGTGGTTTCAAAGGATTAACTTCAGTTATACCTGAAAATGTTGCAACCAAAGAAGAACCAACTGATCCTCGTGAGCCAACGATATAGCCATCATCATTAGAACGCTTAACCATCAAATGGCAGGTATAATAAATAACACCATAGCCATTGGAGATAATGGCCGACAATTCCCTATCAAGACGATCAGAAATGATCTTATCCAAATCATTGCCATAACGCTGTTTGGCATTGTACCAGACCAGCCTTGTCAGATATTCATCGGCATTTATCACTTCATCAGTGTCAATAAAAGGTTCCTCAAAAATCCGGCATTCCTTAGCCTTCTTTATCGCATCCAAAACCCGCGGAGGTCTTAATTCAGTTGAAAACGGAATAACATTTTCAATAGAATCCGCAATCCGATTTGGATTATCAATAACCATTTCTCTAACTAATTTGTCATCATTCAACCACTTAAAACGCTCCAGCATCTCTTTGGTATTAAAGAAACGCTGATCAGGTGTCACCTGTTTTGCACGAGCTTCCTTAGAAAAAAGATATAAAGGATGATGAACACCACCAATAGCCTGAGCAGAAATATAGACATCTCTTAAAATCTTTTCTTCCTTCTTTATATAGTGAACATCGCCAGTAGCAACAAGTGGCTTATTCTGTCTTTGAGCCTCAGAAATAATATCCCATATATATTCTTTTAAACGCTCTTTGGAAAATAATTTTCTATCCTCATATAAGAAACGATAATTATCCAAAGGCTGAATTTCTATATAGTCATAGAAAGCAATCGCCTTAGCCAATTCTTCCCTGGAACGGGTTGAAGCCAATTCAAAAACCTCACCATTGAAACAGGAAGAACCAATCAGCAGATTTTCCCGATATTTATTTAATGTATCCTTAAAAACACGTGGTTCGGCAACCGTCTCTGAACTTACAGCTAAAGTATCCGTATGAGAAATGGTAATCAGCTTAAACAAGTCCTTTAAACCAGCTTTATTCTTACACAATACTGTTGTATGGAAGGCCCTGGTCTTTACAAAAGCATCCTCTCCCTGGAAAGCAGCCAAATCATTTAAACTTTCAACACCCTGCTTGCCACAGTCCTTCATCATCAGATTAAAGACACCAGCCAGTACTTCGGCATCATAATTAGCTCGATGGGCAGCCTCATCATCATATGTAACACCATACTGTTTGGCAATATTGCCTAAACGATAGGCTCTTCGGCTCTTAAATAAAGAACGAGCCAGATCCAAGGTATCAACAACCGGATTCATTAAAGGATCTTCGCCAATTCTTTCCAGTTCAGAATTAAGAAAACCATAGTCAAATGAAGCATTATGGGCAACCAAAACTCTGTTTTGACATAAGCGCAATATTTCATCTTTGCATTGGGCAAAAGTCTTTGCATAAGCCAAATCATTATCACTGATATGCGTCAGTTCTTTAATTGTTTCACTCAATTCAATTGGTGGCTTAATAAAGAAGTCAATCGTCTCCTTAATCTCACCCTTATGCATAACAACAGCACCAAATTCAATAATATAATCATGGCGACTCGATAAACCTGTTGTCTCCAAGTCAAAAACCAGATATTCCTTATCTGCCAGAAGTTCATCAGTTGCATTATAGACAATATCCAACTCCGGCTTACAGACATTGAGCTCACAGCCATAAATCAGTTTAAAATCAAAATTATCCTTATTGGCCTTCTTTAAATCACAATAAGCCAGAAAAGCCTCATGATAACCCTGGGCACAGAGATGATCAGTCAAAGCCAATGCTTTATGACCCATTTTATAAGCTGCATTAACCAGACTCTTAGGACTGGATACACCATCCATTTCACTTAACTTGGAATGGGCATGTAATTCTACTCTTTTTTCTTCAGCATCATCAATAAGCTGGTCAGGATTATCAATAAATTCAAGCTGGTCAGGCTCAAAGATATAGTCAGCAGTATAGTTATCAAAACGATAATTGCCATAGAAAATGGCATAACGACCTTCTTTGTTTTCAGCTAATAGTTCTTTAGTAAAACGACGATTCTCTACCAGTTTGACAACACAGGCATTATCAGTATCCTTGACATATAAAGTCTGAATCAGCATGCCCGTCTTAGTCTCGCGTTCTTCTTTTTTAAAGATTTCACCAGCAAACTTGACATTATATAGGGTATCAATCAAATCATTAATAACAACTTCGGTATAAGTTTTTGTACGTGGCTTATAGTAAGTTTCTTTGTTGTTATTGCCATTAGCAGTCTTATTTGTAAAATCAGGCTTCTTTTCCTCTTTTACAGGCAAAGCCTCCTTGACTTCAACTTTGATTTCTTCAGCTTCCTTAAATCTTAAAGTAATATCAGCCCTATTGCCAATATCATAGAAAAACAGTTTTAAATCATCTAAATAAGCTTCATCATTATTTAAGAAATCATTATCACAATAAGATAATATAAAGCCATTATTTTCCTTGATTGCTACCGCGTTGTTAAATAAATTATCATGGTCATCACTAAAAGACCGCAGGTAATGCTGAAAATCCTTTAAAGACATTTCATTATTATTAGCCTTGATATATAGTCGAAGGTTATTTAAACCCAAACCCTTAAAATAATTATTTAAATCCTCATACAAACAGTAAGGCAATATACAACTATTACTGATCTTTAGAATAATCAGATCACTGCTCTTTTTATACAATACATCGTCAATAGAAAAATCAAGGAAAAAAGCACTTTTTTCCTTGTCATAATTCTTTAAACTGATATACTCTTCGATATTAAATTTCATAGCTGCACCATCTTTTCCAGAGCATCCTTTGCTGCATTCTTCTGAGCCTCTTTTTTTGAAGAACCCTTGCCATAGCCATAAATCAGATCATCAATTTTAACAGCCATCGTAAATTCCGGATGATTACTTGGACCGCTGGAAGAAACAAGTTCATAGATAATGGACTTACGGGAATCAGCCTGAACATACTCCTGAAGCTTTGTCTTATAATCCAGAAGATCATCATCTTTATCATCAATATGTTTTAACATCAGAATATCCAGCAAGTTAAAGACATTTTCAATATTACTATCTAAATAAACAGCACCAATAAAAGCCTCAAACATATCAGCAATAATGGAATCGCGATCACGACCACCATTCTTTTCTTCGCCAACACCAAGTAAAAGAAAGTCGTTTAAATTATTCTCACGGGCAATAGAAGCCAAAGCCTTCTCGCAAACCAGCTTTGCCCTCCTGGGTGACATGACGCCTTCTTTTAACGGTGGATCAATTTCATATAGGCGTTGAGCCGAATACAATTGTAAAACTGCATCACCCATAAATTCCAGTCTTTCATTATCGTGCATCTTACCCTTATGTTCATTGACATAAGAAGAATGAACAAAAGCCTGATGAATCAGTTCCTTATTGGTATAAACAATCTTATTTTCTTTTAGGAAAGCAAAAATATCCATATTCACCTTTCATTATAAAACATCACAGAGACAAAGTTGAGAGAACTTCCTGATATAAGCGCCGGTTTTCTTCATCTTCCAGATTGTCCATAATCTTATCTGCATCGCTTTTTGCCGCTGCAATAAAACGCTCATCTTCCAAAACATTGCCTAAGACAAAACCACTTTGACGGGTTCCCAGAATATCGCCAGGACCACGAATACTTAAATCCTCATAAGCAATCTTGAAACCATCATTGCAGT
>DCGB01000037.1:13404-18875 GCA_002314515.1 Solobacterium sp. UBA1789 | reverse complement strand
GAATATCTGCCTGCTGAAAATGCCTGGGTTCCAATTGAAGCTAATGATTATATCTTTATCAACTGTCTTTGGATAGCTGGTTCCCTAAAGGGACAGGGTTATGCCAATGATCTTTTGGGTGAATGTATAAGGGATGCAAAATCACAGGGTAAGAAGGGTCTGTGTATTTTATCATCGGTAAAAAGAAAAAAAGAATTTCTTTCTGATCCTCAGTTTTTGAAGCACAAGGGCTTTTTAATTAGTGATGAAACAGAATGTGATATCTGTTTAATGTATCTGTCTTTTGGTGATAAAACAGAAAAACCAGTCTTCAAAGATTGTGCCAAAAGCCTGAGTATTGAAGAAAAGGGTTTTGTCATCTACTATAGTGACCAGTGTCCTTTTGCCTATTACTGGGTGCCAAGAGTTGTGGAAGCTGCCAAAGAAAAGGGGATAGAGGTCAAGGTCGTTCATATCACTGATAAAAAGACTGCACAGAATATGTCGGCACCTATTACAAATTATGGACTGTTTTATAATGGCCAGTTCATTACTCAGGTAATTCAAAGTGATAAAAAATTCCTTGAACTTGCAGGAAAAAGGATTAAAAAAGATAATTAATCATGTGATTAAGAAAAATATCTGTTAATGGTCAATTCTGGAAGAAAAAAGGAAGCTCTTAGTTAATGGCTT
This sequence comes from Solobacterium sp. UBA1789, assembly GCA_002314515.1. Classification (GTDB taxonomy): domain Bacteria; phylum Bacillota_I; class Bacilli_A; order Erysipelotrichales; family Erysipelotrichaceae; genus Colivicinus. Next base: position 18,203 of record DCGB01000037.1, on the reverse strand, counting down.
CCTTTTCTATTTTATTTTTTAATATCTGTTTGAGATCTTCGCTGGCAAAGCTGGCTTCTATCGCATTGAGAGTACATTGTTTCAATGTTTCATCACTGACACCAAGCATTCTCAGGCGATCATGTTCGTTGAAGTTACTGGTGTTGGAAAACATCATATTGTCAGAATTTATTGTTACTTTTACACCTCTTTCAAGCAGTTGTCTTATTGGGTGGGCTGCATAGTTGTTGCTGCGTTTGACATTGGAAGATACACAGACTTCAAGGGGAATCCGCGTATCAATGACAGCCTGCAGATATTTTTCATCCTGGATACAATTGACACCATGACCAATTCTATCGGGTTTCATGGCCAAAGCTTTTAAGACATTTTCACCATTTCCCATTTCACCGGCATGAATAGTACAGGGGATATTTTCCTTATGAATAATTTCATATAGATAGGCATATTCATTAAAGTCACAGTTATTTTCATAACCCGCAAGATCAATGCCAACAACGCCTTTTGATAGTAATTCTTTGGTGACTTTAATAGTTTCTCTGTTTTCTTTATCGTTGAAAAGAGCACTATCACCCTTGTGCATTAGGCAGTTGATAATGCCGATTCTGATTTCTCTTTCTTCCATGGCTTTTTGGGCACCATCGACTACAGCCTGGAGAGCTTCCAGCTGACTTAAACCTTTTTTACAATGCTGCTGGGAGGCAAAGCGGATTTCAGCATAATAGATGCCCATATCATCTAATCTGCATGCAAGCAGGTAGCTTGCTTCAAAAAGATCTTCATAATATTGCAGACAGTCACAGGTGATATCGAATTTCTTTAATGATTCCTTGTGTTCGAGCTGATTAATAGAAAATAAGGTATTATAGAAATCCTGGAAAGAGGTGTTTGGTTCAATAGTTTTTCTTTCCAGTGACTTATTATATAGCCATTGTATATTCAATGAACCATCAAGGTGCAGGTGCAATTCAGTGCGGGCATAGTTTTTCATTTTATTTTCTCCTGGTTTACATTTCTATTTTAGCGATTCGCATTTTTTTGTTCAATTTTGATGATGTTATAATGAGAATATGTTCAGGATTTTAATTGTTGAAGATGATGAGGGTATTGCCAGTGGCATTGCTTCATTATTGAAGACCTGGAATTATGATTCGCATATCATTCAGGATTTTTCAAGGATTGTTGAAGAATTTAACGAATATAAGGCTGATCTGATTCTGATGGATATCACGTTGCCTTTTTATGATGGTTATTACTGGTGCAGTGAAATTCGAAAGAACAGTTCAGTTCCGATTATTTTTATTTCTTCAACTATTGATAAAATGAATATCATTATGGCTATGAATATGGGTGGTGATGATTTCATCTGTAAGCCTTTTGATATGCAGGTGCTGGTGGTGAAAATTCAGGCTTTGTTAAGAAGAACCTATGACTATGGTTCTCTTGTGGATACTATTGAATATAAGGAATTTGTTTTAAATATGAATGACAACAGTCTGTTATACAGGAATCAGAAGATTGAACTTGCAAAAAATGAATATCGGATACTGCTGACACTTTTGCAGAATAAGGGTAAGATCGTTTCCCGTGAAAAGCTGATGGATGTCTTATGGAAGACTGATGTCTATATTGATGAGAATACTTTAACAGTCAATGTCAATCGCTTAAGAAAGAAACTGGAATCTTATGGCATAGCTGATTTCATTCAGACAAAATTTGGTGTGGGTTATTTAGTTGAATAAAAGGGTTTTTATCAAAGAATATCTAAAGAGAAAGCGTTTCAGCATATATTTACTGTTGAGTGTTTTTCTTGTGCTGTTTCTGCTTTTCTGTCTTTATCATCAGCCTTTGATTATTCTTCTATATCCCCTGGTTTTAGTTTTATTTATTGCGTCTTTATTTTTTGTTTCTGGTGTCAGACGCGAATATCGTCAATATGAAAAACTAAGGCGTTTTAATGAGCTGATTAATGATGTCGATATTGAATTAGAGAAAAGTGATGATATTATCTATGGAGCTTATGAAGATATTATCAGCGGTTTATTATCTAGAGAAAAAAATAATAGAGAAAAATATCTGTCTGCCTATTCGGATATGCTTGATTACTATACAACCTGGGCTCATCAGATTAAAACACCAATTGCTTCGATGAAACTGAAGCTGGAAAACAGTGATTCAAGCGAAAGTTTTAATCTTGGCAGTGATTTAAAAAGAATTGAACAATATGTTGAAATGGTAATGACTTATCTGGAACTGGAAGATAGTGCTAATGACTTTGTTTTTAAGAAAAATAATCTGGATAAGATTATTAAAGCGGTAATTCGTCAATATTCAGGTGACTTTATTTTAAAACATATCAGTTTAAACTATATTCCTTTGGATATAGAAGTCTTAACGGATGAAAAGTGGCTGTCTTTTGTCTTGGGTCAATTATTGTCCAATGCCCTGAAATATACACCTGATGGTGGCCAGGTCAGTATTTATCTGGATGAAAATGAGCATCTGTGTATTGAAGATAATGGCATAGGTATTGCCAAAGAAGATCTGCCGAGGGTTTTTGAAAAGGGTTTTACGGGTTTTAATGGCCGTTTAAATAAGAAGGCCAGTGGTATTGGACTTTATATGTGTAAGCGGATCTGCGATAAGTTGAACATGGATATTGAAATCAGATCAGAAATAAATAAGGGCTGTAAAATTATTTTAAAAATCAGACGAAAAGAAATGAATTTTGAATAATTCTTACAATATCGTAAGAAATATGTAAGTAGAATCAATGTAATGATAAACAGACTTTTTCTATGCTAGAAATATAAAGGAGTTTTTGTATGTATTTATTAGAAGTTAGAAATCTCAAAAAAATATATAAGAGCCGTTTGGGTACCAATAAGGTTGAGGCTTTGAAGAATGTGAATTTCAGCGTTGAAGAAGGTGAATTTGTTGCCATCATGGGTGAATCAGGTTCAGGTAAAACAACACTGTTGAATATCCTGGCGGCCCTGGATAAGGCAACTGAGGGTACAGTTAAGCTGGAAGGTCAGTATCTCAATGACATCAAGGATACTAAGATAGCGGAATTTCGTCGTGATAACCTGGGTTTTGTTTTTCAGGAATTTAATCTTTTGAATACTTTTACCGTTGAAGACAATATTTATTTACCATTGGTTTTAGCCGGCAAGAGTCCTAAGGAAATGAATGAGAGGATGTTGCCGATTGTCGAGAAACTTGGTATCAGAGAATTATTAAAAAAATACCCTTATGAAATTTCTGGTGGTCAGAAACAAAGAGTGGCGGTTGCCAGGGCTTTGATTACTGATCCAAAGATTATTCTGGCTGATGAGCCAACGGGTGCCTTGGATTCCAAGGCAACAGATGAATTATTGTCTTTATTCAGAAAGATCAATGCTGAAGGGAAGACAATATTGATGGTAACTCATTCTATAAAGGCTGCTTCCAATGCATCGAGAGTCCTGTTTATTAAAGATGGTGAGGTTTTTGATCAGCTGTATCGTGGCAGTAATTCCAATGAACAGTTTTATCAGAAGATTTCGGATTCTCTGACAATGATTCTGACAAGAGGAGAATAGTTATGAATTTCTTCTTTTATCCACGCATTGCCCTAAGTGGTATTAAGAATAATAAGCGTTTATATTATCCTTTCTTTTTTACCTGCATAGTGGTTGTTGCGACTTTTTATATCATGTGTTTTATTACCAGTTCGGCTGCGATTTCGCAGATGCACGGATCTTCGATTCAGCTGATTACCAGCTTAGGTTGTTATGTTATTGGTGTTTTTGCGGTTTTATTTCTTTTATATACCAATTCTTTTCTGACTAAGCGGCGTATGAAGGAATTTGGCTTATATAATGTCTTGGGCATGAGTAAGAAAAACATTGCCATTGTCTTATTCTGTGAGACTTTGTTTTCAATGATTTTATCTTTACTGCTGGGTCTTTTAGCAGGGATTTTATTTTCCAAGCTGGCTGAATTATTATTGATAAATATTATTAAGGCTGAAGTCAGTTTTTCTTTCAGAATTTCCTTTGATGATGTTTTTAATACGATTCTTCTGTTTGCGATAACTTTTACTATCCTTTATCTGTTTAATGTTTTTAAAATCGGTTCCAATAAGGCAATTGAGCTGGTTAGGGCTGAAGAAGAAGGTGAAAAGGCGCCAAGAGCTAACTGGATTCTAGCTGTTTTGGGTGTCATTATTTTACTTATTGCCTATTATATGGCCATTAGTGTTAATAATGCCTTTGGTGCTTTGTTATTGTTCTTTTATGCCGTATTAATGGTAATAGTTGCTACATATCTCCTGTTTATCAGTGCTTCTGTTGTTTTATGTAAGATATTGCAGAAAAATAAAAACTATTATTATCGGGCTGATCATTTTATTTCTACTTCAACTATGGCTTTCCGTATGAAAAGAAATGGAGCTGGTTTAGCTACTATCTGTATTCTTTCAACGATGGTTCTGGTTATGATTTCTTCCAGTGCAGCTTTGTATTTTGGGGAAAATGATGCCATTAACAGTCGTTTTCATCATGAATTTCAGACTGAAATCCGTTTCTATGATTCTTCTTATTTAAATGAAGACAATCTCAATAAGATTGATAAGGCTTTTAAAGAAGGAATCAGTCAGCTTAACTGTCATGAGGAAAATACTGTCTATTATCTTTCTTTGCCCTTAGGTGGTTATCTGGAAGGTGATCGTCTGGAAATAAATTCTGGTATGGTTGCGGATTTGTCTTTGAAAACCAATAATATTATTTCTTTGAATTTAATACCCTTAGCTGACT
>DCGB01000037.1:4859-13359 GCA_002314515.1 Solobacterium sp. UBA1789 | reverse complement strand
AGATCTTAGTTTAGATGAAGGTGAAGCCCTATGTTATACCTATCTTTTGAAATATTCAAAAGATACATTGAATATTGCTGATAAACTTTCTTATAAATTAAAGAAAATGGATGATGATTTTGTCTATGGTTTTGACTGGTCAGCCGGTGTTGTCAATTCAATGTGTCTGGTTGTTGAGGATGTGGAAGAAGCTTATCAGCAGTTAAGGGGAATAATGGCTGATTATGACTTATATCCATGTTACAACTATAACTTTGATACTCTTGAAGATGATGAGACTGATTTAGCTATCTATGGACCTTTGTCAGTTTATCTTTTTGATGCTGATTTTGATGCCAGTGCCATGTATCTCAGCTGTAAGGTTGATCAGGCAAAGGATTTCTATACAACCTATGGCGGATTGTTTTTTGTGGGCATTATATTGAGTCTGCTTTTTATTTTTGCGACAGTTCTGATTATCTATTATAAACAGATTTCTGAGGGTTATGAGGACGAGGGACGTTTTGCCATTATGAAAAAAATCGGTTTAACGACCAGAGATATAAAAAAGACGATTTCTTCGCAGATGTTGACGGTTTTCTATCTTCCTTTGTTGTTTGCAGTCTTGCATCTATGTTTTGCCTTACCAATGATCAGGCATTTACTGGCTCTGTTCCAGTTGAAGAGTTTGAAGCCGTTGCTGATGGCAGCGGGAATCTGTGTCTTACTATATGCATTGGTTTATGCCATAGTTTATAAACTGACAACAAATACTTATTATTCAATTGTTAATGGATCCCTGGATGATGAATAACTCATCTGACGTATAATTAATTCAGGAAAAATGATAATGGAGTTTTTATGAAAATCAGAGATAAGCTATTTGTCCTAAGAGATGAAAAATATGCGGCTTTCAGTGCTAAGCTGACACCGGGTATTGATATTAATAAGGTCATTGGTGTGCGGCTTCCTTTGCTTAGGAAACTGGCTAAGGAATATAGTCGTGATGAGGAGGCTGATGAATTTCTGAAAACTCTGCCCCATGATTATTTCGATGAGAATATGTTACATGGCGTTCTGCTGTCTCTGGAAAAGAACTATGATGAATGCATAAGGAAGCTGGATGAATTTCTGCCTTATGTTGATAACTGGGCAGTATGTGATATTATCAGTCCTGTCTGTTTTAAGAAAAATAAGATCATCCTTATTTCAAAACTTGACATGTGGTTAAAAAGTGATCATCCTTTTACCATTCGTTTTGCCATGGAAATGTATATGAGTTTTTATATTGATGAGGATTATAAAAAAGAATATTCAGATTCTATTGCCGAAATTAGAAATGATGAATATTATGTCAGGATGATGCAGGCCTGGTATTTCGCAACAGCCTTAGCTAAACAGTGGGATGATAGTATTAAGTTTCTGGAGGAAAAGAAACTTGATAAGTGGACACATAACAAAACGATTCAGAAGGCTATTGAAAGTTATCGGATAACAGCTGAACAGAAAGATTATTTAAGAAGTTTAAAAATAAAATAAAAGATGCGCTCAAATGAGCGCATTCTCTTATAGATAAGACTTGTAAAGTCTGATGACGTCTTCCAGTTTGACGTCCATGATACAGTTTTGTGGTGAACCTGAGGCCATGGCATCATTTGCCATTTTTTCAATATTCCTTTCAAAAGAGACCATGTCTACACCATATTCTTTTAATGATGGTATTTCACAGATGTTGCATAGTTCAGTGATGACATTCATCAGTTTTTCAACTTTTTCATCAGCACTTCCCTCATATCCTAATTCTGTTGCTAATAGGGCAAATCTGTCTTTACCAGCTGGTGAGACATAGCGCATGCATTTTTCCAGCAACATGGCATTGGAAATACCATGAGGTATATGATATAGAGCACCTAGAGGTCTTGACATGCCATGGACAATGGTAACAGAGGCATTATTGAAGGCAATACCGGCTTCTAAGGCAGCCAATGACATTTCGGCACGGGCTTCTTTATTACTTCCATTGTTGTAGGCTTCAGGCAGATTTTTGATGATCTTTTTTAAAGCGGATATGGCAAAGATGTCTGATAGAGGCTGAGCCTTGCGTGATGTAAAGGCTTCGATGGCATGAGTGAAGGCATCAAGGCCAGTGGCAGCAGTCAGAGACTTTGGCATGGATGATGACAGTTCGGCATCAACCAGGGCAACTGTTGGCATGAAAGCTGGACCTTTTAATAGTAATTTTGTATCAGTTGTTGTATCAGAAATAATGGTAAACTGAGTTACTTCTGAGCCGGTTCCTGCTGTTGTTGGAATGGCAATAAGTGGTATATGTTTACGATCAACTGGCTGAGGGAAGAGGTCAGCAACTTTTTCATTATCTTTAATGACGGCTGCTAATTTAGCTGTATCAATAACAGAACCGCCACCGATGGCAATAATGAAGTCACAGGCTTCTTTGCGATATTCTTTAGTAGCTGCATAGACAATGTTGTCTGTTGGCTCCTGGCCGATTTCAGCGAATATTGTATAACTGATTTCCTGTTTTTTTAGATTGTTATAGAGATAATCAATCTTATCTTTGAAGAAATTGTCGGTGACAATAAAGGCTTTTTTGCCATATTGGGAAAAATCATAGTCTTTGACAAAGTTCTGTCCAGTAACAATATTTGTTGGGCTTGTAAAATTTGGCATATTATTCTCCTTTACTGATTTCAACCAGTAATTTGCTCATAGTTATCATGTCTTCAAGTACACAGTATTCATATTTGCCATGGGCATTACGACCACCAGTACCTAAATTTGGACATGGCAGACCTCTTAATGTCAGATTAGCACCATCAGTTCCGCCTCTAATGGCTGTTGATACTGGAGTGATATTGAGTTTGGCCATGGCTGCTTTTGCCCGGTCGATGACTTCCATCTTATCCGCAAGAGCTTCTTTCATATTATAGTAGTTGTCTTTGAAATTGAGGCTAATACAGTTATACTGATATTTTTTATTCATGAAGTCAGCGGCATTACGGAAATCATTTTCCTGTTTGCGTAATTTTAAGATGCTGTGATTGCGAATAATATAGTGCATGCGACTGTCTTCAATATCACCATGAAGATCATTCAGATGATTAAAGCCCTCATATCCTTCAGTTAAAGCCGGATCATCAGCCTTTGGCAGTAATGAATGGAATTCCATGGCTAAATGGAGGGAATTAACTAACTTGTTTTTTGATGAACCCGGGTGAATGGCCTTGCCCTTAACCAGGACATCAACACTTGAGGCATTGAAATTTTCATAGTCAATACTATTTGGTAAGCCACCATCGGCTGTATAGGCATAGTCGCAGTCAAAATATTCAATATCAAAGTTTTCAGTTCCTCTGCCAACTTCCTCATCAGGAGTAAAGGCAACTTTAATATCACCATGTTTAATTTCCGGATGTTCAAGCAGATATTGGATGGCGTCCATGATGATGGCGACACCAGCCTTATCATCGGCTCCTAAGAGGGTTGTTCCATCAGTGACAATGAGAGTTTTGTCTTTATCTTTGATTAAATCAGGGAAGTCTTTAATTGACATGACAATATTTTCTTTTTCATTTAGGACAATGTCTTTGCCATCATAGTTTTCAATGATTCGGGCTTTGACGTTTTCATCAGACATTGCAGGCGAAGTGTCCATGTGGGCAATAAAGCCGATTTTTGGCTGGCCTTCCATGTTGGCCTTTAGGTGTCCATAGACGACACATTCTTTGCTGAGCTTTGTTTCTAAGCCCATTTCAGTGAGCTCATTATATAAGAGTTTTGCCAGATTGAATTGTTTGGCAGTACTTGGCGTTTCACTGCTTTCTTCTTTCGACATGGTGTCGATTTTAACATAGTTTAAAAATCTTTCACAAATTTCCATTATTGATATTCTCCCTACTTTTTTATTATATGTTTATTTTCAGATAATGGGGCTTAGTCTGTAAATATATGTCGAGTTTTGCGATAATTAATAGAGAATAAGTAGGTGATAATATGCGATTTTTACATCTGGCGGATTTACATTTAGGTAAGCGTCTCAATGATATTGATCTGCTGGCGGATCAGGAAGATGTTCTAAAACAGGCTCTGGAGCTTAGAACTGATTATGATGTGGTAATGATTTGTGGCGATGTCTATGACCGTTCAGCTCCTTCAGCTGAGGCAATGGCTCTTTTTGATCGTTTTATTACGGCTTTGGTTGAGGCTGATAAGCTTGTTTTTATCATTGCCGGTAATCATGATTCAAATCAGCGTCTTGCCTATTTTTCAAAGCTTTTAAAGAATAATAAGGTTTTTATTTCTGATATTTTTAAGGGAACTTTACAGTCTTATACTGTCAATGATGAATATGGCATTGTGAATGTTCACATGTTGCCTTTTGTTAGAATTCATGAGATTAAAAAATATTATCCGGATGAAATCATTAACAGCTATGAGGATGCGATTAGAGTTGTTTTGAAAAATAGTCCAATTAATAAAAATGAGCGTAATATTCTTTTGGCTCATCAGTTTATCAGTGGCTGCGAACAGTCTGATTCTGAAGAAAGCAGCATAGGTACACTTGACAATGTCAGTTCTTCATTATTTGATGATTTTGACTATGTTGCCCTGGGTCATATTCATAAGCCACAGCGTATTAAAAGAGACAGTTTGCGTTATGCAGGATCAATTTATAAATATTCTTTTTCCGAAAGTAATCAGCATAAGTCTTTTTGTCTGGTGGACTTTGTCAAAAAGGATGTCATCAACATCCTTCTCAAAGACATTATTTTTAAACATGATGTTGTTTCCTATGAGGGTTATTTTGATGATCTGATCAGAAAAGACTTCTCTTTGGACTATATCCGTATTATTTTACATGATGAGGAAGTATATCCTGATTACTATTATCGTTTATTGCATAATTTTCCTAATATGCTGAAGTATGCCGTTGTCAATTCCAAAACCCGTTTGGATATTGATGTACGACTGGAAGAGGGCTTTGAGTCTAAGTCGACAATTGATTTATTTAAGGATTTTTATCGTTTGCAGAATAATGATGTTGAGGCCTCTGAGCAGCAGCTTCAGCTTCTGGAAAAGATTCTTAAGAAAATGGAGGTGGATGAATGAAACCTTTAAAACTGACGATGAGTGCCTTTGGCCCTTATAGTAAGGAAACAGTAATTGATTTTACGGTCTTTGGGGCTAATAGTATATTTCTGATTACCGGTGATACAGGCAGTGGTAAGACTACTATTTTTGATGCGATTTCTTTTGCCCTATATGGTGAGGTTTCGGGAGGCAAGGCTCGTAAGGATGCGGGTAGTATGCGTTCAGATTATGCCGGTGGTGATGTTCCAACTTTTGTTGAATATGAATTTAAGCATAAGGATGGTCACTATCTGCTTCATCGCAATCCAGCTTATGAGCGTTTAAAGAAGAATGGTCAGGGTTATACTACAGAGGCAGCTGCTGCTTATTTTAAGGATTTGAATAGTGGCATGGAAATTGCCGGTGTTGATCGGGTCAATAATAAGATATTTGAGCTTCTGTCCCTGACAAGAGAGCAGTTTTCACAGACGATGATGATTGCCCAGGGTGATTTTATGAAAATCATCAATGCGGGCTCTGAGGAAAGAAGAGTCCTGTTTCAGAAAATATTTGATACAAAAAAATATTATGATATTCAGCAGCTTCTAAAGGAGATGTATGGTGAACAGAAACAGAAATATGAGGACTATAGAAGAGATATCTTAAATAGTTTTTCCCGTATTAATGCCAGCGAGGAAATTAATTCTTATCTTGATGATAGTGTCAATATTGATAAGGTATTGTCTTTATTGGGCGATTATCTCTATGATTTGAAAAACAGAAATGAAGAATTAAAAAAGGACTATCAGATCAAAGATAAGGAACATGATAATTTATTAAAAAGGATTGCCAAGGCAACAAAGACTAATGATGATTTTGTACAACTGCAGAAGCTTAAACAGCTTCAGCAGCAGATAAATAGTCAGAAGGCTGAAACTGATGAGTACAATAAGCAGCTGCAGCGGGCTCAAGCCTGTCTGAAGATTGAAAAATATGAAGAGTTATTTTTATCTAATAAAAGGTCATATAATGAGCGTCAAAAGGAATTGCAGAAGCTTAATGATCATCTTGTTATACTAAAAAAGGATCTTCCAGATAAGAAAGAAGCTTATGCCAAAGTAGAGAAAGAATTTTTACATGATTTGCCTCTTTTGAAGAAGGACAATGAAAAATATGAAGAGGCAAAGGAGTATCTGAAAAACCGACAGATATTGCAAACTGATCTAAGTAAAAATTTAGAAAAGCTTCATCAGATGGAGGATGAATACAGTTTAATAAACGAATCTTATATTGATATGCGCAATAAATATTTTGCCAGTCAGTATGGTATTATTGCCCGGGAATTAAAGAATGGACAGGCCTGTCCTGTCTGTGGTTCGCTTAAGCATCCTTCACCAGCCTCTTTTGTCAGCGAGGAAATATCAGCTGAATCCTTAGAAAAAAATGAGAAAAAGCGTGATGATGCCTTGAAATTACTGCAGAGTCAGGAAACTGTCTGCAAAACACTGGAAAATGATCTAAAGAATAATCTGCAGTCTTTTAATAAGCTGAAGCTTAAGGAAGATATGGATTTTGATAATCTGATAAGTAAAAATAAACGGCTGATCAGAGATATCAATGAGAATTATCCAAAAATAAAAAAAGAATATGAAGATCTGAATAAGGACTATCTTGAGTCTTTGGCCCGTCAGAAAGAGGTCTGTTCCAATATCGAAAGTGATAAGGAAAAATCCGGAAAGGCTTATGATTCTTTTATTGAACAGTTAAAGAATAATAATTTTAATGATGAAAATGACTATCATTCTGCAAAACTTGCTGAAAAAGAAATGAAGCAGCTTGAAATAAAGATCGAAAACTATCGCAATAAAGCTTTAAGCAATAGTCAGCAGATTAAACAGCTGGAAGATGGCCTTCAGGGTGAGCAGCTGGAGAATCTGGATGTCTTAAATAATGAAGAGCTGGAACTAAAAAAGCTGATGTTAGATTTAAGCAGGAATATCAGTTTATTCACCATGAATGCTCAGACTAATGATAAAGAATACTGGTATCTGAAGGATATCAGCAGGAAGTTTAATACTCTTAATAAGGAATATGCTTTGGTTGAAGAACTGTATCAGAATATTTCCGGTACCAAGTCAAAGACTATTCGTCTGACTTTTGAAGCATATGTCCAGCAGTATTATTTCCGGCAGGTTATTGCGGCTGCCAATAAACGACTGGCAGTATTGAGTGATGAAGTATTTATTTTAAGACAAAAGCCGGAGGCTAAAAACATGCGTTCACAGGCAGGCCTGGATCTGGATGTCTATGACAATCAGACCGGCAGCTGGCGTGATGTTTCGACCTTATCCGGTGGTGAGTCTTTTATGGCTTCTTTGGCTTTGGCCCTGGGTCTTTCGGATGTGGTTCAGGCTCGTAGTGGTGGTATTCGCATGGATTCAATGTTTATTGATGAGGGCTTTGGTTCTTTAAGTGATAATGCGCTTAATCAGGCTGTAAGACTTTTAAATGATCTGGCTGATGGTGATCGTCTGATTGGTATTATTTCCCATGTTGATAATCTTAAGGAGCGAATTGATAAGAAAATTATTATCAGAAAAGGCAGTGAGGGTTCACATTTAAATATTGAAATATAGTTATTTGAATAATTTTCTGATAAGTATAATATAAATATTGGATGTAAAAAACAGAGGAATTATTATGAAAAAGCGTTTGTTACTAATAACATTATCTGTATTATTGTTTATAACATTTCTGCCTTCTTTTATTCATGCCGAAGGTAATGAGGCAAAGATCAATAAAACAGAATATGCGACTTTAGCAGAAGCGCTAAGTGCAGCCAATAGTGATAATGCCAATGTCACAATTACTCTTCTTCAGAACGTTACAACTGATAGTCAGTTATTGATTAATGGTAATCCAAATACGATTTCTCTGGTTTTGAATAATTTTACTTTGACCAGCAATTACAGTGGAAGTGATGGAGCTATTTATATTAAAAGTGGTGCCAGTTTCTGCGTTGAAAATGGTGAGGGTACGATAATTGCCAATAATAGTACATTGTTTAGAAACCGGGGTACTTTAGATGTTTCCGGTGGTTTTTTTGCGGCTAATAATGGAAATGCCATTTTTGATCTGGGTTCAAATGCTATAAGCAATATTAAAAATGGTGGTTATTATAATCAGAATATCAGTTCTGCCTTAAGCGGTAGTATTTATAAATGTATTGAAAAGACAACTTATCCGGATTTTGGCTACTATGTCAGGATTCAGGATTCCAAGACTATCACATTTGATGGTAATGGGGCAACTAGTGGCAGTTTAAATAATGTTAAGGTTTATGAAAATTTTAAGTTTACAGCCCCTGATTGTGGTGATTTAAGTCGCAGTGGCTGGTATTTTGCCGGCTGGAATACACAGGCAGATGGAA
>DCGB01000037.1:1570-4850 GCA_002314515.1 Solobacterium sp. UBA1789 | reverse complement strand
CCATGGCAAGGGTACTTATGTTCATGTTGGTAAGGTTTTTCTATATGGACAGCTTAACTTTGATACCTTATATGCTCAATGGCTTCCAATGTCAGATGCCGTCTGTACTATTAATGGCGTTGGTTATAAAACCTTAGCGGATGCGGTGACTGACTTTAAATTAAATGATAATCTGACACTTACTCTTCTAAAGGATAGCTATGATACCCGTGTTGTCTCCTATAGAGAAAATGCGGTTCTTGATTTAAATGGCTACATTCTTTCCTATGATGGCAATAAGCCGACTGTTGAGGTCTATTCCTATGATCTGCAGATTAAGGGCAATGGTCAGGTCATTTCTAAGACTAATGATGCAGTTTATGTTAATCAAGGTAGTGAATGTCGGATCGAAAATGGCAGTTTCAAAGGTGCTCGTACTGCGGTTTATGTCAGGGGCGGTGCCTTATGGGTAAATGGTGGCAATTTTGTTGATGGTTCTTTAGCCAGCATCTATGACCATATGTATGAGGATGATTTTAATGCCAGTACTCGTATTTATTACTATGGTGGTTATTTTGAGTCTTATCCGGACAAATATTTTGCGGATGACTATGGAGATAATCATTTGAATAGAATGTTGTTTACCCGCAACCTTGATTATGATAGTTCTATTAGTGATATAACAGATACAAAGCATTATCAGTATCATTACCTTTCTGGTGATGCAACAGTTATGACAATAGATGATAATGGCGATGTTTTATACGCTTATCCGTCTTTGGCAGCGGCTGTAAAAACATGGGAAGAGGGTGAAATTCTTGAGCTTAATGATAGTGACTGTAGCGAAACAATGACACTTAAGCCAGGTATGAAGTTTATTGTGCCTTCTTATNNNNTACAACATTCAATAATTTTGAATATCCTAATGATTATATTCTTGTTGATAGACAGCTTGAAAAGGGTACTGAATATTCGCTTGTTAAGTGTATAGCTTATATCGATGATGAGCCTTATGCAACTTTGAAAGAGGCAGTTGATGCGGCTATTGAAGGTGATTATATTGATTTGCGTGTTGATACAAGTGAGGATATTACAGTCAGCAAAAATATTGTTTTAAAACTTAATTCGCATACATTAGAAGGCAGTGTTGTTAATAATTCCAATTTATCGATTATTGGTCCAGGTAATATTGTTTCTAAGTCTGATGCCGTTATCAATAATGGTGATCTGCTGATTGATGGAGCTAAGGTCAAGGCTGTTAAGAAGGCGGTTGTTATGAATAACAGTAATAGCAGTCTTAATCTTGATAATGCCTGTGAGCTTGTTTCAACTGCTGATATTGCGCTTTATGTTGGTAATGTCAATGAAAAAGGTAATACCAATCAGAATAGTAATGTCAGTATCAGCAATACCAGCGAAACAGCAGCAGTAAAGATCAGTGGTGATAAATTTGGTATCTATCTTGGTTCTTATAATGGTATTTATGGTATCAGTGACTGTAATGTCAGTGGTCAAAGTGGTATTTATCTCAATCAGGGTGCTTTGACAATATTTGGCGGAACAGTTAAGGCAACAGGTGAAAATAAGGTCTATCAGTGTGAAGAAAGTACTGGTGATGCCATTATTGTTGATAACAGCCAGTATAAGGAACCTGAGCTGATGATCAATTCAACTACACTTTCTTTAAATTCGGCTAATAATCGTCAGATTGGTGTTTATTATTACAGCAATTTAAAAACGGCAATTTCTTCAAAAGTCTGCAGTACCAATATCAAATATTCGCTGACACCTGGTTATACCTGGGTTAATGATATGGCTGTTAAGGCTACAGGTTCAGTGTGTCTTAGTCAGAATAATGTTGATGTCTATTATGATACTCTTAAGGACGCCTTAGATAATAGTGATGATAATAAGGCTGTATTGACTTTGATGGCTGATATCAGTATTTCTGATGATGTTGAAATTGCTGAAGGCAAAGATGTCCTCTTGGACTTAAGTTATTTCAATATCAGGGGTGAAGGTCAAAGACTGCTGAAAGTTGCCCAGGATGCGAAACTGACTATTCAGGGTCAGGGTAAAATCACCAATATGGCTGATGAGGATTATGCCTGTGTTATTGATAATGAGGGTGAGCTTGTTATTGATGGTGCTGGTTTAATGATTGGTGGTATGGTCAATCAGGGTCTTGAAAGTTCGCCTATTGATGTCTGTCTGATTGATAATGATGGTGATTTAACTATCAATGGTGGTTCTTTTGTTTTTGATAATTCATATAGCAGCAATTTAAATACCAAGGAACTGTTTGATGGAAGTGGTTCAGTTAATATCTATGGTGGTACTTTTGAACTTAAGCCAAGTGTAAGTCATTTAGCAGATAATCGTATGATTGATAAGGTTGGCAATGAATATGTGGTTAAGCAGTTATTCAATAATGTCAGTGTCAGTATCGATGATTCCTTGAATCTCAATTATAAGATGAATATTCCTTATCCTTATGACTTGAGTGTTAATAATGATTTCCATGTCAGATTTACTCTGAATGGGGATACTGTTATAAAGGATTATGAAGTTGTAGGTGATCAGCTATTGTTTACTTTTGATGAGATGACACCGAAGTTTATGAGCGATAAGGTTCTTGCAGAATTTTTAATAGGTGAAGAGCTTGCTGGTAAAAAGACTTATTCCTTAAGAGAATATTGTGATATGGCCTACAGCTATGACTATGCCAGTAAGCTTGGTTATAATATCGGTCAGGTGAATATTATCAAGCAGTTATTGACTGACCTGTTGAGTTATGGTGCTGCCTGTCAGGTTTATGATAACTATCAGACAAACAAACTGGTCAATGATGGTTTTAAAGGTTATCCAAGGGGTTTTGTGCCAAATGGTTATACCGATATGTCACTTAGCGATACTAAGGATGACGATATAAATTTCTCTGGTGTTCGTTTACTGCTGGATGATAATATCCATTTGAAATTTATCTTTAAGATGCCAGATGAAGATGCAGATAATGTGAAGGTGACAATTAAAGCAGGTGATAAGCTTAAGACCTGTAAGGCTTCAAATATCAAAACCGAAGGTGATAGTTATTATGTCATCAGCGATGGCGTAAAATTCTGTCAATGCGGTCTATTGCTGGAAGTGACATTATATAATAATGACGTTGAAGTTCAGACATTAAAGTACTCTGTCAACTCTTACGCCTTTGCCAATCGTCTTAAGGATACAAATAATGCCAATCTGGCTAAAAGACTCTATTGCCTTGGTGAATCAGTCAGAGAGTATCGTGAATTCTTTG
>DCGB01000037.1:0-1560 GCA_002314515.1 Solobacterium sp. UBA1789 | reverse complement strand
AATAAGTAGGAGGAGAATAGGACAATGAAAAAGAATTATGAAAAACCCGATATGGAAATAGTGATGATTGAAGAAGTTATTGTAACCTATAACTCTGATCCTAGTGAAAAGGCAACGCAGACAGAAACTGATCCTTTGGGATAAGATTACTATTTGATTAAAGAGGTCTTGAAATAAAGATCTCTTTTATTAGATCAGATGTGTAAGATTATTGTCATATAGATATGTAATAATTAAGGCAATCAGAGGGAGAACAATGATCATGACAGAAAAGAAACAATTAAAAGAAGAGGAATTAGAAAAAGTTAGTGGCGGAATCACAATTCGTGATGGTTTTCAAATATATCAGAATTATAATTTGCTTCTGCTAAACACTGGTGATTATGTAACTTTGTTTAAATACAATAACGAAATTCATAGATTTGAAAGTAAAGGTAATGTTCAACTAACGGCTATAATCAACAACAATAACGTGTTCGATGTTGAATTTACATACGAGGGTTCTCTATTTCATCTAAATGTTGCCGCAAGTGCAGTGGACTATGGATGGGCAATTGGTCCAGCCAATCAGTAAGATAAGAATAAGGATGATTTTAACAGTCACTACTACCATATAATTATTTACAGCTATTGAGATGTAAGGAAATGACTCTCTTCTCACAAAGGAAGAGAGTTTTTATAATTATAATGTGGCAAATATATTGACGGGGCTGAGAATACTTTGTGCTTTTCTACTATTGTTTTTTCCTATTAATTCAATATCTTTTTATATCTTTTATTTTGCCGGTGGTATCTGTGATGTTTTAGATGGCATTGTAGCCAGAGCTCTGGATGAAGTCAGTGAATATGGTAAAAAGTTTGATACGCTTTCTGATATCTTTTTTGTCACAGCGGTATTAATTAAGTTCATTATTGGCGGCAATATTTCTTCGTTTTTAATATTTTGGATATTATTAATCATGGTTATAAAGATAATAAATATTATTGCTGGTTTTATAAAATATCACCATTTCATTGCCATCCATTCAATGGTGAATAAGCTTTGTGGTATTTCCTTGTTTATAACAATTGTTTTTCCCGTTAAAGCGCTAATTGTATTTACCTGCATATTGTCTTTGATCGCTGCTACTAATGAAACATATCAGTTAATAAAATCAGAATCGAATATTTAGTATGAGTGTAACAGTATTGTCATAATAATGTGTAATAATATAGATATTCATAAGGAAAAATTATGTCAATAAAGAAAGAAATAAATATTGAAGAACTGGAAAAAATATGTGGTGGCGGAGATGAGTCTTTTATCGGCCTGACTACTGAAGAGGCTAAAGAGCTTAATAAATTATTAAGCGAGTGTTATGATGCTGTTTTAGCTAAAGATCGTGATAAGTATAATAAACTTATGGGACAGGTTCGTGATTTTAGAGATGCTCATCCAGATGCTCATGATTATGTTAATCATATAATAGATTTATTAAAAGAAGTTTGGCGAAAAACAGATATTTGGTTTTAACAAAGATTAGTAATAACAAGGAGTGATTGAAAATGTCGGACTTAAAA
>DCGB01000050.1:5990-6113 GCA_002314515.1 Solobacterium sp. UBA1789 | reverse complement strand
TAATACAGCCAAAGGCAATAGCCCAGACATGCATTGGATTTAATGACTTACTTAATTGTGTATTCTTTTTATCACTCATAATTCACCTCAGACATCATAGGTCTTATCAATTGCTTTTAGTTC
>DCGB01000050.1:3146-5894 GCA_002314515.1 Solobacterium sp. UBA1789 | reverse complement strand
TAGGAACAGTTTCCCAATATCTTTCCTTACCACCCGGGGCATCATAGGCATTCTTGATATCTTCAGCCAGACGATTACCATCATTTTCATTAAAGTAGTAAATACCAACCATCTGATAACAGTTGACACCACCTACTTTTTCTTCAACGACATAACCATCCTTATCCATCAAAACCCAGTCATCTGTTCTATCCTTATAAATGCCTAAAACATTAGACTCATATTGATATTTTTCAATCAAATCGCTGTTTTTCAACAAAAGATCAGATTCCAGTATATAAGCACTGGACATTAAATAACGAGCCACCAAAGCAGAAGAGATATTATTGGCCTCATTATAAATAGGATTCTCTATAAATTTGATATTGGGATATTTATACAATAACTGATCAAACTGCTCAGCAAGATAACCTCTGACAATATAAATTTCCTCAATGCCTACTTTATTTACTGCATCAAGTAAAGAATCAATAATCCGCTTCCCATTAACCCTAACCAAAGGCTTAGGAGTATTTAAAGTAACCGGCACTAAACGACTGCCAAAACCAGCAGCCAGAAAAATAGCCCTCTTGACTCTATATGGTTCCAGGGCATCAACACCCTTAACACTAATAATTCCATCTTCTACATAAGTCAAATCATCCAATTCCTTTAAAGCCTTATTAACAGTACCCAGAGATAAACCTGTCTTCTCTTCCAGTTCTCTTTGGCTTAATTTAGTTCTGGTCTTTTCCAGTTCCTTAAGAATGAGAAATTGTTTTTTTGATAATTCCATAAGCTGCTCCTCAGTTCAATATTTGATTGATATTAATTTTTTTTGAACAAATATTCTTAATTTAAAGATAAAAAATAAGCCATTGTTTCATTTTTAAACAAGGCAATATCATATTTGAACACTTTTATTATATAACAAAATAAAAAGAATACGTCAATAAACGTATTCTAATTTTCATCTTCAACCAGATCAAAGAAAGTACTTTGAACCAGTTCTACCTTCTTATCTTCATCAAGATAGAATTCATAATGTTCCTCACCTTCAACATTTTCACCCGCTAATGATAATTCAGGCAGGAATTCATAAGTGAGCAGTTTATCAAGTATTGAAGACATATCATAGATCGTACAATTGGAAGTAACATAATCAGCCGTATCGGCATATATCTTAGTGATGATATCCTCGTCATAACTTAATTCCTTAAGTCTCTTTAAAAAGCCTTCCATATAAGTCTTCTGACGGCTCATACGCATTAAATTGGTACCATCTGTAACTGATGATCTTGCCCTGACAAACTTCTCACATAAGTGACCTGTCAGCTTAACAGTACTACCCTGAACAAAAGAAGGATCAAGAGCAGTCAGATCATCTTCAATATAAACTTCAACACCACCAACATCATCATTGATAATATCAATAGCAGCCATAGTAATGGAAATATAATAATCAATATTGATATAATCCAGAACAGCAGAAACTGCATTCTTGGTATTAATCAGAGAATCGATGCCACCACTACCATAACAGTGACTGATACAAATCTGGCCATAGTCCTGTCTGACAACTGTCTTATCAGCACCAAAGACATCATAATAACACATGGTATCTCTATTTATTTTCAACAGCTGAGCCGTCTTATTATCATTATCCAGAATCAGTAAAACAATAAAATCAGCCAATTCATCATTGATATAGGTATCCTCTGCTGTCTTTTCATAATCATCACAACCAACCAACAATACCAGCTGCTTATTATTCTGCTTATAACTATATGTCTTCTCCTTAACAGGCTCCTCAACCTTCTTACAGGAAGACAATAATAAAAGCGATACCAGAAGTATCGCTGATATTTTAAATAATTTCTTTAACGGCACTGTAAAGAAGATCTGACAGCAGTATTTGGAATAGAAGTATTCTTGATAATAATGCAGAATGGTGAACTGAAACCATAGTTCTCTAATTCTACACAACCATTTTCAGCAACAACAGCATCGTAAAACCGATCTTTAGCCCAGGAACCATCAGAATAATGCAACATGCATAAGAAATTGTCCTCAGTTACACCCTTACATGTAATTTTAACTGTATATGCAGAATAATAATCTTTTGGCGAATAAGCACCATCAGCCTCATAAACATCAATATCCATTAAAGATAAAACTTTAATTTTACTTTCATCGATTTCAAAAGCCTCAGCAGCATATTTCTTAGCCTGATCTAAATCGCCAGCACTTTTAACAAATTCATTATAGATGTCATAAGTACCTACAAATTTACCAGTCTGTGTAAAAAGATCTTTTTGAGAATATGGAACCAGGACAACATCAACTCCATCTGTATCAGTTTCAACAGCAGAAGCACCATAATAATCATCACCATATTTTAATTTGGCATCAGTAGCAGGCTCAGGTGAGCCTTTAGCAGCAATGCTTGTTACAAACAAAGGAAGGATTAATGCAGCTAAGAGTAATGTTTTTAAAAATTTAGACATAATATTTCCCCTTTTATAAATTTATTTTAATATAAAAACGTTAATTTTTTACTATTACTTACGATGACTGATAATAATATTCATTGATTTTTCAATAATTTCATCATAAACAGCCTGCGAATACTTTTTAATTATCTTATTTCTGGCTATATCGTGATCTGGAATTCTTGATGTCATATTATGACAATCAGATGCCAGGAATGATATCTGCTTATTATTGATTAAAGAATTGACTTCCTTATTGATAAAAAAGGAATTAAAA
>DCGB01000050.1:2564-3129 GCA_002314515.1 Solobacterium sp. UBA1789 | reverse complement strand
AAAACTTCATTATTGACCTGTAATAAAACACCACAGTTTAATAATGTCTTTAACTGATAATCTGCCAGCAGACCTGTATAGCGATTGATATGAGCCAAAACTATCGTATAGCGTTGGGTTAGATTCTTGATTTCTTCAATAATGGAATCAGAAATTTCTCTAAATGGCATTTCCAGTAGTAATAAGTCAGTACCCTGTAAACATAATTCATTTAAGTCCCTGGTTTGGGAAATACCCCGATAATAATGAACTTCTGCACCTAAAAGAAAACGCATATTACCCTGATAATTTTCTAAGAGTTCTTTATATGCCTTATCTCTTCTTTGAATAAAATGTTCAATACTGTTTTCACTACGGGCATAAAAATGAGGAGTAAGAGCTAAAAAATTGACCCCTTGATCGGTCAATTTTTTAATCAGCATTAATGATTCATTTAAATCCTTGGCACCATCATCTATACCTGCCAGGACATGGCAATGAATATCAATCATCTAAATCTGCCCTTTGAATATCCTTTTTAATACGTTTATGTTTATCAGAATTACCATAATATTTATAGCTATAA
>DCGB01000050.1:0-2557 GCA_002314515.1 Solobacterium sp. UBA1789 | reverse complement strand
GTGAATAATATGGTGTATTGGAAGCACCAGCACCTGAATAACAGATACCTAAGACATTGATATCCAAAAAACCAATCTGTCTTAAACATTCATTCAAAGCTCTCTTGGTAGTATAAGACTCACGAATAACCAGGATAATACCATCATATAAATCTTTAACTATCAAAGCATCAGATACAATATCAACTGGTGGCAAATCAAGAATTATATAATCAAAAGATTCAGCCAGATGCTTAACGATATTCTTGGTAGCCTCTGAAGCAAGTAATTCTGTAGGATTAGGTGGAATTGAGCCCGCAAAAATCAGAAATAAAGAAGAATTACGGGAATAACGATATAAGATATCAGACTCACTGGCGGCCCCAATAATATAATCAGACAAACCCTTATCAGAAGAAATACCCAATTTCTTGGCAATTGAAGGTAAACGAAGATCCATATCAATAAG
The DNA here is from genome assembly GCA_002314515.1 of Solobacterium sp. UBA1789. Classification (GTDB taxonomy): domain Bacteria; phylum Bacillota_I; class Bacilli_A; order Erysipelotrichales; family Erysipelotrichaceae; genus Colivicinus. The sequence continues at coordinate 2,109 of DCGB01000050.1, read as the reverse complement.
CAGAACCTTAGAACCCATCTCTGCCAGAGTATAAGCCAGATTAATTGAAGTAGTAGACTTGCCCTCACCACGAATTGAAGAAGTTATACCAACAACCTTGCAATCCTTCTGCTCAGGTAAGGTAAACAGCATATTGGTTCTTAGTAATTTATAAGCTTCACGGGCTGAAAAATGCATCTTTTCACAAAGCGGAAAATCAGCCTGTTCTTTCGAATTTACACGCTTATTCATTTCTTCTCCTTTCCGCCTGCCTGGGCATCATCATAATGACCATAGTAGTAATATGAAGAACCATTGGCCTTCAAATCAGGAATAACAGCCAAAACCGGAATATCAATATTGTCTAAAATATAAGATTCATTTTCGATATCATCATTAAACATATCGACTAAGAAAATTACCAGACAGGATAACATGATACCAATCAGCGTACCAATAGCTGTATATTTAGTAACGCTTGGTGCAACCTTATTGTTATCAATAACCGGATAATCAACAACCTTAGCCGAAGTACCAGATACAATTTCATTGATTTTATCAGGCAAAACTGCTGCCACTGCATTTGCAATCTCATAAGCCTCTTTAGCACTGGTTGAAGTAACGGTAACCTTGAAAATTTCTGTACTGTTAACAGCACTGGCCGAAATCATCTCTGACATCTTCTTATAAGAATAATCAACATTTGCTCTTTGCTTGATTGTCTCAATCGAATTACGGGTCTTAAGAATAACGATATAAGTATCAACTAATGACTGAGACGCATTCAAATCAGAACTGGTTAAAGAGACCTTGGTAGAACCAACGGAAATTGAATTATTGTTGACATAAAAATAAGTGGAAGCCTCATAAGTTGGGGCAATCAGAAACCTTGCATAGGCAAAAGCACAACCACCACATAATAAAGCAGCCAGAATTATTATCCACAGCTTCTGCCAGAATAATAAGAACAAGCGCAATAAATCAATTTCATATACACCATCGTTATTTTGCATATAAAAAACCTCGTACTTATCTAAAATTATACTATATATTTTAGCTTAAAACTATATTTCTCTATTCTCAAGGATGTTCCTGGGATTAATATTGCATAATAATTCTACCCTATCATGGCCATATAATTCTTCTACCATCTTAAAGGCATCAATCATTGTTACATAACGTTTTAAACGAACATGAGAATCAGAGGCAATCAAAGAAATCTTATCTTCATTCAACAGTCTTATGGCATTATCTTTGAATTTATTAAAAAGAGAATCCTGATTAAGCTGTAATATACAACCCTTATCAAGCCACTTATCAATAATATTAAACAGATCATCAAAATCATATCTCTCCGGATGACAGACAATAACCTTATAACCCATTTTAAGTAATTCATTAGCACAGGAATCATAATAGTCATAATATTCTCTTTGACGCATTGGAAATTCCAGTAACAGATACCGGCCATTATTCAAGGTACAGCATCTGTTTTCTTTTAAATTTAATGGAAGATCCTTATCTACATTTAATTCATTGCCATAATATAGTTTTAAAGGCAATTCACTCTCAATTCTCCTTTTGAAAGTTTCATAATGCATCAATAAAGTATCCTTATCATTGATATATTTATCCTTAATAAAATGAGGAGTCAGAATAACATCGCTGATACCCTCTTCAACAGCATCCCTTAAAGTTTTATAAGCCGAACCAAATTCACTACAGCCATCATCAACTGCCGGCAAAACATGACAATGAACATCAATCATTTTATAATCCTCACATTCTCTATCATGTATTATAATTAAATTAAAGGAGAATATAAACAATATGAAAAATATTACACTTGGCACCACCGGAATTACCGTACCACAGAATGCTTTTGGCTGTCTGCCAATTCAAAGATGCACAACTGAAGAAGCTGTTCACTTATTACGCAAAGCATATGATAATGGTATGCGCCTATTCGACACTGCCCGTAACTATACAGACTCTGAAGAAAAAGTAGGCCTCGCCTTTGAAAATTATAAAAGAGATGAAATCATCATCACCACCAAAACCCATGCTGGGGATGTAGAAACCTTCTGGAGCGATCTTAAAACATCATTAGAAAAATTAAAGACTGACTAG
>DCGB01000124.1 GCA_002314515.1 Solobacterium sp. UBA1789 | reverse complement strand
CAGGATCTAATACTTCCAGCATTGCCGAAGATGGGTCACCCTTATAATCAGAAGAAAGTTTATCAATTTCATCAATCAGGAATACCGGATTTAATGTTCCGGCTTTTTTCATACCCTGAATAATACGACCAGGCATTGATCCTAAATACGTACGACGATGACCACGAATTTCAGCCTCATCTTTTACTCCACCCAATGATGCTTTTACAAAACGACGATCCAAGGCTCTGGCAACTGATTTTGCCAAAGATGTTTTACCTACACCAGGTGGACCAACAAGACAGATAATTGGACTCTTTAAAGAAGCCGTCATCTGTTTAACAGCTAAATATTCCAGGATACGTTCTTTGACTTTTTCCAGTCCATAGTGGTCTTCATCAAGAATCTGTGCAGCCATATTGAGATCTTCATTATCCTTTGATTTCTGATACCATGGAACATTTAATAAAACTTCCAGATATGAACGAATAACGCCAGCTTCGCCTGAATTGCCTGGCAACATTTCAAAATGCTTAAATTCTTCTTTGGCTTTTTTAACAACATTTTCCGGATATGGATTGTTTTCCAGCATTTCTTTTAAATCGTCAATGTCGCTTAATTCGCCATCTCCCAATTCATCTTTGATGACTTTCAGTTTTTCCCGTAAAAAATAATCTCTTTGACTTTCTTCAATACGTTCTTTAACCTTTTCGTTTAACTGCGCTTCAATAATTTCAAAATGGCGATCTTTAACGATCTGTTCCAGCATCAGATTTAAGCGCTTTGATACATCAGATTCTGCCAGATAAGGTATTTTATCTGCAGAAGATTGGATGTAAACCTGAGCAAAAGTATTGACTAATGAAATTGCCAGATTGATATCGATAACAGTATCTTTATCAATCGGAAATACCGGTTTATTAGCCTTTTTTGCCATCATATTGAATTCATTGATAGCACGGCGGCAAAGAATCTTCATCTGAATTTCATCGCCAACATTATCACTCATTTCTTCAACCTGGCACATTCTGAAACCGTTATATTCATAAGAATTTAAAATGCGACAGCGTTTGATGCCAAAAAAAGTCACTTTATAAAAGTCATCACGCTGACGAAAAGCCTTAATATGGCAAACAGTACCATAATTGTATATTTCAGCAACATTAGGATCATCAGCACCTAAATCTTTTTGTGAAGTAATAACAACATTCAAACCTTCACGATAGGCATAATTGACACATTTAACGCTGGACTCACGGCCAACTTCAATTGCCAGTTCCTGGTATGGAAATACCAATGCACCACGTGTGCACAATAAAGGGTAAGTATTTAAAATATCACTCATTATTGCCTCCTTATATTTTAGAAAAGACGCTACGCGTCTTTTTTGTCACTAATTCTTTTTTAATAAATCCAGAGCTTTTTCAACTGTCAGATTTTCTCTTACCTGATATTCTGGAATATATTTCTTGATGATTGCAACATCCATTCCTGAATAACGTTCAGATAATTCTTCGTAAGTTTTTGCAATATCAGCATCATCAACAGTGATGTTTTCAACTTTAGCAATTTCTTTCAGACAAAGTGAAGTTCTAACGCGTTTTTCTGCTTCATCTTTCATCATATTGCGAAGATCCTGGTCTGTCTGACCTGTAATCTGCTTAAACTGTTCGAAGGACATACCCTGAGCCATCAAATTCTGATTGTATTCATTCATTAATGAATCAATTTCACTATTGATCATTACTTCAGGAATATCAATCTTTGATGTACTAGTCAGCTGGTCAATCAAAGCATCAATTGCCAGATTTTCAGCCTGTGACTTGCGGGTTGTTTCTAACTGATTCTTGAGATAGTCTCTTAATTCAGCGACATTTGTAACATTTTCGTAGCTTAACTCACTGACAAATTCATCATTGAGTTCAGGTAATACTTTTTTCTTGATTTCATGAACCTTAACCTTGAAAACAACAGCAGCACCCTTTAATTCTTCAGCATGATAATTTTCAGGGAAAGTAACATTGATATCTTTCTCTTCTTCAGACTTCATGCCAATAAGCTGTTCTTCAAAGCCAGGGATAAAGCTACCAGAACCAATAGCCAAATCATAGTTTTCACCCTTGCCACCTTCAAAGGCAACACCATCTTTAAAGCCTTCAAAGTCTATAACAGCTGTATCACCATCTTCAACTTCGCCATCTTCCTTCAATTCAAGTTCGGCTTTCTGTTGAAGCAATCTGTTTACTTCAGCATCGATATCTCCATCAGTAACATTTGGATCATCAACCTTATATTCAAGAGCCTTATAATCACATAATTCAACATCTGGAGTAACTGCACATTCAAATGTTACAGCCAGTTTATCCTCATTGATCTCATCAATCTTCATAGTTGGACGATCAATCAAATCAATCTTATGTTCATCAATAGCCTTATCTAATAAACCCTGAGCAGCATTATCAGCAGCCTGCATTAATACTTCTGCCATATTAATGTATTCCTTAACGATATGAGCTGGTGCATGTCCCTTGCGGAAACCTTTGATTTCCAGTTTTTGAGCAACTTTCTTGTACGCCTTATCGGTAAAAGCCTTCCATTCTTCACCTTCAAGTGAACAAGATACTTCAGCCTTAGCGTTTTCTATTTTTTTAAATTCAGACATAAAATCCTCCTAACAACTTATTAATTATAACAAATCACAAATATTTTTCTAGACTTATTTGCCTGCTTCTTCTTTCTTAAAGGCTTCTTTAATGCCAACACGCAACATTGCCATATCGGTACTTGTTGTAGTCATGTATTCAAGATTATATTTTTTGCCAGCTGCATGAATCCTGGCAATCGCATCAACAATCTCCGGATCATCAAACTTTCCTGGTTTATTATATGAAATTGACAGATCATTAGGACCAATA
>DCGB01000084.1 GCA_002314515.1 Solobacterium sp. UBA1789 | reverse complement strand
TTTTACCAGAAACGTGAGCCAGGATCTCGTGACCATTTTGCAGCTTCACCTTAAACTGCGCATTTGGCAGTGTATCAACTACCAAACCATCAATCTCAATTACATCTTGTTTTCCCAAGCTTAATTAATCCTCCTTAGTTAGAATCTTGTATCCATCATCTAAAATAGCAATTGTATGCTCATAATGAGCAGCTAAACTATGATCTCGGGATACCACACCCCAGCCATCAGCCAGTGTTTTACAATGTGGCTTACCCATGAAAACCATAGGTTCAACAGCAATACACATACCCTTTTTAAGAAATTCCAGTGTATGTGCTCTGCCAACATTTGGAACATAAGGCTCCTCATGAACACTTCTGCCAATTCCATGACCTGTATATTCAATAGGCAAGGAATATCCGAAATGTTCAACATAAAGCTGAATCGCATTGGCAATATCGCCGATACGATTACCAGGCTTTGCCATTTTGAGCCCCTGATACAAGGATTCTTCAGTTACTTTCATCAGCCTTTGAACCTCAGGACTGACTTCTCCTACTGTATAGGACCAGGCACTATCACCATGATAGCCCTTGTAACAAGCTCCAACATCAATTGAGATAATATCTCCATCCTTAAGAATCGTCTTATCCGGAATACCATGTACCAGCATATCATTTATGGAAGTACAGATACTGGCCGGAAAACCATTATAACCCTTAAATGATGGTGTTCCCCCGTTTTCTCTAATAACTTCTTCAGCTATTCTATCAAGCTCAAGAGTAGAAATACCGGGTTTTACCACCTCTTGCATCTTCTTATGGACAAGGGCGACAATAGTGCCCGCCCTGTCCATTAATTCAATCTCACGAGGCGATTTGATTGAGATCATTAATTATGCTCCTAAGACAGCTTTAATATCTTTAAAGACTGCTTCAGGCTTCTGATCAGCATTGACATCTTTTACAAGACCAAACTGCTGATAATAATCAATGACCGGTTTAGTTGAAGCATGATATGCTTCAAGTCTTGTTGACAAAGATTCAAGAGTATCATCCTTACGCTGGATTAATTCACCACCGCACTTATCACAGATACCATCAACCTTTGAAGGCTTATTTTCGATATGATAAATTTCCTTGCACTTTGAACAAACACGACGACCAGTGATTCTCTTCTTTAAGACTTCTTCATCAAGATTTAAATTGATAACACAATCAATCTTCATGTTCAATCCCTTAAGAATATCAGCCAGATCTAAAGCCTGCTCATAAGTACGAGGATAACCATCGAACAAGAAACCCTGCTTGATATCATTCTTAGCCAAACGCTCAGAAATAATATCATGAATAACAGAATCAGGAACCAGCTGGCCCTTTGTCATATATTCATTTGCCTTCAGACCAACTTCAGTCTTATTGGCAACAGCTTCTCTAAGCATGTCACCAGTTGAAACGTGAACGACCTTATATTCGTCAACGATCAAACTGGACATCGTACCCTTACCGGTACCAGGAGCACCAATAATCAATAAATTCATATTTCCTCCTACTTACCGACAAAACCACGATACTGTTTTGCGGTTAACTGACCCTTCAGGTCCTTAATAACATCCATAGCTACACCAACTACGATAATGATACCTGTTCCACCAACAGCAGCTCTCTGTGACAAACCAGTTAAGATTGAAGTCACATATGGAAGCAAAGCAATCAGCACCAGCAACAAAGCACCCAATACCGTAATACGATTCAAGACCTTAGAAACATATTCTTTAGTCTCACTACCAGGACGAACACCCGGAATATACTGACCATTCTTACTCAGATTTTCAGAAATCTGCTGAGGATCAATAGTCAGATTGGTATAGAAGAATGAAAATAAATTAATCAATATACCATAGAAGATCAGGAATACCGGATTGGTAAAGTCAAAGAGCTTAGTCAGGAAGTTATAAGCATCATTGTTAACCCAGGAAGCAATAATCTGCGGACCCTGAATCAAAGCTGATGCAAAGATAACTGGAATAACAGAAGCTGAATTAATCTTCAATGGCAGATAGTTAAGATCACCCTTGGTACGATTAATCTGATGTGAACTTGACTGCTGAGTTGGAATTCTTCTTTCAGCCATCTGCATAACAACTACCAGAACAATAATGGCAATAAACATTAACAGATAAGCAACAAATCCAAACCAACCAAGCTTACTGGTAGCATTAGCACCAATGAAAGTACTATATACACTAGTCAGATTATTAGGCATATCGGCAACAATACCAGAGAAAATGATGACAGAAACACCATTTCCGATACCCTTGGTTGTAATCTCATCAGCCAGCCACAATAAGAACATTGTACCTGCAGTGAAAATAACGGAAATATAGATATAAGTTATAACACCAGGATTTTCAACAATTCCATACTGATTTGATAAAAGCTGGACAATGAAGAAACCCTGAACCAGTGCCAGAACAACACCCAGATAACGGGTGATACGGTCCATCTGCTGACGACCCTTTTTGCCCTCTTTACTCATCTCAGCCAAAGCAGGAATGATATCCATTGCTAATAGCTGAATAATAATGCTGGCAGTGATATATGGACCGACACCCAATGAGAATATAGACATCTGTTCAATAGAACCAC
>DCGB01000081.1:1933-12095 GCA_002314515.1 Solobacterium sp. UBA1789 | reverse complement strand
CAAAGCACCAATGATACCAATGCCATCCGCAATAATCTCATCACGAACAGCTTCCTTATGATCCAAAAACAGTTTCCTGGTAATCTGATGAGTAATCTCGTGATAAATACGAATATCCCTGGAAATATTTAACCATTCATCTTCCTTAAAACCGGCAATCCTATAATCAAGGGCCGAATAATAACCCCGCGATATCAAAAGAACACAGCCGATATAATTCTCCTTAATGGAAACAAAACGATCAAATTCATCGTCCCACTCTTCGACTGAATGGTCCTTTAAAAACTCTTTCTCATGAGCTTCAATTTTCCGCCAGTTATTCAAACCATTGATAAAAATAGCTCCTGTTGTTTTGGGAATTTCTACTTCCTCATTCTTATATGCCAGGACCTTGACAAAATATTCAAAAACCTCACGATCAGGCAGATATAATACTTCTGTTTGACCAATTGGCGTTTCCATTTTGATCAGTTCTTCCTGATTACTGCTTTCAATTGGCAAAACAAGTTTATCTGGCATCTGTCCACGAAGTACGATATCCTTATATTCTTCAGTAGTCTTGGTGCCATTTTTTATTCCCAATGTCAACTGAGGATAATTGTATAAATAATATTCAATTGCTTTATTCATAATAATATCCTTTTTACTTTACAGCCATCAGCTTTAACTGCTTAATAACTTCAATAGATTCTAAAGACTTTAAAAAATCCTCAACTGGTTTATCCAGCTTGGAAATATCCATTGACAACATGATTGGCGCAACAGAACCAATGGGATCTGATTGCGAAATTGTGATAATCGACACATTCTCTTTTGACAGAAAATCACAAACCCGTGATAAAGAACCGGTTGTATGACTCAAAGTAAAAGAAACAACCAGCTTACGGGTGATACTATCGTCATGATAAGGGAAAATCTGATCCTGATATTTATAGAAAGTACCGCGGGAAATACCAACTTTCTTACAAGCCAGTGATACATTATCAGCCTCACCATTGGCCAGAAGCTCCTTAGCTTCAATAACCTTGGCATAACATTTAGGCAAAAGACCAGCACTTACAATGAATAGTTCTTTAGACATGCCACTCCCTTCTGATCAACTTTGACATTGACAAAGCTGATATCCTTCATCTCTAGTTTAATCGGCAAATCAGAAATCATCAACATACTTGAGCCACTGCCAGAAATCAGAAAAACCTTAACACCATTGGCCATTGCCACTTTACGGCATTCTTCATAGTCCTTTATCAGTTTTTTGCGATATGGTTCATGAATTTTATCATTATTTAAGACTTTGATATTATTGATATCAAAAGTTTTTAAGGCTTCAATGCCAATGATTGCTGAAGATATATTATTGACACTATCATCTAAAGACAATTCTCTCTTTAATACCTTACGGGCCTCACTGGTCTTAACTTCATATTCAGGAATAAATAAGGCAAAGTTCCACTTATTTGAAACTTTAATATTAAGCAATGAATCATTATTGACACAACAAAGACCACCATAGATACATGGCGCAACATTATCGGGATGACCTTCAATAATGGTAGCGATTTCCAGCATTTTTTCTTTATTGATTTCCAGCTTATTGATTAACAAACAGGCATAGATACCACCAACGATTAAGGCGCTGGAAGAACCCAATCCCCTGGCAATGGGAATATTGGCTTTAAGGACTACCTTTAAGGCTTTGACACCGGTTTTAAAATATTCACAGCTTTTTAAATATGCGATATAAAAAAGATTGTCCTTGAGATCAAGGTCCATAAAACCCTTAAAAACAAAAGTCTTACTCTCTTCAACATAAAAATAATTATAGATATTCAAAGCCAGGCCCAGGCAATCAAAGCCAATGCCCAGATTAGCTGAAGTAGCTGGAACACGATATTTATACATTAGAACTCCTTTAATTTATTAATGATTGTTTCTTTATCATTTACATCAATACTATCTTCAAAAATGACTTTGAGGTCCTTAAGCTCAGCCAGATTTTTAGGAACAGGCAGGCCACAGTAATTAGCTAAGATATTCATGGCATTCAGATCATCATCAATATCGCTGTCACATAGGGCCTTATAGACATCTTTGGAAAATTTAAATGGTGATGCTGTTGCCAGAACAACCTGCTTACTATCTGTCTGATATTTTTCAGCCGCTACCAGGGCAACTGCCGTATGGGTATCGGCCAGATAATAATATTTATCATAATATTTTTTGATGACTTCCCTGCATTCAGCTTCTGATGCATCATAAGCCAGAAAACTTTTCTGAATCTCTTCCAGCATCTCTTTACTAATAGAATACTTGCGATTTTTCTTTAAATCATTCATCAGGGATGCAACTGTTTCACTGTCTTTGCAGACAAGATATAAAAGTCTTTCCAGATTACTGGAAATCAGAATATCAATAGAAGGTGAAATTGTATTATAGAATGGACGATTGGCATCATAGATACCGGTATTTATAAAATCAGTCAAAACATTATTGGCATTAGAAGCTACTACCAGTTTATCAATTGGCAAGCCCATTTCTTTAGCCAGATAGGCTGCCAGAATATCACCAAAATTACCAGTCGGAACAATAAAACTGATTTTTTCATTTTCTTTTATTTCTTTTTGTTTTAACAGATCAAAATAAGCTTTGAAATAATAGACACACTGGGGAATCAGACGGGCAATATTAATGGAATTGGCACTGGTCAAATGAATATTGTCAAAATGACAGTCTTCAAATATTTCCTTAATCATCTTCTGACAATCATCAAAATTACCCTTTACGGCCATAACTTCAACATTATCGGCCTTAGTCGTTGTCATCTGTCTTTCCTGTATTGTTGATACCATCTTATAAGGATATAGAACTACAATCCTGCTGCCCTTTACATTCTTAAAGCCTTCCAAAGCAGCCTTGCCGGTATCACCACTGGTTGCAGTCAGAATAACGATATCCTTTCCATCATCATTTAACATCGTCATAATCCTAGGCAGAAACTGCAGAGCTATGTCCTTAAAAGCTGAAGTTGGACCATGAAATAATTCCAGAAGATATTTATTATTAATTTTCTTTAAAGGGGTAATTTCTTCATCATCAAAATTAGTTGAATAACTATCATAAATAATTTTCTTTAGTTCTTCCCTATTAAGATCATCAAAAACATGACTAATTATTTCAAACGAGAGATCCTGATAAGATAAGCCTTTTAATAAAGATAAGTCTATTTTCTTAATTTCCTTTGGCACATAAAGGCCACCATCATCTGCCAATCCTTTGATAATGGCTTCCTTAGAACAAAATAGGTCTTTTTTATTTCTTGTTGAAACAAACATAAACAAACTCCTTGTTTTATAAACAATAAAATGATACTATGTTTCTATTATGTATACAAGTGTATATTATTAATGTACAGGAGTTATTTATGAATATTGCGATATTAGGCTATGGAACCGTCGGAAAAGGCGTTGAAAAACTGGCATTGGAAAAAGGAATGACTATTAGGCATATACTTATGCGCAAGGGTCGACCACTGCTTAAAAAAGAAATGAGAGATGATATTGAAGACATTATTAATGATAATGATCTTGATTGTCTTATTGAATGCATTGGTGGTGATGAACCGGCTTTCACCTATGTCAAAAAAGCCCTGGAAAGAAAGATTCCTGTTATTAGTGCCAATAAAAAAATGCTGGCAAAACATCTGATAGAATTAAGTGAACTGGCAAATAAAAATAAGCTTCCTATACTCTATTCTGCTGCCTGTGGCGGAGGTATTCCCTTCCTTCCAACATTAAATCAGATTAAAGAAAGCGATGAAATTGAAAGCTTTGAAGGTATTATCAACGGCACCAGTAACTATATTCTCAATAAAATGTTCAAAGAAAAGCTGGACTTTAAGCAGTCTCTCAAAAAAGCTCAGGAACTGGGCTATGCCGAAAGTGATCCCAGTGATGACATTGATGGTATTGATACAGCCAACAAAACTGTTTTAGGTCTGGCCATCGGCTTTGATGCCTATATCAAGCTGGAAGATATCTTTGTAAGAGGTATCAGATATATCGATACTGCTGATCTGAAGTTTGCCGAAGAAAATAACTATCATCTGGCACTTACTACCAGAGTTCAGAAGCTTAATGATTCCTTTGCCATCTCCCTGATGCCAAGATTCGTTAATGAAAATTCGCCATTTTATAATATTAAAGACAATTACAACTGCCTTTATATTAAAACCCGAAACATGGGTTCTCTCAGTCTTATTGGCCAGGGTGCCGGGTCTTTGCCTACTGCCAGCAATATTATCAAAGATATAAACAATCTGAATAATCCATATAAAACAGATATTAAACAAGTCATCAAAGTTGATTATAAAAACAACAAAGGTCGATTCTATCTGAGAACAAGACAGGAAATAAAAGAAGAATATATTGAAAAAATTATCGGTGCAGATGCTTATATTACAAAAGAAATAACAATAGAAAATCTAAGAAGTTTCCTTCAGGAAACGGACTTTGTCGGAGAAATAGTAAATGATTAAAGTATGTAAATTTGGTGGCAGCAGCGTTGCCAATGCCAAGCAGTTTCAGAAAATAAAAAATATCGTCAACAGCGAAGATGCCCGCAAGATCATCGTTGCCTCAGCCCTTGGAAAAGCTGATAAAAACGACCACAAGGTTACCGACCTCCTATACCTCTGTCTGGCACATAAAAAATATGGCATGTCCTATGAAGATATTCTTCAGGTAATCAAGGATAAACATCAAAATGTCATTAATGAACTGAAAATCAGTTTTGACCTTGATAAAGAAATAGCCGGTATTCATGATCTTCTGGAAAATAAAAAGAATAGTGATGAAATCATTTCTCGCGGTGAATATCTTTCCAGCAAACTACTTGCCCTTTATCTTGATGCCCTCTTTGTTGATGCAAAGGATGTCATCTGCTTTGACTATGATGGAAATCTTAACATTGAAAAAACCAAAGAGAAGTTCCTTCCTTATCTGGAAAACAATAAAAAAATAGTTGTTCCAGGTTTCTATGGTTCTTTGCCAAATGGCATCATAAAAACTATGACCAGAGGTGGATCTGATATTACCGGTTCTCTGCTGGCCAACATTGTCGATGCCTCTGTCTATGAAAACTGGACTGATGTCTCCGGAGTCTATGTTGCCGATCCTAAGGTCATTAAGGATCCTAAACAGGTTGCCATCATCACCTATGCTGAACTCAGAGAAATGTCCTATATGGGGGCCAATGTCCTTCATGAAGAATCAATTCTGCCAGTCAAAGAAAAGAATATTCCTATCAATATTCGCAATACCAATTCACCAGATGATAAGGGCACAATGATTGTATCAACGGCTGAAGATGATCCAAATGACCTGGCCATAACCGGTGTAACCGGCAAAAAAGACTTTGAAGTCATCTCGGTTGCCAAATTAAATTCTGCCAGCGAACTTGGTTTTCTCTCAAAGGCCTTAAATATCTTTGATAATTATGGCATTCCAATTGTGCTGATGACCACAGGCATTGATTCTTTCTCACTGGTCATCGATAAAAAAGAATTGAAAAACAATATTTACGAACTGGCCAATGAAATCAAAATCAAACTTAATGCCGAAGATGTATCAGTCTATGATAATCTGTCGCTGATTTGCGTAGTTGGTCGTGGTATGCGCTCTCGCAAAGGCATGGCTGGAAAAATCTTCTCACTATTGGGCGAAAACAATATTAATATCAAAACCATTGCTCAGGGGGCTGATGAAATATCGATTATCGTCGGCATTGACGAAAGTGATTTCAATAAGGCAATTACATTAATATATGAGGGGTTCATAAAATGATAAATATCGCAATAATGGGTGCAACCGGTGCTGTCGGTCGCCAAATGATCATCTGTCTGGAAGAAGAAAAAATTGAAGTCGGTGAATTAAGATTATTGGCTTCTAAGCGTTCTGTCGGAACAGTCTTTAACTTTAATAATAAAGACATTGTTGTTGAAGAATTAAATAAGGATAGCTTCATAGGCTTAGATATTGTCCTGGGTGCTGTCAGTGCTGACTTAGCCAGAGAATATGCGCCATATATCAAAGAAGCTGGAGCCATTTTTATTGATAATTCCAACGCCTTTAGACTCTATGATGATGTTCCACTGGTTGTACCAGAAATCAATGGCGAAGATGCCAGAAAAAATAATGGCATCATTTCCAATCCTAACTGTTCAACTATTATTTCCCTTATGGCTGTAAATGCCATAAACAAGCTATCAAAGATTGAGCTGATGATTGCCTCAACCTATCAGGCTGTTTCGGGAGCTGGCAACGGTGGAACTGAAGAATTACTCAAACAGATTGAAAATGATGACTATCCACCAAAAACCTTTAAATACAGGATTGCCTATAACTGTATACCATGTATCGGTAAAAACAGTGGACAGGGTTATTCAAGTGAAGAAGACAAATTACTTAATGAAGGTCGTAAAATTCTCCATCTGCCAGATCTCAAGGTCACCTGTACCTGTGTACGTGTTCCTGTATTGAGGAGTCACTCCATTTCAATTTCCCTTAAATGTCAAAGAGCCTTGAATGTTGAAGAAGTCAGAGCAGCTATTGCCAGAGAAGATGGTGTTGTCTTATGTGATGACATTGACCATGATATCTATCCAATGCCAAGAGATGTTTCTGATCAGAACAAGGTATTTGTTGGCCGTATTAGAGAAGACCAGGTCTTTGAAGGTGGTATTGCCCTCTTCTGTTCTGGTGATCAGATTCGCAAGGGTGCTGCTGCCAATGCCGTCCAGATTATTAAGTGTCTATTCTGATTTGCAATTGCTAATAGTTTATTATATACTTTGAATATGTTTAAAATTAACCTGTCATCCTCATCACGCTTAATATTCAATAGCCGGGCAATGTAATTGTTAATTTTAAAATGACTCAAAAACTTGCCCAATGAATATTGGGCTTTTTTATTTTTAGGAGGAAATATTATGGAACTGATAGATGGCCACATGCATCTGGAAAATGGACCGCTAGACAAAGAATACGTCTTCAGATTCATTGAAGAAGCTGATAAAAAAGGTCTGACAAAGATACAGATCCTTGATCACACCCATCGTTTTAAGGAATTTCAGCAGGTATATGAACCCCTGAAGGTCTATGAAATTCAAAAAAACTGGCTGGAAGACAAGGAAAAGAAATTCACTGACAGTCTTGATGATTATGACCGGCTGATTAAAGAGGTCAAAAAGGAAAAGCTTCCTATCAAAGTCGACTTTGGTCTGGAAGTCTGTTATACCAGCGAAACTGAAGAACTGATCAGGGAAGCATTAAAAGGACATCACTATGATTTTCTGATTGGCGCCATTCATTCTGTGGACAACATCCTCTATGATATGTCTTTTTCTGAAGAACTGCTTTGGACCAAAAGAAATGTCGATGATATATATCGTTCCTATTATGAAGAGCTGATAAAATGTGTTGATTCCCAAATCTTTACACAATTGGCTCACCCTGATACTTTAAAACTATTTAACTACTATCCAACATATGACCTGGGTCCTACTTATCACCAGCTTTGTGAATGTCTTAAGAAAAATAAGCTTAAGGCTGAATGCAATGTTGGCTGCTACTATCGCTATAATCACAAGGATCTTGGTCTATCTGATGAACTGCTTAAGTGCTTCATCAGCGAAAATGTCGAACTGATAACGGCATCTGATGCCCATAAGCCAGAAGATGTTGGAAATTATATAAAAGACGCAACGATAAGAATCAATAAATTAAAGGAGGAACTTTACCATGTATGATCGTATTTACAACTTTGCCGCTGGACCATCTCAATTACCCCTTGAAGTCTTAGAAGAAATATCCAAAGACCTCTTTAACTACCACGGAAGTGGAATGTCTGTCATGGAAATGTCCCATCGTTCTAAGGATTATTTAGCTATTTTTGAAGAAGTCAAAGCTACGATTAAACGTATCATGAATATTCCTGATAACTATCAGATCCTGTTTATCCAGGGTGGTGCAACCGAAGAATTTTCTGCCATTCCTTTAAACCTTTTAAAAAAGGGTAAGGCTGATTATATAATTACCGGCAATTTTTCCAAAAAAGCAGCAGAAGAAGCCAAAAAATATGGAGAAATCAATATTGCCTACGATGGCAAAGAAGATTATGTCCATATCCCAAGTCAGAATGAATTAAAACTTAGTGATGATGCTGATTATGTTTATATCTGCGCCAACAATACCGTCTATGGAACTGAGTGGCAGAACTATCCAAAAACCAGGGATATTCCTCTTGTTGCCGATATGTCATCAGACATCTGTTCCAAAGTAATTGATATCAATGATTTTGGGCTCATTTATGCCGGCTGTCAGAAAAACTTTGGTATTGCTGGCTTGGGTCTGGTTATCATTCGTGATGATCTGCTTTATGATAATGGAATTACTAAGCCTGTTTTAATGGACTATCGCATTCAGGCTAAAAATGATTCAATGTATAATACACCAAATACCTTTGCCATCTATGTTCTGGGTTTAGTGGCCAAATGGATAGAAAACAAAGGTGGTATTAAAGAATTACAGAAAATCAACGAAAAGAAAGCCAGACTCTTATATGACATCATTGATAACAGTGACTTCTACAAGGGCCATGCCGATAAGGATTCGCGTTCAAACATGAACATTACCTTCGCCTTACCAGATAAGGAACTGGATGAGCTCTTTGTCAAAGAAGCTACCAAAGCCGGCATGGTTTCCCTAAAGGGTTATCGTACGGTTGGTGGCATCAGAGCTTCTATCTATAATGCCATGCCAATAGAGGCAGTTGAAAAACTGGCCAACTTCATGAAGAATTTTGAAAAGGAGCACAAATAATGAAAATCAGTTTATATAACAAAATTGATAAGGCAGGTCTGAAACTTTTTGGTGATGATTATCAGATTGCCGAAAACATGGAAGATGAAGATGGTATCCTGGTTCGCAGTGCCAATCTGTTAGAAACAGAATTCAATGATAATCTTAAAGCTATTGCCCGGGCTGGAGCTGGCGTTAATAATATTCCCATTGAAGAATGTTCCAAAAAAGGTATTGTTGTTTTCAATACACCTGGTGCCAATGCCAATGCGGTTAAAGAATTGACCATCTGTGCCCTTTTTCTTGCATCACGTGGCATTATACAAGGCAGTCAATGGACTAAGACTTTGAATGAAGATGATTTTTCTAAGGCAGTTGAAAAAGGAAAGAGTTCTTTTGCCGGAAATGAGATATATGGTAAAACTCTGGGTGTTATCGGCTTGGGTGCTGTAGGCGCCGGTGTTGCCAATGCAGCTATTGAACTGGGCATGGATGTTTTGGGCTATGATCCCTATATTTCTGTTAATGGTGCCTGGTCATTAAATCGCAGTATCAAACATGTCACAAATCTGAAGGACCTGTTTTCCAAAGTTGACTATCTGACTATTCATGTGCCATCAGTTAAAGAAACCAGGGGCTTTATCAACAAGGAAGCACTGTCAATGATGAAAAAGGGAGTCAAAATCATCAACCTGGCTCGTGGAGATTTAATCGATGAAGAGGCAGTAATTGACGCTTTGAATAATGACAAACTGGCAGCCTATGTCACTGATTTTGGCAGTCATAAACTCTGTGAGTGCAAAAATACCATTGTTTTACCGCATTTAGGTGCTTCAACTGCTGAATCTGAAGTTAATTGTGCCATTATGGCTGCAAAAGAGATGATTGACTATCTGGAAAATGGCAATATCACCAATTCTGTAAATATGCCAGGTATCTGCGAACCATGGGATACCAGTCATCGTATTACTATCATTCATAAGAATGTTCCAAATATGCTGGCACAATTTGCAACTATTGTGGGCAATCACTATATCAATATTGAAAATATGTATAATAAGGCCAGAGGCGACTATGCCTATACGGTCATTGATACCAATGATAATGTCAATCTCAATTTCTTTACCGATATTAATGAAGTTATCAAAGTTAGAATCATCGAAAAAAATAAATAAACTGATCGGATGTAAATGACATCCGATTTTTTTAAAATACTATTGAATATTTAGAAAATATAGGTTAATATTAATAAGCAAGCTTAAATATGGTCCGGTGGTGTAGCGGTTTAACATGCCTCCCTGTCACGG
>DCGB01000081.1:1216-1904 GCA_002314515.1 Solobacterium sp. UBA1789 | reverse complement strand
TCGTCCGGACCGCCATTAAAAAAATAAGTCATCATTGATGACTTTTTTTAATATAGGAAGGCAATAATACCGCCAATGATAAAGCCATAAAAATGACCTCGACCATCAATACCCGGCATAAAAGACATGATAATCATCGGCAAAAGAGATCTGATCAGGCTTCCGGCAATCGAAAAACCGTAATATTTGAAGATGATGACAAAATAGATACCAATCAAACCACAAATGGCTCCCGAAGCACCGATTGAAGCCGTATAATCATCTCTGGCATTATGTCGTGATAATAATGATAGAATTGAAGCTCCTATCAAAATAAAAAGATAAATCAAAATATACCAGAAACTGCCATAGAGATTTTCAATGACAATGCCGATATTGTATAGCGAATACATATTGCACAACAGATGCCAGATTTGGGCATGAGTAAAACCGCTGCTCAGTAAACGATAATATTCTTTTCTGACAAATACCTGCAGATAAGATGAGCAGTATTTTTCAACTCTGTCATTATTTTTCTGACACAGGATAAAAATAATGACATTGATAATGATTAGAATAATTGTAATCATTAGTTCTTCCTCTTTTTAAGGATAATGACAATAAGTGTTAATGATAGAGTTCCTACTGCGATTATATAAGGCAATATTGAAGTTTCTTCTTTTTCCTGTGGCTCAATTACGGCAGGTTC
>DCGB01000081.1:0-1180 GCA_002314515.1 Solobacterium sp. UBA1789 | reverse complement strand
TCTTCTTCTTTAACTTCTGGTTCAATGATGATTGGATCTTCTTCAATAACTTCGCTTATTTCTTCTTTCTTTTTAGGAAGAGGCTGTTTTTCTTTTTCATCATCATCAACAGGCGTTACTTTCTTTTCTTCATAATCTTTCTGTTTGTATTTATAGGTTTTAACAGAATTATGTAAGGATTTTAAAGGACTATATTCACCATTATCAACATCATCCAGACTAACGCCAGGAACCGATAGAATGATATTGTAGGAATTAGACATTTCATAACTATGGGTACGAATTACACCAGTGCTATCTGAACCGGTTTTATTAACCTCGTAAGAATCTTCAAAAGAAGAATTATTAGCTGGTCCACCCATGAAACCACCCTCGTCCGTAATCCAAAGGGCATGGTTTTCACCATAGACGGCAATAGCGCATAGAGCGGTATTGGAAGTAAGACTGCGACTATTCAGATTATAGAGTGAACCGCTGATTTTCTTGCGATAGACGACATCATCCAGATCGGCATCATCAGGCAAAGAAGTAATGGTTGAATTGTTTTTAAAATAGTCACCAAAGGCATTTTTGACATGTAATTTAACTTTGCCATCAAACGATAAGGTCTGAAGCGAACTGTAGCCAGTGACAACATTGCCATAATCTTTGACATTTCAATCGCCAAGCTTTTCGTTAAAGAAGCTATGATTTGGATTTTCGCTTTGACTGCATAACAAGGTATTCATCAGAATAATCATGGCTGTATCGCCAATCGGAGCTGTATTATAAGTCGATACCCCACGATAAGAAGTCTTTGGACTTATTGCCTGATAATACTTATATGTCGTATTGGACATTGTATAATGAGCTATCAGATCAGCAGAAGCTGAAAAAGTAACACTGGTATATTGAAGATTGGTACCGGTTATATAACAGTAGTTGTCTTTGCCGGTTAAACCATTGTTTTTAGCTTCTTCAAGTTTTTTGATTGCCGTTGTCATCTGATTGACAGCTGCCTTCTTTTCACTGTCAGTTGTCAGATGCGACATACCCAAGACATTGGAAACAAAGACACCATAGGTACCGGTAATGATTGTCATTCGATCAAGGAAATCTTTTAAGTCGCTGGCAACCTGATATTCAAAGGCATGTGTCAGATAAAAAGTTTTTAAAGTTGCATCAATGCCATCTCCTGAAC
>DCGB01000113.1:3337-7042 GCA_002314515.1 Solobacterium sp. UBA1789 | reverse complement strand
TCAAAAGACACCACAATGTTATCCATATTGTAGTGACTTTAAACAAACCGGAACTTGCCGAAATGTGCTCTATTTGCCCATTTTGCAGAAGTCACTTACTACTTCAGTTTAAACTCATAAACAGTATCTGTTTCCTGAGCAAGCAGTTTCAGCGTCAGATTTTTCTGATCATAGACGGATGTATGCGTGGTGATCCACAGTGAATCCTGACGTTCTCCTGTTTGGAAGAGTTCAATATCTCCGTCAATAATACTGTTAAGTTCAGCATCGTCATGAGCTGTATCTATGGTAATACTTCCATCTGTAAAATCACTGTACCAGAATGGTTCGGTATTACGGTCATATGCCTTGGTAAACCAGACTTTTTTCATCAGATCGATCATATCATCCGATGATTCTACAGAATCTGCTCCTTCTTTAAGAATATTGTAACGTTCAACACCCTGTGAATGCGGAGTCAGTTCATCGTAATAGGCATAGAAATTAGTCATGACATTTTCATTCTCAATAATCTTTACCTCATTATTAATAAACTCTACAATCACACATTTATTCAGGTCTGAAATCATAAAGTGAATTTCCTGATTCATTGTTTCGCTATGAGGACCAAAGAGATTTTTCTCCTTTATCATTTCAATAGCCTCATCAACATCAGACGCATAGTCAAGAATATATCTCTGAACAAGAGTTATAAACATATCTTCACCACCTGGATTTGTCCCAGTAGTCAGCACTTCGGCATCCTCTACCGGCACTACATTGACCTGAGTACACAAGCCTGCATCATTCATTCCATCACTTACTCTGAAAGGAAGCAGTGCCAGCTTATCGGAAATATTTTCAGAGGCAAGTTCTTCTTGCGTAATACCTGACTGAGATATAACAGAAATTGTAGCATGACGTGTATCGGTAGCATTTGTATACAAAACAAATTCTGTCTGATTATCCATATACCAGTCTTCATTTCTGCCTCTAAGACTACCAATCTGAATGCCTGAACAGCCACCAGCAATAACCATATCTGAGTCTTCAATTTTATACTTGCTCATATAACTGTTAACATAATCCCATTCATAATCCTCATAAGTAAGCTCATATAAAAGATCTGTAAGCTGAATGATATCTGAATAAGATGCATGTTCCGCATTTTCGCCAGTCCTGATTACTATAGGCTTTTTAGTATCATCATTACTGATCTTCGTTGAATGCCCATTATTAACATTTGTGTAAAGAAGGCCAAACAATACCGCTGCAGCCAAAAGCACTATGATAATTATTTTTACAGTTTTTTTCATGTTGCATCCCTTCAAACAATAGTTTATCTATCTAAATAATATCAAAAAAGGAAAGTAGCATAGAACTATGCAATACTTTCCTGTTCATAACAATTATCTATCTTACTAGATAAAACTGACTATTAGTTACATTTCAAACTGTGAATTATATAACTTGGCATAGAAACCATCTTTAGCCAGCAGATCCTGGTGATTGCCTACTTCGACAATATCACCCTTATCCAAAACAATGATAATATCCGCATTTCGTATAGTTGATAAACGATGGGCAATGACAAAAGATGTACGACCCTTCATCAGTCTTTCCATACCATCCTGAATCAGCTGCTCGGTTCTGGTATCAACCGAAGAAGTAGCTTCATCAAGAATCAGAATCTTTGGATCTGCAATTAAAGTTCGAGCGAGCGCAATCATCTGTTTTTGACCGTGGCTCATGCTTTCCTGAGAAATTTCTGCATCCAAACCTTCAGGTTTGCTATTGATATAATCTGTCAAACCGATTCTATCACAGGCCTTCATAATCTCTTCATCAGTTGCATCTAGGTTTCCGTATGTTAGATTATCTCGAATTGTTCCACTGAACAGGAACGGATCCTGAGTCATAACACCAATATTTTTTCTTAATGACCTTAATGTTACTTCTCCAACATTCTGTCCATCGATTAAAACTTCACCTTTGACAGGATCATAGAATCTAACAAGAAGATTAATAATCGTTGTTTTTCCAGCTCCAGTTGGACCAACAANNCTCGCATCAGCCTTGCCGTATTTAATATTGTCTTTAATAGAACCCGAATACAACCAAGTATCCTGCAAAACCATACCAAACAGGTTGCGCAAATCACTGCGCTTATAGTCTCTGATATCATGACCATCTACATAAATACAGCCACCATTGAGTTCATAGAAACGCATTAACAGCTTAACCAAAGTGGTCTTACCTGCTCCTGTTGGACCAACGATTGCCACATTCTGACCTGGTTTAATATACATTGAAAAGTCAGAAATAACTATCTTATCAGCATCATATCCAAAGCGGACATTTTCAAAAGATACATTACCCTGAATGACAATTTCACCTTTTTCATCATAGATATTGACCGGATCAGCAGTATCCTCAACTTCTTCTTTTTCTTCCAGCAGTTCAAAAACTCTTTCAGCAGCAGCTGCCATAGCCTGGATGATATTCATTAACTGTGAAACCGAAGTAATCTGCTGATTGAAATTACGAACATAAGAATTCAAAGCCTGAATATTACCAATTGTAATTCTTCCATTGATTGCCTCAAAACCACCAGCCAGACAAACAAGTACATAACCAACATTGCCAAAGAAACCACTAACCGGGAACATAACTGTAGATAAAAACTGTGACTTGGCACCGGCTTTCTGCAACTTGTCATTTATCTCATCAAAATCATTAATTGCCTTGTCCTCATAGTTATAAGCCTTAACAATTGTATGACCTGCATATAATTCTTCAATATGACCATCAATCTCACCCAGATAAGCCTGATGCTGACGATAATACTTTTGAGAAATCTTAATAATTCTGGCAGCCGCAATACCCGACAAAGGCACAACAATCATGGCAAACAAAGTCAACTTCCAGGAAATTCTGATCATCATAATTAAAACACCGACAACCAGAACAACACTTGATAAAACCTGCTGAATGGTATTAGACAAATTGGAAGCAATCGAATCAACATCATTGGTTACTCTACTTAAAACTTCACCATGGGTTTTTGTATCAAAATACGATAAAGGAAGTCTATCAATCTTTTCAGACACATCCTTACGCAACTGATAAGTAATCTTCGCCGACAAAGTTGAAACAATAAAATTGGCAAAATAAGAAACCAGAGCTGAAAAGACATATAAACCCAACATGATCAGACAGATACGACCAATAGAATCAAAATCAATACCACTGCCTCCACTGATTTTGGAAGTGATACCCTCATATAACAAAGTTGTAGCCTGACCCTGAATACTTGGACCAAAAATACCAATAACTGTCGAAGACATCGACAAAATGACAGCTAAAATGATAAAAGCCAAATAAGGTCTAAGATAATGAATCAGCTTCTTGATTGAAGACTTGGCATCCTTAGCCTTCTCTACATGCATAGGTCCTCTAGGCGGCATAATTCAGTTCCTCCTCAGAAAGCTGCGAATAAGCAATCTGCTTATAAACATCACAATCCTTCAAAAGATCCTGATGTTTACCGATTCCACAAATCTTGCCACCATCGATAACTACAATCTTATCGGCATTCTTGATAGTTGCAATACGCTGGGCAACAATAATTACTGAAGACTGTTTTTCTTTAATAAGCTCGTTTAAAGAAGCTCTTAACTTCTTATCTGTCTGATAATCCAAAGCTGAAAAAGAATCATCAAAAAT
>DCGB01000113.1:2961-3279 GCA_002314515.1 Solobacterium sp. UBA1789 | reverse complement strand
AAAGACGCTGTTTCTGACCACCGGAATAATTAGTACCACCCTGTGTTACCTTGGAAATAAGGCCATCTTCCTTTTCATCTAATATATTATTTCCCTGGGCAATATTAATAGCCGACATTATCTCCTCATCCGCAACATCGCGGCCAAAAGAAACATTAGATGCAATCGTACCAGTGAATAAAACCGCCTTCTGCGTTACATAACCGATATGTTCACGCAATTCGCTCTGCTTGAAATCACGGATATCAATACCACCATAAGTAATACAGCCTTCCGAAACATCAAATAAACGCGGAATCAGCTGAATAATCGTCGACT
>DCGB01000113.1:0-2931 GCA_002314515.1 Solobacterium sp. UBA1789 | reverse complement strand
GGTTGAACCAATAATGGCAACTGTTTCTTTAGGCGAAATAGTAAATGATACATCATGCAGAACATCCTCTTCTGCCTTTGGATAACGGAAAGAAACATGGTCAAAAACCAGATCCTTTGCGCCATCTGGAACAGCTATAGTATTATCCTTATCAAGAATCGTATTCTCCGTATCTAAGACTTCTTTAATACGACTTACACAAATGAGAGCCCTTGGAATAATCGCAAAAGTCATAGTAAAGAACATAAAAGACATAACTACATGCATCGCATACTGCATGAAAGCCATCATATCACCAACTGACATAACATTGATATCAATCTGGAAAGAAGCAAAATAAATAATCGCAACCATCAGCAGATTCATGATCAAAGTTGAAATCGGACCCAAAGAACCCATTAGCCTGCTGATAAAGAGATTTAACTTATTTTCCTCCCTATTGGCCAAATCAAAACGTTTTTCTTCCCTATCCTGGGCATTGAAAGCACGAATAACCAGAATACCATCAAGTATTTCTCTAAAGACATTATTTATCTTATCAATAACCTTCTGAATAATTGAAAACTTAGGCAACGCCACCTTCATCATAATCAGTAAAACAGCCAGAATAACAACAATCGCAATCAAAAGAATCCAGGCAATCGAAGGATAACGCATGACCTTAAAAACAGAAGTAAGACCCATCATTGGAACTCTCAGCAGCATTCTCAGCATCATCTGCACAAAATTCTGAACCTGCTGAACATCATTGATAGTTCTGGTAATCAAAGAAGAAGAGGAAAAACGGGAAAATTCCGCTGCTGAAAAAGACTCGATTTTGCAGAATACATCCCTTCGCAAATCAGCCGCAAATTTTGTTGAAACCTTAGACGCAAAGAAGTTAGAAATAACAGCTGTTAAAACACCAAACAAAGACAGCATTAACATAAACAGACCTTGATTGATGATGTAATTTGACTGTATCTTAACAACACTTAAGCCAACTGCCTGATATTCCGACTGAATATAAACCTTGACAATACTGGCATAATTATACTGAACAAGTCTTAACTGCTCCTGTAAATTCTGCTTAACTATCTCAACATTATCTGCATTGACATCAAAATCCTCACTGACAGAAACATAAACTAAAGCCTCCTGAATCAATGAAGTCAAATCACTATGATCATTTTCATTCAAAAGATAAACCGGCTCTGTAAACTCAAGCTCCATCTTATCGATTGTAGCCTTTGTCCCCTTTTCAACCAAATCATAGTTTTCAAGAATCTTTTCATCATCATCTGAGAATAATAAAAGCTTATTCATTTCGCTTTCACGAATTGCTGAAGGATAATCTTCAGTTATACCGCCATATTGGATACCATTGGTAACAATTTTAGACATATAGTCTGGCAACGATAATTCTGTCTGAACCTGTAAAAAAGTCATGACAACGATCGCCAGTACAAAAAGCCAATATGGTTTTAAATACTTAAAAATAGTTTTCATGACATTTATTATAAACCTAAGTATTTGAATTAATTGTGAATTGTTAATTAATAGAGTGCTAATTATTCAAAATATAACAAATAAGGGCAACAGCCAAGGCACAAACACCCGCCAGAATAAAAGTCATATTATTAATACCACCCGCAATCGGTGTAATGATATATGTTGGAATGATAAAAGAACCACCCATCATAATTGTGGCAATCAGACCACTGGCAGCACCAATCTGGTTCTCCTTTAGACCCTCGCAAGTGGCCGGAGTACCCATAAACACTGACAACAGACCACCAAAACATAAGGCTGTTAAAAAGATAAATATAAAACGAAGAATATTGCTATTTACTAACCAGCCAACATTGACAAAAACTGCAGCTGCAATAGCCAAGGAACAGGATAATACTTTTTTGTTTTTAGCTGAAGAAATGATATTCGGCAAAAAAATCTGTGAAAATATATTACCACCGGCAACACAGATAACAGTCAGATTAGCTACTCCCTCACTAAAACCACGAGCCAAAAGACCCGGAGAAATAAGTGTAGACATTGCCATATTACAACCCATAAACAAAGCTGCACCCAAGGCTGCCAGCCAGATAGTCTTATTGGTTAAAATACCCTTAAGATCTGGTTTTTCATTGCTGTTTTCAACAACAGCACTATTATTATCCTTACCCAAAAATAACCACAGCAAAGCAATAACACAAGATAACAAACCACCATAAAAGAAAGCAGTATTGGCATCAGAGCTAAGTCCTCTTCCCAAAGACATAGCAGCAATTGTGCCAAAATTACCACTGGAAACCATAATACCGATAGCCAAACCCAGATTCCTGCCATCAAACCAGGAAGACATGACTTTTGAATTAATGGCATTTGCTGAAGCACCCGCAAAACCCATAGCACAGGAAGCAACAGCCAAAACAAAGAAACCCTTAGCCCAACATCTGGATAAAGCCGCAAAAGAACCCAGGAAATATAAGATTGTCATTGTCTTATGGACACCAAAGCGATCAGCCCAGACACCCGAAAGAAAAGATATCAGTAAACCACCCATCATTGGCATTAAAGCGATAGTGGCATACTGCTGGGCATTAATGTTCATCATAGTCATTAAGTCATCAGCATAAGCCGTAGCCTGGAACTGTACAAAAGCACCAATACAACAACTTAAGAACATAATAGTCAGCATTACCCAAGAGTTTAAAGAGTTTTTCTTGTACATACATTTACCTCGTTAAACATCATGATAACAAAAAAAGGTACTAATGTACCTTTTCTTTGAAAATAATTTGTTTTTCTTTTACTCTGAGCAAAGAACACAGACTCTGTACATGCCAGGAGTAGAAGCAGCTTCCATAGCTTCCTGGAACTTATCCAATGGATATCTAACTTCTTCAACCATCTTAGAGCAGTCGATCAGTCTCTGGTTCAATAATTTAGCAG
>DCGB01000033.1:9723-15808 GCA_002314515.1 Solobacterium sp. UBA1789 | reverse complement strand
CTACCGACTGAGCTATTCGGGCGTGTGCTTAATTATATTATCATAGCATTTTGACTTTGACAATTGCTTTTTTGGTTTTTTTTCAATGTGCTATTATAAATATATGAATTATCTACCTCATAAGCTTGTAAAGTTAAGAAAACACTATAATTATTCACAAAGTTATCTGGCTGAAATACTGGATATCGATGTTTTGGAATATATGGGTTATGAGAATGGCCGGGCAGTCATTTCTTATGAACAGTGTAAGAAGCTGGCTTCATTTTATCATGTGGGTATTATTGATATGTTTCGCAATGATGATCAGGTTCCCTTATATGAAGTTGCCAAGGCTCATACTGATGAATTGAATATTGAATATTTTATTCCACGCAAGACGCCAATACAGAAATTCTTTTCCTTAATCAGAAGACATAAGATTATGACAGGACTTGTCTGTGGAGCCTTTGTTTTGTTGCTGGTGATAAGTATTGTGCTGCTGAAAAAGAACAATGACCCTTATACAGCGGTTTTACTGGAAAAGAATCGTTTAGCGGTTTCTGATACTTCAGTTGTTTATATTGACAATAATGCGGCAGTTAAGGGTTCTGGTGATAATCCCAATTCCCAGTTATCAAATTTACCTTCCAGCAATGCCATTAAGGTAGCAGAAGGTGGTACCTTTACTTTAGTTTTAAAAAATGATGGCACTGTTGAAGCCTATGGTTTGACAACAAAGTTAACACAGACAATCAGCGAATGGAAGAATATTGTTGATGTGGTAGCTGGCAATGGCCATATTCTGGCTGTTGATGATGACGGCGAGGTTTTTGTCTGTGGTGATAATTCCTATGGCCAGTGCGAGGTTAATGACTGGCGGAATATTGTTTCATTATATGCTGGCAAGTATTGTTCTTTTGGCATAGATGATAGTGGAAATGTTTACTATTGTGGCGAATTTATTGGTTCTTCAAAGATAAAGTCTTTTGATAATCCTTTGGATATAGCGGTTTCTGATAATAATCTGGTTGTTTTAAAAAATGATGGTACAGTCAGCTATTATTCCAAAAATAAGGATTACCTCAGTGTAAATACCTGGAATGATATTATAGATGTCTGCTGTGGCAATGATTTTATTGCTGGGCTTGATAAAAATGGTAAGGTCAGTATCGCTATTGATAATGTCACAATCAGCGATGAAGTCTGTAAATGGGAAAATATTATTGCGATAGCTGCTGGTGATGACTATCTGATAGGCTTTGATGGTATTAAGATTTATGGCGTTGGTCGTAATGCCTATCGTCAGTTTGAGCCTTCAATCGTTTCTAAGCAGACTTTGCCACAGGTTTCAGATGTCAAAATAGAATTAAATAAGGATAGTGTTGATGTTCAGTTTGAGCCGGTTGATAATGCAAAAGAATATCTGGTTTCACTGGCAGCAGGTATTGGTCAAAGTTTTAGAGTTCAGGATCATGAAGTTGTCAGTTTTGATAACAGTGAACTGGCTGATGGTATGTCTTATGATTTGACAATCATTTCTTTGGGTGATGAGGACTATGAGGATTCTTTGCCACTGGTGATGTCATTTAAATATCATGTTCAAAAGGATGAACAGAGTCCTAAGGATAGTGTTTCTTCTGTTGAAGTGCCTTTTACAATCGATGTTTTACTTGGCAAGACGAAGACTAATTTTGAAGCTTATCTGATGGGCTTGGGTGTTAGTGATCTGGAGGGAATAGAGTCAGAAAATCCATGTCAGGGTCAGGAGGCAGTAATCGAAAGTGTCGAAGGATTAAGTGAATATGAAAAGATTACCCGTAGTGAATTATTAGAAAGGCACATTACATATACGTATTGTAAAATCGAAGAAAATGAGTGATAAGATATTTAAGGTCAGGGGTCATAATATTAGATATACAGACGATGAAATCGTTGTTATGATTAAAGATGGCCAATTAAAGGGCAGTGATTATTTAAGTACTGATGAATTGAAAACCTGGATTAAGGTTGAAGATTCAATATATGGTTTTTATCTTGAGAAGGAGGAAGATAATGAAGATCTATAACACGAAGACTTTAAAAGTTGAGGAATTTGTTCCAATCAATGAAAAAGAGGTCATGATGTATGTCTGTGGTCCGACGGTTTATGATGATGTTCATATCGGAAACGTCCGTCCGGTTGTTGTTTTTGATACTTTGCGTCGTTTATTTGAGGCTTTGAATTATAAAGTTAAATATGTTTCCAACTATACCGATGTTGATGACAAGATCATTAAGCGGGCCAACGAACTGGGTATCAGTGAAAAAGAGCTGACAGATAAGATGATTGAGGCCTATAATCGCATCCGCCATCTGATGAATGCTGAAGACTTATATGCTACTCCACGCGTAACCGAAACCATGGATGAAATCATTGCTTTTATTGCTGATCTGGTCAAAAATGGTTCGGCATATGTCAAAGATGGTGATGTCTATTTTAGAACAGCAGCTGTAAAAGACTATGGTTCATTGTCTAAGCAGAATATTGAAGACCTGCAGGTTGGTGCCCGTATTGAAGAAAATGATGCCAAAGAATCACCTTTGGATTTTGCCTTGTGGAAGAAGACGGAAACAGGTATCAAATGGGAAACTGAGTGGTGTCTGGGCCGTCCAGGCTGGCATACAGAGTGTGTTGTCATGATCAATAAGGTCTTGGGCCCACAGATTGATATTCATGGCGGTGGTATGGATTTGAAGTTCCCACATCATGAAAATGAGCGTGCTCAGTCTATTGCCCACCATGGTTCAGCTTTGGCTAATTACTGGATGCATTCTGGTATGATCGATATCGATGGTGTCAAGATGTCTAAGTCTTTGGGTAATTTTATTAAGGCCAAGGATATTCTGACAACTGTTGATCCAATGGTTTTACGCTGGTTCCTCTTGGGTACTCATTATCGTCAGGCTGTCAATGTTTCTGATGAGATTATTGAAAACTGCCGGGTTGAATTGAATAAGGTCTTAAATCCTTTAAAGCAGGCACAGTTAAAGCTGGAATTGGCTTATTTTGTCAATGATGAATACAATGAGGAAGCTTATCAGCGTTTTATTGATGCCATGTCTGATGATTTAAATACACCAAATGCTTATTCTGTGATTTTTGAAATTGTTAAGGGTATTAATCAGAAGGCTAGAACTAAGGATGTTGATTGCCTGGCTTTGAGCAGGGATGTCAATGCCTTAAGAAAATGCTTAAATGTTTTAGGTATTCTGTATAAGGATTTGAAATTAAGTGATGATGACAGGTCTTTATATCAGGCCTGGAATGAGGCTAAGGCTGCCAAGGATTTCGAAAAGGCCGATGCCTATCGTCAGCAGTTAATGGATAAGGGCATATTGTAATAATGAATATTAACGAATATTCAGCTAATTCTTTGTCTTTTATTGGTGATGCGGTCTATACCTTGAGAGTTAGGGAATTTTTTATCAGTTCAAAGTATCAGGCTTCGGATTCTTTGCAGTATCGCTGTAATTTATACAATAGTGCCAAGGGTCAGATGAAGGTTTATAATCGTCTGCTGGCTGGTAATTTTTTGTCTATTGAGGAAGAGGAAGTTTTTAAGCGGGGTCGTAATGCGATCAGGCATATTCCAAAAAATGGCGATTTACTTTCCTATAGTATTGCCAGTGGTCTTGAGGCTTTGGTTGGCTATCTTTATCTGACAGATAAAAAGCGGCTGGATGATTTGTTTAATGAGATTTTTAAGGGAGGCTTTGATAATGAATGAGATTATTTATGGTCGTAATTCTTTTAATGAGGCGATAAAAAATGGTCGTGTTCAAAAGGCCTATGTCCTAAAGGATTCTGATTATATCAATGAATTAAAGAATAAACGTATCCCTTTTCAGATTTGTGAACGCTCTTATCTGGATAAGCTTTCCAAGAGTGCCAATCATCAGGGTATTATTGCCGAAGTTGAGGGCTATCAGTTAAGTAGTGTCGATTCGATGCTGAAAAAGGAAAATGGCCTGATTGTTGTTCTGGATGGTCTAAAGGATCCTCATAATTTGGGTGCCATTGTCAGAACCTGTGATTGCGCGAGTGTTGATGGCATTATATATAAGAAACATAACAGTGTTCATTTAAATGATACGGTAGCCAAGGTTGCGTCTGGTGCCTTAGAGTATGTTAAGGTTGCTGAGGTTACTAATCTGGTTAATACTTTGAAGTCTTTGAAGGATAAGGGCTATTGGGTCATTGGTACAGATGCTTTGGCTAAGACTTTTTATGATCAGCAGAATTATGATATGAATGTTGTTCTGGTTATCGGCTCAGAAGGTGAGGGTATTTCAAGGCTGGTGGCCAAGGAATGTGATTTCATGATTAAGCTCCCTTTGCATGGTCATGTCAATTCTTTAAACGCTTCGGTGGCTGCTGGCATTCTTATTTATAATATTTTGGCTTGTCGTAAGTAGTTTTCCACGTTTGTTGATAAATAGAGAATAAAAGTTGGATATTTCCGGTAGGATAAGATTCCAACTTTTTTTCATAATGGAATTATGCAAAGCGAAATAATAATTGATGTAAAAAATCAGAGGCCTGGAGCTTTTGAAGAAGTTTTAAGAGATCATGAGCGTATGATATATGCTTTGATTAATGAAAATGATCTCTTATATGGCGATTATCGGATTGATAAGGATGACTTGTATCAGGAGGCTTGTTTGGCTTTACATGAGGCTTGTTTGAGTTTTGATGGGACCAGGGGTGCTAAATTTTCAACTTATGCCTATTTGCTTATGCGTCGAAGAATCAAGAAGACGATGCGTTTTCATCTAAGGCATCTAAGAAATGAACATTATTCTTATGATAAACTTGAGGATCTGGACTATTATGATAATTTTACCAGTCTGGCAGAGGATCCTTTGACTTATCATGCCCATCAGCATGTCAATGACTTATTGAATAGGGATAGCAAGCGATTAAGTAAGGAGGATAAGGATATATTACGTTTGCGTATCGAAAATTATTCATATGAGGAGATTGCCAATATTTTAAATATCAAGCGTAAAAGGGTTGATAATCGTTTAGCCCGTTTGAAAAAGCAGTATTTGGATACAAAAAATTGATATAATTTTGCCATAAAAAGGAGTAGATGATATGGGCAAAATTTATCTTGTAAGACATGGCGAGACAGTCTTAAATATTCAAAAACGTTATCAGGGACATGGCGATTCGCCACTTACTGATAGAGGTATTTCCCAGGC
Source organism: Solobacterium sp. UBA1789 (assembly GCA_002314515.1). Classification (GTDB taxonomy): domain Bacteria; phylum Bacillota_I; class Bacilli_A; order Erysipelotrichales; family Erysipelotrichaceae; genus Colivicinus. The sequence continues at coordinate 10,585 of DCGB01000033.1, read as the reverse complement.
TCATGCTTTGGGAAGAAAGATGTCTGATGTTCATATTGATAGAGCTTATGCGGCTGATTTAGGTCGGGTTTTGGCAACTGCCCGTTACATTCTTAATGACAGAGATATTGAAATAATTCAGGATGCTCGCTTAAGAGAGTTTTTCTGGGGTGATTGGGAGGGAATTCCTTATGAGGATTCGCTTCCTTTTCGTTATCAGCTTAAGGAAGGCGATAATCCTATGCGCTCAACCTTAGATGGTAAGAAAAATGGCGATACCTGTCTGTCTTTTGCTAAGAGGATAAAAGAAGTGGTTGATGATATTGCCATGACTAATCAGGATAAGGATATTCTGGTTGTCAGTTCCAATATGGCTATTGTCTTTATGCTTAATTATATTGAGGGTAGGGATATTGCCAATTGCGATATTCAAAAGCGTTATCTGGTTCAGACCTCTTTGACAACGATTGATAATGATCATGGTAAACTGAGGATTATTGATGAGGGTAATACTGATCATCTGATTGATATTGGTTTTCATAAATAGGGGGTTTTAATATGAAATATGATTATTTGAATATTATTGATGAGCAGGCAGATTTTATTGATAAGCTTGCGGATGATTTATGGGACCATCCGGAGCTGGCTTTTGATGAATATGAATCAGTCGAGATTCTTATTAAGGCTCTAAAGACTGCTGGCTTTGAGGTTCAAGAGAAGCTGGCTGATATTGATACAGCCTTTTCTGGACGTTTTGGCAGTGGTAAGCCGGTTATTGGTATTTTAGGTGAATTTGATGCCTTAAGTGGTCTGGGACAGGTTTCTGGTCGTACTTGTAAGCAGAATGATGGCCATGACAATGGCCATGGATGCGGTCATAATC
>DCGB01000033.1:1085-9651 GCA_002314515.1 Solobacterium sp. UBA1789 | reverse complement strand
GGGTACGGTTATTTATTTTGGCTGTCCAGGTGAAGAAGGTGGCAGCGGCAAGGCTTTTATGGCCAGAGATGGGGTTTTTGATGAACTTGATTGTGCCTTCTGCTGGCATCCGGATGAGATCACTTATGTCCGCACCAATTCTTCTTTGGCTAATTGTCAGGTTCGTTATCTTTTTGATGGCAAGGCTGCACATGCCGGTGGTGCTCCAGAATTGGGTCGCAGCGCCTTGGATGCAGTGGAGTTAATGAATGTTGGTGTTAATTTTTTAAGAGAGCATATGATTGATGATGCCCGTATTCATTATGCGATTACAGATGCTGGCGGTATTTCGCCAAATGTTGTTCAGCCTCATGCGGAGGTTTTATATCTGATCAGGGCACCTAAAAATGATCAGGTAGTGTCATTACATGAAAGAGTATTAAAGATTGCCAAAGGTGCAGCTATGATGACAGAAACCGAGGTTCAGGAAGTCTTTATCAAGGCCTGTTCCAATACGATTGTTAATCAGGCTATGTCAAAGATGATGCAAAAAAAGATGGAAGAAATTCCCGTTCCTGAACCAACGGAAGAAGATATTGCCTTCTGCAAGGAATTATCTGATAAGGCATTAATCGATTATCCAAAATACGATGCCATCAATCCTTTACACTGGCAATTAAGTCCTTATCAGGAGGGTAAGCAGGAACATGGTTCAACGGATGTTGGCGATGTCAGCTGGGTTTGCCCAACTGCTCAGATTTCAACAGCAACAGAGGCTTTTGGTACACCTGGTCATTCCTGGCAGGAGACTGCTCAGGGTAAATTGCCTTTGGCTCATAAGATGATGCGTTATGCTGGTAAGATAATGGCTGCTTCAGCTGTTGAAATGCTGGAAAATAAGGATTTAATGCAGAAAGCCAAGGATGAACATAGACTTTCTGTTGGCAAAGATGGCTATATTCCACCAATTCCCAAGGGTGTTAAGCCAACAAAATTAAATTCTTTAGGAAAAAGGTGAATTAAGTCGCTTATTTGTGTATAATATACTTGGCAATTGTTGCAGATTTTTTGTAAATGATATGCTGAATAAAGAAAGCTGGTTAGAGTAAGAGTATGAATGATTTTGAAGTAAAAGAAGAATTATTGAAGCAGGCAGAAGAACTTGCACAGAATCCGGAGGCAGCAGACGCACTTTCAAAGGCTAGTTTGTTGAGAAAGAAATGGCGTCGTGTCAGCAGCAGTGAAGAAGAGTCTTTATATGATAAGGAAGCTGCTGATCGTTTTTATAGCGCGTTAGATGTTATCAATGCCAAGGAAAACGAAATCCTAAGTTCTGTTGAAGATCGCAAGAATGCTGTCATTGCCAAGGCTAAGGAAGTTTTGGAAATGAAGAATTTCAAACAGGCCACTAAGTCAATGGAAGATTTAATGGATGAATGGAAGTCAGCGGGCGTTTTACCAAAGGAAAAGAATGATGAACTTTGGGGCATGTTTAAAGCTGTCAGAGATGAATTCTTTGCAAATAGAAAACAGTATTATGCAACATTAACTGAAACTTTTGCAGCTAATAAGATTGAAAAAGAAAAGCTGATTGAAGGTGCAAAAGAAGCTAATAAATTAGAAAACTTTAAAGAGATCGCTAATATCATGAACGATCTAATGGAACAGTGGAAGAAAACAGGCAGTGCTGGTAGAGACAATGATGATAATCTGTGGGCTGCTTTCCGTGAAGAACGTCAGGCTTTCTTTAAGAACCGTAATGCATATTATGACAATCTAAAATCTACTTATAATCAGCGCGTTGATGCTAAAAAGGAATTGATTGCCACTGCTAAGAAGTGTTTAGCATTGAGCGAATTTACTGATGAAGAAGTTGGAACAGTTAAGGGCTTACGTAATTCCTGGAAAGAAATCGGTTTTGCCGGTAAGGATAATGAAGATGCTCTGTGGAACGAATTCAATACTGTTCTCAACAAGTACTTCGAAAACATGCGTTATTACAAATAAGCGGAATTATCCGCTTTTTGTTTTGACAAAAAGAAAAGAGATATTGCTATCTCTTGAAGTTCTTGTAATTTACGGTACCGTTGATTCTGTCGCCGATATCACCAGCGGCTTTGATAATAAAGCCGTTTTCATTTAGACCACCTGGCATATATTTGGCGGCATAGACCTTAACGTCTGGATGATGAGAATAGATTAATTCAAGGCCGACATTGGAGGCAAAGATAGCCATAACTTTAATATTTTTATAGCCATCATTTTTTAAGAATGTAATGGCGGCATCAATACTGCCACCGGTTGCCAATGCCGGGTCAACAACAATGACTGGGAAGTCTTTGGATTCTTCCGGCATCTTGAAATAGTAGGTTACCGGTTTTAAGGTTTCCTGGTCACGATAGAGTCCAATATGGCCAATTAGGGCATTTGGTGATAACATGCGTAGACCATCAACCATGCCTAGTCCAGCTCTTAAGATTGGGACAATGACAAAGTTTTTTGCTAATACCGGTGAAGTGACATCAGCTAATGGTGCCTGGACCGTGATTAATTTGGTTTCCAGGTCTCTTAGGGCTTCATAGCCCATCATCATTGTTAATTCGGTGATTAGTTCGCCAACTTCTTTTGGACCAGTTTGGACATCACAGAGATAGGTTAATTTATGAGCGATAAGTGGATGATCATCAAATGTTGTCAGATTTATTAGAAAGTCTTCCATATGTATACCTCTTTCTTACGTCATCATATCACATATTTGACTTAATGGTATTTAAAGGGTAAATTTTAGGTGGGAAGAGGTTCTATTTATGTCATTAAAAAATTTTAGGACAAAAGTCGAACTATTAAATAGCGATGCTATGCAACGGGCTTTAACGCGTCTTTCTTTTGAAATTGTGGAAAAGAGTGAGGATTTAAATAATCTATGCCTGGTTGGTATTAAAACGCGTGGTGTTCCGTTGGCAAAGATATTGGCTGATAACATCTACAAGCATTCTAATGTTCGCCTGAATGTCGGTTCTTTGGATATTAAGTTTTATCGTGATGACCTGGAAAAGCTTTCAAATGATCCCTTGCTTGGAGATAAGCCTTCATTGGATTTTGATATCAATAATAAGGAAGTGGTTATTGTTGATGATGTCTTATATACTGGTCGAACGGTTAGGGCGGCTATTGATGCCATTTTTGATATAGGCCGTCCATCAAAAATCAGGCTGGCTGTTTTAGTTGATCGTGGTCATCGTGAACTGCCTATTAAACCGGATTATATCGGAAAAAATGTTCCAACATCAAATAACGAACTCATTAGAGTCAATATCGAAGAAGTCGATGGAAAGACCAATGTTGAAATAATGGAGAGAATATAATGGCTAAGATACTTGTCAGCTCCTGTCTTTTGGGCTGTAATTGCCGCTATGATGGTAAAAACTGCTATAATCAGGCAGTTATTGATTTGGCAAAGAATCATACTTTAATTCCTATCTGTCCAGAACAAATGGGAGGATTGACTACGCCACGTGATCCTTCAGAAATTAAGGATGATAAGGTATTCAACAACAAAGGAAGAGATGTCACTAACGAGTATACAAATGGTGCCTTAATGGCTTTAAAACTGGCTAAAATCAATGATTGTAAGTATGCCCTTTTAAAAATCAAATCTCCAGCCTGTGGCAGTGGTTTGATTTATGATGGAACTTTCTCTGGCAATAAAATTAAGGGTGATGGTGTCTGTGCCAAGCTTCTAAAAGCCAATGATATTCAGGTTTTTAATGAGGAAGAAATAGCTGATTTAATAAATGTTTTAAAATAGTCTATAGAGCGGTTGACAAAGACTCTATATGAATATATTATGAAAAAGGTTACGGCAATCTTTAAGTCCAATACGGAGATATTGGTAAGATTAATGTGAGATATTTTTTCTTAGAATCTTTGCATGATCTTTACCTTGTCTTCTAGACAAGGTTTTATTTTGCCACCAGAAAGAGGAAAATATGAAACTGATCTATGATGTAAACGACAAACCCGCTTTTTCCCAGAATGTTGTCTTTGCTTTCCAGCAAATGATTGCAATCATGGCAGCCACCTTACTGGTTCCAATGATTATGTCATTCTACCAGATGACAAATGGTACAACATTGTATTTTGACCCATCAGCTGCTCTATTTGGTGCTGGTATTGGTACTTTGTTCTATATCTTCTGGACAAAGAAAAAGTCTCCTGTATTCCTGGGTTCTTCCTTCACTTTCTTAGGTGCTTATCAGGTTATTATTGGCATGAACTATGGCTATTGGGGCGTTATCATTGGTATCGCAATGGCAGGTTTAGTTTATGTAGTTCTGGCTGTTTTAATTAAATTAATTGGCAATGGCTTTATTAACAAATTAATGCCTCCAGTAATTGCAGGTCCAATTGTTGCCTTAATCGGATTATCATTATCCAGTACAGCTACTGGCTGGACAAGCATGAATGGTGGAAATGAATACAGTTTGGTATATGTAGCTGTTGGTATCTTCACATTCCTGGCTATCGTCTTCACTTCAATTAAGGGTACTAAGAAATTAAAACTGATTCCTTTCATCGTTGGTATTGCTGCAGGATATGTTGTAGCCTTAGTGTTAACACTTCTCAATGTTGCTCCAATCATCGACTTAAGTGTCTTCAAGTCAATGACTATCTTCTCTGTTCCAAAGTTCACTTTCGTTCAGGCAATCACTCAGCATCCAGAAGGCTTATTACCTATCAATGCTGCTGCAATTGGTAATATCGCAATCACCTTTGTTCCAATCGCTATCGTTGAACTTGCACAACATGTTGGTGACCACAAGAACTTAAGTAATATCATCAATAAAGATCTGATTACTGATCCAGGTTTGGACAGAACACTGGTTGGTGATGGCGTAGGATCAGCTATTGGCGGTTTCTTCGGTGGCGCTGCAAATACAACTTATGGTGAGTCAATGGCTTGTGTTGCAATTTCTGGCAATGCTGCTATTTCAACTATCATCTTAGCCGCAGTAGGCTGTATGCTCTTATCATTCTTTGGCCCATTCGTAACAGTTATCAACACTATTCCTAAATGTGTTATGGGTGGTGCTTGTATCGCTCTATATGGCTTCATCGCTGTATCTGGTTTAAATATGATTCACGATGTTGATCTGAATGATTCCAGAAACCTCTATGTTGTATCAGCAATCCTGGTATGCGGTATTGGCGGTTTAACATTATCATTCGGTACAAACAGCGTTACTGGTGGCAGTCTGATTACTCTATCATCTCTGGCAACTGCTCTAATCGTTGGTCTAGTAACAAAATATCTGGTTAAAGAAAAAGAGTAAAAACAAATAGAAAATAACTAAACACAAAGGCAATGTCCAAAAGCGACATTGCCTTTTTATTATTTGTGAAATAAATAATAATAGAAATGTTTCATATCTATATTTTTTTTAAAATTTTATATTTTAACAGTTGCAAAGCCATAAAAAAGTAATGTATTATAAAAATAATCTTAAGAATAACCCTTTGCGTAACCTATTTAGTTGTTATATTAAACAAATATCGTTGTTGTTATAAAGGCATGACACATTCAATTAATATAATCAAAGACAGTTTTCATTAAACAAAAAAAGGAAAAGAATATGAGTAGAAAACGCGATTACATAGCCGAAGTCTATACCGGCTCAGAAAATGTCTCTTTTAGTAAAAACAATTTTCGTATTATTCCCGCAAAATCATTAAAAAAGACCAGCACAAAACGAATAGTTGGTTATGTTAAAAACGGAGAATCCAAATATACTGATAAGGAATTTGGAACACTGATTATCAATAATAATAACAAAGAGTATAAATATGATATCTATTCTCGTAAGCCTGCTTTAACAAGTACTTATGGCTATATAAAAGTTGGTGAAAACGAATATGTAATGATTGTCAGATTTCCACCTCTAGTCATCATAATTCCTTTATTACTTATCCTCATTGTTATTGGTTTTATCATTCTGAATCTGCCTAAAGAAACAGAAGCAATAGAACCTGATAAACCTCTTGAAAAACAGCAGGAAGTCATAAAAGAAGAAGAAAAGGAAGAAGTTGAACTAAAAGCTGAAGTAATATTGCCTGAAGCTGAAATGAAAGTTGAAGGTACTATCAAAAAGCCAAAAGAAAACCATCTGACAGGTATGTTGTTTATGGGCAGAGCTGGCATTCAAGTAACGATTCAGGTAAACAATGAAACTCATGTGCTGTTAGATACATATGAGGCAATTGAAGAAGGTACAATGCCTGATATCTATATCGATTATACGAAGCTTGATTTCGAATTAGTACCTGGTGTCTATTATGGAACAGCATATATAACATATACAGACGGATCAGTTGAAGAATATTCAATCTGCGTTGTAATCAGACAAAGTATGGGAGGAGTGATGGAAGTAAGCTATTCAAACGAAATCCAAATCGACCTGAACAATTCCCTGATAAATCTAACTTATAAACAGGGTCCATCAACAAACAACACAAAAGTACAAGTAATTTTAGTAAAAGACGATAAAGAGTATGTTTTAGCAGAAAGTGGCGAAATAGAGCCTGGAGAATCTCTTGAAACATTAACTCTTGAAAATAGCTTTACATCATTATTGCAGGAAGGTGTTTATACGGGACTACTTAGAATAACAATACTTAATAACGACAGTTCTGTAGCAAACATCAACAACGATATTGATGTAACTATAACAGTACAATAATTAACCAAACGAAAGGAGTACAACCAATGAAAAAAGCATTAACAATTCTATTATCGGTAATGATAACCCTATGTATAGGCGCAACATCTGTATTTGCTGAAGAAGATCCACCTGCTGATCCAACAATGGGAACCTGGGATGGATCCACAACTACAGCAGATGAAACTAATAATAACGGAACAGGCGCAAAAGGTGATTCATTTGATGCCACTGCTACAGTTACCAAAGATACTGGAACAGTAGATGATACTGTAGTTTATTGTGTAGATATTGCCTGGACTATGACCCCTGCTGCATATACCAGTGAAGGCGATACATATAAATGGGATCCGGCAACATTGACATATAAAAAAGATGTCACTAATGACAAATTGACAGCTGTTGAAGGTAGCGAGAACGCATCTGTATCAATTACTGTAACAAACAAATCAAACGCTGATGTTAAGTATGAGATTACTTATGCATCAGCCCAACAAGATAGTACTGATATTTCAGAAGCTACTCAAACCACTACTGATAAAGAAAGTGGTAAACTAACTTCTGCTGCATCTGGAGTTACTCCAACATTAACAGGAAGTCCAGAAACTACTTCAGAAACAGGTACAGCAACATCAGATACTTATAAAGCGACTGTTAAACTATTAAAAACAGAAGGTGATAATCCAGAATACATCGCTACACAAGCAGCTGCTGGCGACTTAGTATTGGGTACATATACGGTCAGCATAAAAAAACTAAATAAATATAATGTAAAATTTAAAATCGATGGCAATGGCACTAAGACAGCGGGAGCTCAAAATGAAATGTATTACATTGATAATGATAATGAATTAGTAAAATTAGATGATTATTATGATGATGAAGACAGATGGTACAGCAAAGAAATAGAAGGTGAATATTTAGCTTTTGTTCTTAATGGAATAAGTGTCATAAATATACAATCAGTTGATGGCACAGGCTTTACTATTGAAAATCCAGAAGAAATAGATGAAGATATAAGCGCAGCGTTATCTGATCTTCCACCGTTAATTGAAAGTGGAGATAGTGGTACATATCTTATGAAGTTAACTGGTGATGCCGAAATAACAGTAACTGGATATTGGGACGATTAGAAAAAATGAGATAAATAATTAGATATTAGATTATTATTTCAATCAATAATCGTAAAATATATAAATTTAGTTGCAAAGAAATAAAAGTTTATAATTTGCTTAGCATGTAGAACTGTTAAATTAAACGCAGTCTAGGATCTTGAATAATTCAAGATCCTTTTAATAAGCAATATTATATTTCGCGCTGGTTACCATATACCATAGCCAAGAAAATGTGGCACGATACCTATAGATAAATATTATGTAGCGCTAAAGTCTTACCAGTAAAACAGAATCCTATTTGGTATCGGTTAAGCAATGAATATAAATTGTTGATACATTTTAGAAATTTGATAGTTTGATTAGTGCTTCAACATGAATATCTAGGCAACCTATTTTATAATCTCCATATGTATGTTGTTAAATATGACTTTTAAGTTTCGTAAATTACAAAAAAGGTTAGGAATCTTCGACTTTATGATTAATACGGTATGACGATTAAAATAAATCGGTCGTACAAATATAGAATTGTGCCGACAGAAAAACAGAAAGATGCGATTAATACAATTTTTGAAAACTGTTATTTGGTAAGGAAACTATTTCAAAGGGATGTTGCCACAAGAAAAATACCGGAAAGACTGGTTGAACTATTGAATGATTATAAATGTGAATATCCTTATTTGAAACAAACAGATACTTTAGCCTTAATGTCTGTCCTCTTTAAAGCTAAAGATGAATTTCAAAGAGGAAAATTAGAGA
>DCGB01000033.1:0-1037 GCA_002314515.1 Solobacterium sp. UBA1789 | reverse complement strand
ACAAGACATCAAATTACTTACGTGGAGATTATTTTAAGATAATTGATGATAAGCACATATATTTACCTAAGGTTGGTGATGTGATAATTATTTTTCATCGTGAGTTTCCTGCAAACAGCAGGATGTTGGATGTAACTATCATAAAAGAAGCAGATGGAAGTTATTACGCCTGCATTGATTTTGAAATCATTAAAAATAATGCACCTAAACAATTGGACAAAAACAAAAGTATTGGTTTAGATTATTCCTCAACACACTTTGTTGTCGATAGCAATGGAAAAGAGTATTATCTATCATAAGAAGAAAAAAGAAATCGCAAAAATCCACAACAAAATTCAAAGAAGCAGAAGAGATCGCTTGCATAAGTTATCAAACGAAATGACAAATAAATATGACTACATATTTGTTGAGGATATTGATTTAATTGCTTTAAGTAAAAATAATAAATTAAAAAATGCAACTAAAGATAATGGATATGGTGAATTTGTTAAGATGCTAGAGTATAAGGCTAAAGAAAAGGGTACTGTTGTAAAAAGGATTGATCGATGGTATCCGTCATCAAAAAGGTGTCACGTATGCGGAAATGTTATCGATAGACTAGATATTGGAGTAAAAGAGTGGATGTGTCCTGCGTGCCGTACTTTATTAAATAGAGATATTAATGCTGCAATAAATATTAAAGAAGAAGGATTGAAAAAACATACCGTTGATTAGCCAGAGTACGCCTGTTAACGCAGAAAGTTGAGAAATCGACATAATACGGGCCTGCTATAGGCTTCTGTTTGTGGAAGGTAAATTAGTTCATATGACACGCAATCACCATTACGGTTCACATTAAAGCATAAGTATATGCTCAGGTGGTTAGGATAAATATATGTTATGGTGAGGTCGATTACTTGTTTCACCACTATTGGGGGCATTTGATGTAAGTAAGCGTCTGCTTTGCAACTTAAAGAAGAGTGGTTCGATCTTTGACATAAAAAAAGAAACTCATTGAGTTTCTTATTTTTCTAATGGTGGAGCATAGCGGGATCGAA
>DCGB01000026.1:2004-6816 GCA_002314515.1 Solobacterium sp. UBA1789 | reverse complement strand
ATGCCAAATGGATCAAACAGTATACTCTTACTTATGATCCAGGTAATAACGCTGCTTTCACTAAGGCTGAATATACTTTAGATGAAGGCTCTGAATTACCTGCTGTTCCAGATACAACACCAAATGATCCTGGTTACTCTTTTGTCGGCTGGTCTGTTGATAACAAGATCACAGAACTTCCAAAGACTTTAAACAGTGATCTTCATCTTACAGCCACTTATGAACCAAATACCTATAAGTTAACTATTCACTATACTTATGAAGATGGTTCTAAGGCTAAGGATGATGATATTAAGGAATTTAAATATAAGGAAGCTTATACAATCACTGCTGCTAATATTGAAGGTTATATTCCATTACGTGATACTTATGAAGGCGTTATGGGTAACAAGGATAGTGAAATCACTCTTGTTTATAAGAAGCCTGAGGCTGTCAAGTATACTTTGACTGTTGACTATGTCTTTGCGAATGGTTCTAAGGCTGCCAAGACTTCAGTTAATGAAGTAAATAGTGGTGATAGCTATTATGTCAAATCACCGCTTGTCAATGGCTATGAACCTGATCAGGCTTATGTTTCCGGTTTAATGCCAGCAGGTAATAAAAATATTACAGTAACTTATTATCTGCCAGGTGATCTGGAATATACTTTAACTGTTCATTTCAACTATAAGAATGGTACAAAGGTCCAGGATGATATGGTTATTTCCTTAAAGGATCAGCAGGAATATAAGGAAGAAGTACCGCAGATTGATGGCTATATTGCCGATACAGAAACAATCGAAGGCCTTATTGATGGCAAGAATGTTGAATATACGATTACCTATACGGTTAATAACTTTATCTTAACAATTGATTATCAATATGAAGATGGCACTAAGGCTGCCGAATCTATCAGTGATGAATATGTCTATCATTCATCATATTCCTACCCATCACCAGTGATTGATGGTTACGATGCTGATATGACGGAAGTAAGTGGTCAGATGCCAGCTGAAGATCTGAATGTCATTGTAACTTATCGTTTACCACAATTATTAACTAATAATCAGTCTAATAAGGATCCTTGGGCTTTGGTTGACTTATTACTGGCTTTAGTTACTCTGGCGATTTCCGGCTTCTTACTATTTAGAGCTTTCAATAAGGATAACAGCTGGGAAAAGGAAAGCATTGTTAAGAGACGTAAGTTACTGGCTATAGCTTCATTAATAATTTCTTTGGGCATTATCGTCCTGTTTGCAGCTAAGGAAAGCTTTGCCTTACCAATGCAGATGTTTGGTTCCAACAGTATTATTGTATTGTTGCTGACTTTGGGTCATCTGTTTATTGACTATTTATCGTTTAAGAGGAAGTAAAGATGTTACATGAAGTAGAATTCAAGTCTTTCAATGAGCGTGATACAGTCTATGGCTGGGTTTATGTGCCAACTGTTGAACCCTTGGGTATTGTTCAAATCATTCATGGTTTAGGTGAACATTCCCGTCGTTATTTACATATGATCGTAGCTTTTATGGATGCCGGTTTTATCGTGGCAGCTGATGACCATGTCGGTCATGGCAAGACAGCTAAGGAAAATGGTATCTGGGGTGATTATGGTGCTAAGGGTCCACATACAATGATGGAAGATGAACATTCTTTAACCATGATTGTCAAAAAGCTTTATCCGAATCTGCCTTACTTCCTATTTGGCCATTCCATGGGTTCTTTCATTGCCCGCGATTATATCGCCAAATATGGAGAGGAACTTCAGGGTTGTACTTTATGTGGTACGGCCAGTGGTATTGCCAATGCAGAGGAAACAGAAAAGAAGTTTCTTGATGCCATCAACAATGGCCGAGCCTTAGAGTCCGATAATCTCAATGACCGTTCCTGGATGTTTGGCCGCATTGGTGAACCTAAATTGGGTAATGAGTGGATCTGTGGCTAGGAAATGGTTCAATATGACCATGCCAATGATCCTTTCAATGGATTCATGAAAAAATCAACAAATCGGGCTGCCTATGATCTGTTTTTGATGAGAAAACAGATTCAGGGTGATGAGTGGGCCAAAATGGTTCCGACTTCTTTACCAATCTATAATATTGCGGGTGATCAGGATCCTGTTGGTTTCTGGGGTCAGGGTGTTTATGAGGTTTCCAATCTTTTGATTAAATATGGACATCAGGTTGAAACTCATTTATATAGCGGATATCGTCATGAGATTCATAACTATGATGATATTAAAGAAGAAGTCGAAGAGGGTATCATCGATTTCATGTATAGTTGTCTGTAATTGTTTTTAAGGCAAGATTAATTCGTCCCGGTGGATCATCAAAGTGTCCGCCGGGATTTTTTTGATAGTCACAGCGATAGCTCTGTTTTTTTAAATGCTTATAGATAATTTGTGTATCTGTTTCAACGTTTTGTAATATGCTGTTTTTACTCAAGGCTTCTTTATCACCAAGGGAAAGATAGATATAGGGGTCTTTAGCTTTAATCTTATTATTTAAGACAAAATCCAGAAAATCCGGATACCAGAAAGATGCAGAAACTGCTCCAATATAGCTGAAATAATCAGTCTTATACAGACAATAAAAAGAAAACAAGCCAGCTAATGAATAGCCACAGATTCCTCTTTTGCTGATATGGAGATCATTATCTTTTTCAATATTATTAATATAGGTTAATAATTCGTTGAGAAAAACATCAGCCTGGCCACTAAAATCCTGGCCTTTTTTGAAGACCCTTGGACTTGGCCAGGGACTTAGATCTCTGTTCCAGTCAATATCGTTAATGAGAATGAGATTTGTTGAAATATTATTTGAATATTCTTCCTGTCCCAGTAAATAAATCAGGGAATCTTCGTTTTTGTTTAGTCTGATTATCTGATGTTTCATACTATCATTATAGTCATATTGGTTTATTTGAATAAAGTGGACATAAGTCTTATAATCAACTTGAGAGTGCCGAAAGGAAACTGCAGTATGAATAATATTGAAGAATTAATAGAACAGTTATACGACATGTTTATTGGTATTGATAATCGTGAGGATTGTGCCAATCTATTAAGCGATCTTTGTACATATAAAGAGGTTGAAAATATGGCGCAACGTTTAAAAGCGGCTGAACTGTTGCTGGAAGGTTATACCTATAATCAGGTATTGGCTGAATTGAATATTTCTTCCGCAACCCTGTCGCGGGTTTCCAAATGTGTTCAACACGGCAAGGGTTATTCAAAGCTGATTAAAAAATGTCAGGACTTATAAACTTTAGATGAATGGCAATTTGATATATGAATAATGTATTCAGGAAAATAATTATTTATATTATCTGCATCATGATAATGATTGGTTTTTTAGCTGCCATTTATTTTAAAAACCAGTTTGCCAATTCACGCAAAATCGATAGAATTGATAACTTATCAGGCCAGAGAATTGGTGTTATTACTGCTTATGAGGGTGATTATTTATTATCTGATCGCCAGGATATAACTTTACAGCGCTATAATAGTGAGGCTGATTTACTGGTTGCCTTATGTTATCGGCAGGTTGATGCAGCAGCCTTGACCTATGACATGGCTAATTATGTTGTCAGTTTATCCAGTGGCTTTAAGATTCATGAACAGCCTATTGCCACAAATAATGTAGCTTCCATGTTTTCCGAAGGAAGTAAATATATGGCTGAATTTGAAGACTTCTTACAAGTAATCAAAGAAAATGGCGAATATGACAAATATCTTGAACGATATTATAACAATGAATATTATGATGGATCGCCCATTACTGAACAGACGGGTACGGGCGAGATTGTCAGGATAGGCTATAACTATAATCTTATTCCGATTGCCTTTGAGGATACAATTAATCATTGTCCTAATGGCAGTGAAGTCGATATCTATATCATGTTTGCCAATTATATGAATTATAAAATTGAATGGGTTAAAGAAGCAGAAACTTCGGGTGTTAATGACCTTTATTATGGAAAAATTGATATTCTATTAGCCGGATATAGTGAAGTCTACAGGGAAGATTGCGAAACATCTCCTTATGTTGATATGGGACCAAGTTATCGTGATTCATATATTGTTTTACTGGAAGTAGAAGATTATGACAATCTGAAAATTGGTGTATTGGAGGAGGATAAATAAATGAGTATCTTTTACAGATTATATTTAACATTTATTTATGAAGACCGCTGGAAATTTTTTGCGAATGGTTTATTGATGACCCTTGTGTTAACATTCGCCAGTTTTTTATTTGGCAGTTTATTTGGTGCTTTAATTTGCGGTATCCGTTTAAAGGGTAATAAGACTGTTGAAAAGATTGTTAATATTATTAATAAATTTCTGGTTCAAATTCCAACTTTAGTATTATTGATGATATTTTTGTATGTTGTCTTTGCCGATTTTGGTTTTTCTACGGTTGTTGTCTGTATTGTGGGTCTTACTTTAAAGAATGCTGCTTATTTGTCGGAGATTTTCTATAGTGCCATTTCTTCCGTTAATATTGGTGAGATAGAGGCGGCAAGAGCTTTGGGTATGAATAGAATGCAGGCTTTTATCAATATTACCTTGCCTCAGGCTGTTAATAATGCGATTAGTATTTATCAGAATCAGTTTGTCATGTGTTTACAGGAAACTTCAATTGTTGGTTCTTTGGCAATCGAAGAGTTGACAAAGGCTTCAAGTATCGTAACCAGCAGGACCCTGGATGCAATGTTTGGTTTAATCTGCGTATCAGCTATCTATATTCTGCTTGGTGCTTTTGGTACCTGGCTAATCAGCTTAATTAATAGACAAAAACATTTAGGAGACAAATAATGATAAGAATAGAACAT
>DCGB01000026.1:0-1899 GCA_002314515.1 Solobacterium sp. UBA1789 | reverse complement strand
TCAGGTTGTGGTAAGTCAACACTTTTGAGATGCATCAACCGGCTGAATGAACCTACATCAGGCGCAATCTATTTTAATGACAAAAATATCTTTGATAAGGATGTTGATTTAAATGCCTATCGGCAGAAAGTCGGAATGGTCTATCAGCATTTTAATCTATTCTCTCATTTAAATGTCCTGGAGAATCTGATTATTACGCCAACAACTGTCTTGAAGATGCCTCAGGATGAAGCTATTGAAAAGGCAAAAGTACTGCTTAAGAAAGTAGGAATGGAAAACAGTCTTTACAAGATGCCGGATGCCCTGTCTGGCGGTCAGAAACAAAGAGTATCCATTGCCAGAACTTTAATGATGAATCCGGAAGTAATATTATTTGATGAACCTACTTCAGCTTTAGATCCAACAATGGTCGATGAAGTTGAAAGTGTTATCAGAGATTTAATTAATGAAGGCATAACTTCAATAATTGTTACTCATGAGATGAGATTTGCCAAATCTATTTCTTCCAAAGTAATTTTCCTGGCTGAAAAGGGTATTTATGAACAGGGCAGTCCTGAAGAAATATTTGATTATCCCGACAGACCACTGACAAGACAGTTTATTTATCGTTCAAGGTTACATAATGTTGTCGTTGATAAGGATAATATCGACTTATATGCCTTACAATCAGAAATCCAGAAGTTTTTAGCCCAATATGGCCTAACCGCAAAACAGAAAACGGCTATTGAATATTCGATAGAAGAGATTGTTTATCCATCTTTAAGCAATAAAAGAGTAAATCAGATAGAAATATCAGTCCTGGGATCAGAAACAGGCATTAATCATCGCATCATGATTGAAAACGACATGAATCTGAATCTGTTAAAAGAAGATTTTGTCGACGAACTTGGACTGAAGCTGGTAATAAATGATGTAAACAGGATAGAAAATACCTATAATGAATTTGACAGAAATGTGCTTTGTGTAGAGTTCTAGTATTTAAAAAAGGAGATAATATAATGAAAAAAATTATTCTTAGTCTATTGATGATCTGCATGTTAATGACTTTATCTTCATGTAAAGCTGAAAATAAAGTTGAAGGCGATAATGTTGCAGATTCCAATGTTGAAGTAAAAGAAAGCATTGAAACGCTTGATTATTCCAATGATGATAACTGGGTAGATATTCAAAAAGATGGTACTAAGCCAGTCGATGTATTTTTCATCTATCCAACCGTTGCAATGCAAACCGAGAACGAAGATGGTTTTGCCTCAATAAGTGAAATGGAAAATAAGGTATCTGTTATCAGATTATGTCAGACATCCGCATATGAGGAGTCCTGTAATGTTTACATGCCTTATTATCGACAGACAGCTATGACTCAAGCCGATAAGTGCAATAAGGATAATGCGACATATCTGGCATTGCTTTATAACAGTAAGGCTTATTTTGATATTGTTGCAGCCCTTGATTATTACTTTGAAAACTACAATAACGATAAGCCATTTATTCTTGCCGGCCATTCTCAGGGTTCGGCAATGTTACTAACGGTATTGACTCATTATATGCAGGAACACAAGGAATATCTTTCAAGAATGGTAGCAGCCTATTCTCTTGGTTTTGCACCATCAGAGGATATCTTTAATGAAGAAACAGGCTTAAAATTTGCGACTGGCGAAGATGATGTCAATGTTGTAATTTCTTTTACTACGGAAGGACCGACTGCCAGTGGCAAGTCAATTCTGCTTCCGGAAAATCCAATGGTAATCAATCCTTTAAACTGGAAGACAGATGACAGCTATGCCTCAGCTGATATGAATAAGGGTACAATCATTGTTTCGCCTGACTTCGCTTCAATAAGCGAAACAGAAGGCAGGGATGATGCCCAGATTAACTTAGAAAGAAAAACAATAATCTGTA